>JAIKZM010000094.1 GCA_024682215.1 Saccharofermentans sp. | reverse complement strand
GATTGTACTTGCTTTTTTTGCCAAGGCAACTGCAGAGGACGTAAAGTGTAAGCAGGTGCACCGGTACCTATGGGGATTTGCGGCCATGGCGGGAGTTCTCCTTCTTCTCCTTCGCCAAGGCCGTGACCTTCAAGTGGTCTGGGACCTTCTGATCTTTGCGGCCCTGCAGTACCTCCTTTTTTCAAGAATGTACGGCATGGCAGATTGTCATGCGTTCGTCACGAGCGCGATCTTGCTGTCCGCCTATGGCGGAACGATCTTGATCTATTTGATCCACATGCTTCTTACGATCGTGTTTCTTGGCGTCGTACAGTTCTTTTGTGGCAACGTCAATCGCCACGGGAACTTACACCGTCCCGTGGCCATGCTGCCCTATATTCTCGCGGCTTTCTTGGCTGTTTGGTTCTTTTTAATCGATATTAAGTAATTCTTTCATTGTTTTTTCGGGAAGAGTCCTTGCGAAGGATCTGAAAAAGTGATACACTAAGTTTCGCTGACCCCGCAAAATAAGGCGATCCGCGATCTGGTGCCTTTAATATGTTGCGTGGTCTTGGGGGGAGTAAGGTGAGTGATCGAATGACAAAGGCAGAAATCCTGAGAAAAGAAATCCTGCGTCAGTACAAGAGCGTGCGCGCTTTTGCGCTGGACATGAACATTCCGTACAGCACGCTGGTCACGGCGCTGGATCGCGGCGTGGAAGGCATGGCATATGGCACGGTCATCAAGATGTGTGACCGTCTCTCCTTAAATCCCGTGGATTTTTCCTATTTAGAAAAGGATGCATCTCTCGGCGCGCTCGTGTTGGAAAACCGCGTGATGCAATATTATATGAAACTGAATGACGATGGCCGCGATAAGATCTTAAGCCTTATGGACGATCTTGCGCAGCTTGAAAAGTACAAGGCGAAGAAGAAGCCGAAAGTGTGAG
Organism: Saccharofermentans sp.; assembly: GCA_024682215.1. Lineage (GTDB taxonomy): Bacteria > Bacillota > Clostridia > Saccharofermentanales > Saccharofermentanaceae > Saccharofermentans. The sequence continues at coordinate 13,575 of JAIKZM010000094.1, read as the reverse complement.
GGACATCCTATGAGATATGATTATCTGATCGTGGGAGCCGGGCTTTTCGGCGCGGTTTTTGCCCATGAAATGAAGAAGGCGGGAAAGACGTGCCTGTGCATCGATCAAAGAAAGCACGTGGCCGGCAATGCATATACGGCAGAGCAGTTAGGCATTCAGGTGCATAAGTACGGCGCACACATCTTCCACACCTCCGACAAGGCGATCTGGGATTACGTAAACCAGTTCGCAAGCTTCAATCATTTTGTGAATTCTCCGGTCGCGGTTTATGGCGACGAGCTTTACAACCTTCCTTTTAACATGAACACCTTTAGCAAGATGTGGGGGATCAAGACTCCTGCAGAAGCGAAGGCGATCATTGAAGCGCAGCGCGCAGAGTGTGGCGTAGAGAATCCGCAAAACCTCGAGGAGCAGGCGCTTTCCCTCGTGGGACGTGACGTGTATGAAAAGCTTGTCAAGGGCTATACGGAAAAGCAATGGGGAAGGGACTGCAAAGATCTCCCTGCTTTCATTATTAAAAGATTGCCCGTTCGCTTTACCTATGACAATAATTATTTTACGGACAGATACCAAGGGATCCCTGAGGGCGGCTACACGGCGATCGTGGAAAAGCTTTTGGAAGGGACGCCGGTGAAGCTGGGCGTAACCTATAAGGAATTTGTCGCATCCACCGGTGCGAAGGTTCCGGGCAGGGGTGGCATCAACTGTAGCGGGGAGCTGGAGAGCTCCGACCGTGGTGACACCTTCGACAAGGTGCTCTACACCGGCATGATCGATGCGTATTTTGGATATGAACTCGGCGAGCTGCAGTATCGTTCCCTTCGCTTTGAAGAGGAAGAGCTTTTGGACTGTGACAATTACCAGGGCAATGCCGTGGTGAACTACACGGAAAGACAGGTGCCTTACACGAGGATCATCGAGCACAAGCACTTTGAATTCGGAACGGGAAAGGGCACCGTGATCACGAAGGAATATCCGGCCGACTGGAAGCGGGGAGATGAGCCATATTATCCCATCAACGACGATCGGAACAACGCACTTTTTGCCAAGTATCAGGAGCTGGCGGCGAAGGAGAAGAACGTTCTCTTTGGCGGAAGGCTCGGCCAGTACCGCTACTATGACATGGACAAGGTGATCGCGGCGGCGCTGGAAATGGTAAAGGGTCAGTTGGCGGCGGAATAATATCATAAAAGAAAATTTTGAAAAGAGCTAAAAAATGATTGACGGATCTGCGGGGTACGTGGTATAGTAGTCAAGCGAGAAGAATTTTAGCTCTTTTTTTTTGACTAAAAATACCGTTGTAAAAAGATACGTGGAGGTAGAAAAATGCGTACAAAAATCACTCTGGCATGCACGGAATGCAAACAGCGTAACTACAATACTACCAAGGATAAGAAGACCCATCCCGACAGAATGGAGATCAAGAAGTACTGCAGATTCTGCAAGACTCATACCGTTCACAAGGAAACCAAGTAAGATCGCTTCATTTTAGGAGGTTATTATGGGAGATTCTTCGGAAAAGCAGGCAAAGCCCAGCTTTTGGAAGGGACTGAAGTCTGAGTATAAGAAGATTACTTGGCCTGACAGAAAATCGACGATCAAGCAGTCTGTCGTAGTAGCAGTCATCTCGATCATTTTAGGACTTATCATTGCGCTTCTTGATTATGTTTTCAAGTATGGCGTGAATTTCCTGGCATCACTGTAATGCGTGATCCTGCGTCGCCGTAAGAATGGCGTCGTAAAAATGATGAAGATTAGGAGAGGTTAAGAACTATGGCAGAGGCAAAGTGGTACGTTGTTCATACCTATTCCGGGTATGAGAATAAGGTCAAGGCCAACATTGAGAAAACGATCGAGAACAATCCTCGTCTGGCAGACATGATTCTCGAGGTTCGCGTTCCCCTTCAGGACGTGGTTGAGGTGAAGAACGGAAAGCAGAGCGTTGTTCAAAAGAAGATGTTCCCCGGCTACGTGCTCCTGAACATGGACATGAATGACGAAACCTGGTACGTGGTCCGCAACACGCGTGGCGTGACTGGTTTTGTTGGCCCGGGAAGCAAGCCCGTTCCCCTGACGGATCTTGAGATCCGGTCTCTTGGCATCCAGACGGAAGCCGCAAAGAACGGCACCATCGCCATCGATTTCAAAGAGGGCGACACGATCGCGATCATTGCAGGCGTTTGGAAGGATACGGTTGGCAAGGTTCACAAGCTCGACATGGGCAAGCAGACCGCAACCATCAACGTAGAGCTCTTCGGAAGAGAGACCCCCGTGGAGATCAGCTTCGCGGAAGTCAGAAAACTCGATTAGAAAGCTCGAGTAACTGTTTTGATATTTTTCAGGGCTTGCCCTGCAAAATATAGAGTGGGAGCAGGAGCGGATCCCCGCACACTGCGCCGATTTACCACATAATAGGAGGTGCCAACATGGCAAAAAAAGTTACAGGATACATTAAGTTACAGATTCCTGCCGGCAAGGCAACGCCAGCTCCCCCGGTTGGTCCCGCACTGGGTCAGCATGGTGTCAACATCGTTGAATTCACGAAGCAGTTCAACGCAAGAACAGCAGATAAGGGTGACGTGATCATCCCTGTTGTGATCACCGTTTACGCAGACAGAAGCTTCAGCTTTATTACGAAGACTCCCCCTGCAGCAGTCCTTCTGAAGAAGGCTTGCAACATTAAGTCCGGTTCCGGCGTTCCCAACAAGACCAAGGTCGCTACGATTTCCAAGGCTAAGGTTCGTGAGATCGCTGAGCTGAAGATGCCCGATCTGAACGCAGGCAGCATTGAGGCGGCAATGAGCATGATCGCCGGCACTGCACGCAGCATGGGTATCGTTGTAGAAGAGTAACTGTTAATATTTTGGGAGACAACCTTGGTTGTCGTTAGAACCTATAGGAGGATGAATCATGAAGCATGGTAAGAAATATGCAGAGGCTGCAAAGTTAGTTGACAGAGCAACTTTCTATGAGCCCGCTGAAGCAATCGCACTGGTAAAGAAGACCGCAGTTGCGAAATTTGATGAGACGATCGAAGTACATATCAGAACCGGTTGTGACGGACGTCACGCTGAGCAGCAGATCCGTGGTGCCGTTGTTCTTCCGAACGGAACTGGTAAGACCGTAAGGGTACTGGTTTTCGCAAAGGGAGACAAGGTAAACGAGGCAGAGGCTGCAGGTGCTGATTATGTTGGCGGTGACGAGCTGATCCCGAAGATCCAGAACGACGGATGGCTTGATTTCGACGTAGTAGTAGCTACCCCTGACATGATGGGCGTGGTTGGACGTCTTGGTAAGATCCTTGGACCTAAGGGCCTCATGCCCAACCCCAAGGCTGGTACCGTAACGATGGACGTTGCCAAGGCCATCGCTGACATCAAGGCTGGTAAGATCGAGTACAGACTTGACAAGACCAACATCGTGCACGTTCCCGTTGGTAAGGCTTCCTTCACCGAGGAGGCTCTGCAGGAGAACTTCACCGCACTGATGGATGCCATCGTAAAGGCTAAGCCCAGCGCACTGAAGGGTCAGTACTTAAGGAGCATTACCTTGACCAGTACCATGGGCCCTGGCGTAAAGGTGAGCGTAGCGAAGTTCTAAATATCTATTGACAAGCCTGGCTTGTCGTGATATTCTAACAAGGTCGTAATGACAAATGCCGAAGACAGCAGGTGCCCGCGAGGGCATAAGAAGAAAAACGCCTGCCGAGGAGAGTGAGTTTCAATTATGATTTCACGCCTTCCTGTCTTTTGCAGGAAGGCTTTTTCATATCATACCGACTCCTTTCGGCGAAAAATCTATAAGGAGGTAGCAAAATGGCAAAGATTGAGTTAAAGGCTCCCGTTGTGGAAGAGATTTCCGCACATGTCAAGGATGCACAGTCTGTTGTTCTGGTGGATTACCGCGGACTTACCGTTGAGCAGGACACCGAGCTTCGTAAGCAGCTGCGTGAAGCAGGCATTGTTTACAAGGTTTACAAGAACACCATGATGGTTCGTGCGTTCAAGGGAACTGATTTCGAGTCCCTGACCCCTTATCTTGAAGGCCCCAGCGCAGCAGCAATCTCCACCACCGACGCAACCGCGCCCGCGAGAATTCTTGCTGAGTTCGCTAAGAAGGCTGACAAGCTGGAGATCAAGGCTGGTGTTGTGGAAGGTAACTTCTACGATGCAAAGGGAATGCAGGCGATCGCAAGCATCCCTTCGAGGGAAGTGCTCATTTCCAAGTTGCTTGGAAGTCTGCAGAGCCCCATCACGAATTTTGCCCGCGTCATCAACCAGGTGGCAGAAAAAGGCGGCGCAGGCGCAGCAGCAGCTGCTGCAGCAGAATAATCTGTTTGAATTCTGCATGAAACGGCCGGCCCGTCCGGCATGACAAAGAAACTTATCAAATGAAAAATGGAGGAAAAAAACATGGCAAAGTTAACTGCTCAGGAAATGATCGACGCGATCAAAGAGATGACTGTTTTGGAACTGAATGATCTTGTAAAGGCTTGCGAGGAGGAGTTTGGCGTATCTGCAGCAGCAGGCGTTGTTGTAGCAGCAGCTGGTCCCGCAGTAGAGGTTGAGGAGAAGACCGAGTTCGACGTTGAGCTGACCGAGGTTGGCGCAGAGAAGGTTAAGGTTATCAAGGTTGTTCGTGAGATCACCGGTCTTGGCCTGAAGGAAGCTAAGGATCTTGTAGATGGCGCTCCTAAGGTGGTTAAGGAAGGCGCAACCAAGGAAGAGGCTGAGGAGATCAAGAAGAAGATCGAGGAAGTTGGCGCTAAGGTTACCCTTAAGTAATTTTTCTAAAAAATCTTATGGCCCCGCGGTTCCCGCGGGGCTAAATTTTTTCTTTCTATTCTCTCAAAATAATTCTTGACTTAGATCCCCTCTTGTGTTATCATGATAGACGCACTATTGTCGTGTATTGGGCTTTTTGTGCGCAAAAATGCCGAAAATAGTGCAAAAAGAATCGGAAAGAACGGGGTAAAACGTCAATGGAAAAGAACAGAATACGCCCAATTGCCGGATCCAAGGTTATGCGTATGAGTTACTCAAGACGGGAAGAGACGCTTCAGATGCCGAACCTCATTGAAGTTCAGAAGGACTCCTATGAGTGGTTCTTGAAGGAAGGTCTGAAGGAAGCGTTTGATGACATTTCTCCCATCGAGGACTACGGCGGATCCATGAGTCTTGAGTTTGTCGATTTTAAGCTGTGTGAGGATGACGTCAAGTACTCGATCGAGGAGTGCAAGGAAAGAGACGCTAACTACGCAGCTCCTTTGAAGGTAAAGGTTCGCCTTTACATCAAGAAGGAAGAGATGGAGATCGTGGAGCATGAGATCTTCATGGGGGATCTGCCCCTGATGACCGCCACCGGTACATTCATCATCAATGGCGCAGAGCGTGTCATTGTTAGCCAGCTGGTTCGTTCCCCCGGCATTTACTACGCTATTACCCATGATAAACTGGGAAAGAAGCTCTTTTCCTGCACCGTGATCCCGAACCGCGGCGCATGGCTGGAGTATGAGACGGATTCCAACGACATGTTCTATGTTCGCGTGGACCGTACCAGAAAAGTGCCCATTACCGTGCTGATCCGTGCGCTTGGCATCGGCACCAATGAGGAAATCCTTGAGCTGTTTGGCGATGAGCCGAAGATCCAGGCAAGCTTTGAGAAAGACCCTGCTACGAATTATGAGGAGGGCTTACTTGAGCTGTACAAAAAGATCCGTCCCGGCGAGCCTCTCAGCGTTGAGAGTGCTGACAGCCTGATCAAGGCGATGTTCTTTGACCCTCGTCGTTATGACCTCGCAAAGGTTGGACGTTATAAATTCAATAAGAAGCTTGCGCTTCGTAACCGCATCCGTCATCAGATCCTCGCTGAGGACGTAGTGGATCCCATCAATGGCGACGTGATCGCAGAGAAGGGCACGAAGGTGACTGCAGAGCTTGCTGACACGATCCAAAATGCAGCAGTTCCTTTCGTTGTGATCCAGACGGAGGAGAGAAACGTTAAGGTTCTTTCCAACATGATGGTTAGCCTTACCAATTTTGTGGAGTGCGATCCCAGAGAACTGGGCATCCATGAATTGGTTTATTATCCCGTACTCAAGAATATCCTTGAGCAGTACAGCGACGATCCCGAGGCACTTTGGGAGGCGCTGGAGAAGAACGTGCATGAGCTTGTTCCCAAGCACATCACCACGGAGGACATTTTCGCGTCCATCAACTACAACATGCATTTGGAGTGGGGCCTTGGCAAGGACGATGACATCGACCACCTTGGCAACAGACGTATCCGTGCCGTAGGTGAGCTGCTTCAGAACCAGTACCGCATTGGTCTTTCCAGAATGGAGAGAGTGGTGCGCGAGCGCATGACCACGCATGACACTGAGGAGATTTCTCTTCAGAACCTGATCAACATCAAGCCCGTGACTGCAGCAGTGAAGGAGTTCTTCGGAAGTTCCCAGCTGTCCCAGTTCATGGATCAGAATAACCCTCTGGGCGAGCTGACGCATAAGCGTCGTCTCTCCGCACTGGGCCCCGGCGGTCTGTCCAGAGACCGTGCCGGATTCGAGGTTCGTGACGTACATTATTCTCACTATGGAAGAATGTGCCCCATTGAGACCCCTGAAGGTCCCAACATCGGTCTGATCAACTCCCTTGCAAGCTATGCAAGGATCAATGAATATGGCTTCGTTGAGGCACCTTATCGTAAGATCGACAAGAAGGATCCCAAGAATCCTCGCGTAACGGATGAGGTTATCTACATGACCGCAGACGAAGAGGATAATTATCACGTAGCACAGGCGAACGAGCCTTTGGATGAAAAGGGTCATTTCGTTCGTAACATGGTTTCCGGTCGTTACCGTGAGGAGACGCAGGCATATCCCAAGGAGATGTTCGATTACATGGACGTGTCTCCTAAGATGGTGTTCTCCGTTGCAACGGCCCTGATCCCGTTCCTTGAGAACGACGACGCAAACCGTGCACTGATGGGATCGAACATGCAGCGTCAGGCAGTGCCCCTTCTCCTTACTGAGGCGCCCGTAGTTGGTACCGGTATGGAAGTGAAGACGGCAGTGGACTCCGGTGTCTGTGTTGTTGCTAAGAAGGCCGGCACCGTGGACTACGTTGCTTCCGACATGATCCGCATGAACTATGACGAGGGCGGCAGCGAGGAGTATCATCTGACGAAGTTCTCGCGCTCCAACCAGTCGAACTGCTACAACCAGAAGCCCATCGTATTCAAGGGTGACCACGTGGAAGCCGGACAGGTGATCGCAGACGGTCCCTCCACCTCTCAGGGTGAGCTGGCTCTTGGTAAGAACCCTCTGATCGGCTTCATGACCTGGGAAGGCTACAACTACGAGGATGCAGTTTTGCTTTCCGAAAGACTTGTGCAGGAGGACGTATATACTTCCGTACACATCGAGGAATATGAAGCAGAAGCGCGTGACACCAAGCTTGGTCCCGAGGAGATCACTCGTGACGTTCCCGGCGTTGGTGATGACGCATTAAAGGATCTGGATGATCGCGGGATAATCCGCATCGGAGCGGAGGTTCGTGCCGGTGACATTTTGGTTGGTAAGGTAACGCCGAAGGGCGAGACCGAGCTGACCGCAGAGGAGCGTCTCCTTCGCGCCATCTTCGGTGAGAAGGCAAGAGAGGTGCGTGACACTTCCCTGAAGGTTCCTCATGGTGAATATGGTATTGTCGTGGACGCAAAGGTGTTCACCCGCGAGAACAGCGACGAGCTGTCTCCCGGCGTAAACCAGACCGTTCGCATCTATATTGCTCAGAAGAGAAAGATCTCCGTCGGTGATAAGATGGCAGGTCGTCACGGTAACAAGGGTGTTGTATCCCGCGTATTACCTGTTGAGGATATGCCGTACTTACCTAACGGTCGTCCGCTCGACATTGTATTAAACCCACTCGGCGTACCTTCTCGTATGAACATCGGACAGGTACTTGAGATTCATTTGTCGCTTGCCGCAAAAGCGCTCGGATTCAACATTGAGACACCGGTATTCGATGGTGCGAACGAAGTTGATATCCAGGATACACTTGAACTTGCAAACGACTACGTTAACTTACCGTTCGACGCTAAGGAAGCTAAGGCTGAAGCAGAGAAGAACAATGAAAAGTATGATAAGAACGCACCTACTTTCGAGAGCCTCCACAAGGAAGAGCTTTTACCGGAGGTAATGAAGTACTTATCAGAGAATCGTGATCATAGAAGCCTCTGGAAGGGCGTACCGATCTCCAGAGACGGTAAGGTTCGTCTTCGTGACGGACGTACCGGTGAATACTTCGACAGCCCTGTAACTATCGGACACATGCATTATCTTAAGTTACATCACTTGGTTGATGATAAGATTCATGCACGTTCCACAGGTCCTTACTCACTCGTTACGCAGCAGCCTCTTGGTGGAAAAGCTCAGTTCGGTGGACAGCGTTTCGGAGAGATGGAAGTTTGGGCACTCGAAGCTTACGGTGCAGCTTACACATTGCAGGAAATCTTAACAGTTAAGTCCGATGACGTTGTAGGACGTGTTAAGACATACGAAGCAATCATTAAGGGCGACAACATCCCTGAGCCGGGAATCCCTGAGTCCTTTAAGGTATTACTTAAGGAATTACAGTCACTCGGTCTTGATGTTAACGTACTTGATGAGGACGGCAATGAAGTTGAACTCTTAGAGAGCAGCGAATACGGCAACACCAACTTAAATGCAATCATTGGTAACGACATGAATAACGACATTAACAATGACAGAGGATTTGCTTTCGCAAGCGACGAAGATTTCAATGCCAAGGGCTTCTCAAAGAAGAAATTCAACGAAGATCATGAGCTTGTAGATTCTGAGGATGAAGATGATTCATACATGGAAGACGGCGACGATTACGACGAAGATTCCTACGATGATGAAGATTAAGGAGGGATGCCAAGATGACAGATATAGCAAATAATGAAAATTATGAACAGGTGTCATTTGACGCCATAAGAATTGGCCTCGCTTCACCGGAAAAGATACTTGAGTGGTCTCATGGAGAGGTTAAGAAGCCTGAGACAATCAACTATAGAACTTTGAAGCCTGAAAAGGAAGGACTTTTCTGCGAGAAGATTTTCGGACCATCCAAGGACTGGGAATGTCACTGCGGAAAGTACAAGAAGATTCGTTATAAAGGTGCAGTCTGCGATCGATGCGGCGTTGAGATCACCAAGGCATCCGTACGTCGTGAGCGTATGGGACACATTGGACTTGCAGCACCTGTATCACATATATGGTACTTCAAGGGTATCCCGAGCAGAATGGGTCTTATCTTAGACTTATCTCCTCGTGTACTTGAGAAGGTATTATACTTTGCTTCATATATCGTACTCGACAGTGGAAATACAGGACTTGTATATAAGCAGATCCTCTCCGAGCAGGAGTACAACGAAGCTGTTGAGCAGTACGGCTTGGGCACATTCCGTGTAGGAATGGGTGCAGAAGCAATTTTAGAGCTTTTAAAAGCAATCGATCTTGATAAGGAAGCAGAGCAGCTTAAGGCTACGCTCGAGAATTCCTCGGGTCAGAAGAAGGCACGTATTATCAAGAGACTTGAAGTCGTTGAAGCATTCCGTGAGTCAGGCAACCGCCCTGAGTGGATGATTATGACGGTAATTCCTGTAATTCCGCCTGATCTTCGTCCTATGGTTACTTTGGACGGCGGTAGATTCGCAACATCCGACCTTAACGACTTATACAGAAGAATCATCAACAGAAACAACCGTCTTAGAAGATTACTCGACTTAGGCGCACCTGATATCATTATCAGAAACGAGAAGCGTATGCTTCAGGAAGCTGTTGATGCATTAATCGACAACGGCCGTAGAGGTCGTCCTGTAACAGGCCCCGGTAACAGAGCATTGAAGTCCTTATCAGACATGTTAAAAGGTAAGACCGGACGTTTCCGTCAGAACTTACTCGGTAAGCGTGTTGACTACTCAGGACGTTCCGTTATCGTTGTAGGACCGGAATTAAAGATTTACCAGTGCGGACTTCCGAAGGAAATGGCTATTGAACTTTTCAAGCCATTTGTTATGAAAGAGCTTGTAGCTAACGGAACAGCACACAACATTAAGAGCGCCAAGAAGATGGTTGAGCGAGTTCAGCCTGAAGTTTGGGACGTTCTCGAAGGAGTAATTAAGGAGCACCCGGTTATGCTTAACCGTGCACCTACACTTCATAGACTTGGTATACAGGCATTTGAGCCTATCCTTGTAGAAGGTAAGGCAATTAAGCTTCATCCGCTCGTATGTACCGCGTTTAACGCAGACTTCGACGGAGACCAGATGGCTGTGCACCTTCCGTTATCAATGGAGGCACAGGCAGAGTGCAGATTCCTGCTTTTGTCACCTAATAACTTACTTAAGCCTTCAGACGGAGGCCCTGTAGCGGTTCCTTCACAGGATATGGTCCTTGGTATTTACTACCTTACAATGGGCCGTATGGTTGACCATTTATTAACCGACCCTACACTTAACAAGAAGGATTATCCGAAGTTTACATCTGAGGATGAAGTTAGAAAAGCTCTTAAGAGTGAGAAGAAGGATCGCCTCGAGGCTACAGATTTGATCGTATACTCTCCGGATGGAGTAGAAGCACACGAAGTTATCTGTACACCAAGAGAACTTCTCGGTATCTATTACGGAAGCACCAACCTTGCACTTCTTGCATATGAGAACGGTGAGATTACATATCACCAGAGAATCCATGTAAGAAGAAAGGTTACAGGTGAGGACGGCAAGGTATATGAGGGAATCCTTGAGACTACACTCGGAAGACTTATCTTCAACGAGATTATTCCTCAGGACCTTGGATTTGTAGACAGATCCGAAGAGACACTTATGGCTGATGCTAAGAAGCATAAGTGGAGCAAGGAAAAGATCGAAGAGGAGCGTATCCAGAGACATATCGCACTCGAGATCAGTATGCAGGTAGGCAAGAAGGAATTAAAGAAGATCCTTGAGAAGGTTATCAATATCCATGGTGCAACCAAGACTGCTGAGGTTCTTGATGATGTTAAGGCTATGGGTTACGGATACTCAACCAAGGCAGCTCTTACCGTTTCTATTTCAGATATGACGGTTCCTAAGGAGAAGCCTGAATTACTTGCAAAAGCTCAGCAGACGGTTGACCAGATCACACGTAACTATCGTCGTGGTATGATTACCGAAGAAGAGCGTTATAGAGAAGTTATCGAGACCTGGCAGAATACAGATAAGGAACTTACCGATACACTTCTTGCAGGATTTGATAAGTATAACAACATCAACATGATGGCTAAGTCAGGTGCCCGTGGTTCCGATAAGCAGATTAAGCAGCTTGCCGGTATGCGTGGACTTATGGCAGATACAACAGGTAAGACTATCGAGCTTCCTATTAAGAGTAACTTCCGTGAAGGTCTTGATGTACTCGAGTACTTCATCTCCGCACACGGTGCTCGTAAGGGTCTTTCCGATACAGCGCTTCGTACAGCTGACTCGGGATACCTTACAAGACGTCTTGTAGATGTATCTCAGGAACTTATTATTCGTGAGCAGGACTGCGTTAAGGAAGGCCACGAGATTCCCGGTATGTACGTTGAAGCCTTCGTAGAAGGTAAGGAGACCATCGAGGGACTTAAGGACAGAATTTCCGGTCGTGTTGTATGCGAAGATATTAAGGACAAGAATGGTAACGTACTTGTAGCAGCTAACCATATGATTACACCAAGACGTGCCGATGAGGTGCTTTTAAAGGGTGTTGATGAGAATGGTAACAGCTTCGTAGATGAAGACGGTAGTCCTGTTAAGGGCGCAAAGATTAAGATTCGTACGATTCTTACCTGCCGTTGCAAGAACGGTGTATGCGCTAAATGTTACGGAAGCAACATGGCAACCGGTCAGACCGTTCAGGTTGGTGAAGCAATTGGTATTATTGCAGCTCAGTCAATCGGTGAGCCCGGTACACAGCTTACCATGAGAACATTCCACGTCGGTGGTGTTGCCGGTGGCGATATTACACAGGGTCTTCCTAGAGTCGAGGAATTGTTCGAGGCAAGAAAGCCGAAGGGACTTGCAATTATCACTGAAATCGGTGGTACTGTAGAACTTGTTGATAACAAGAAGAAGAGAGAAGCAGTAGTTACTAACAGCGAGACAGGTGAGTCAAGATCTTATCTTATCCCTTACGGATCAAGACCTAAGTTCGTTGACGGACAGGTTCTTGAACCGGGTGACGAGCTTACTGAAGGTTCCGTATATCCTAACGATATTATCAATATCAAGGGTACACGTGCCGTTCAGGATTATCTCTTAAGAGAAGTACAGAAGGTATACAGACTCCAGGGTGTTGAGATCAACGATAAGCATATTGAGGTTATTGTACGTCAGATGCTTAAGAAGATCAGAATCGACTCCGCAGGAGATTCCGATTTCTTACCTGGTACACTTGTTGACTTCCTTGACTTTGAGGATGTTAACGAAGAGCTTGTAGCACAGGGTAAGCAGCCGGCAGAAGGAACAAGAGCAATTCTTGGTATTACTAAGGCAGCACTTGCAACTAACTCTTTCTTATCAGCAGCTTCCTTCCAGGAGACTACAAGAGTTCTTACCGAAGCAGCTATTCACGGCAAGGTTGATCCATTGCTCGGCCTTAAGGAGAACGTAATCATCGGTAAGCTTATACCTGCAGGTACAGGTATGAAGAGATACAGAAATCTCACGCTTGATACTGATGAAGAGATCCGTATGGCTAAGGAAATGGCTCGCAAGGCACGTGAAAGTGCAAGAGAGAACGAAGAAGCCGAAGAGACTGCAGCTTCAATCGTAGAGGCAGTTGAAGCCGGTGAAAATGTTCTCATTCCGCCGACAAAGGACGAAGAATAAATAAATACACAAGCATTAAGGCTGCAGGGTAACCTGCAGCCTTTTTGAATTTAAGAATTGAATTATCATTTTTAACGCAAAATGGTATGTTCAAAGAAAGCTCCCAATGATATTATGAAAATGTATTGGTTTGTAGAGTAAGATGCTTTATGGGAGAGGTTTATGGAATTTGATACAAGGAAGTCTAAAATAATAATAGCAAGTGTAGCGGGCGCTTTAATATTTGCCGGATTAATCTTTATTCTAAGCATTTATATAAGCGGAAATAAGAGAATACGGTATTATTTTGATATTGCATTTAATCTGACGAAAGAACATGAAGCTTATGTACATGGTACAAAGTATACATTGCCATTACCGAGAGGAATTGCGAAGATGTATAGAGACTCGGAATTCTCGGTTATATATCTTACAAGATTAGCATTTGAAGACATAATTTCGTGGTATGAAGAAAATGGATATAGAGTAGAGGGTAATTGTGTGTATACTAACGATTTGTATTATACTATCGAGGATTTGGGTAAGGACGAAGAACATCCAAAAAGAAATATAATTAGGATCACGAGGCATGTGCAATAATATCTAATGCGGAATTGTTATATGTGTAAAAAGAGTTGCGGGGATGCTTAATATGAAAGAAAAAATGAGAATAATTAAAAAATTATTAAT
>JAIKZM010000062.1 GCA_024682215.1 Saccharofermentans sp. | reverse complement strand
GATAAAACACGTAGTTGCATATGATGCTATGGACGATGGACTGGAGGTAATGACTCATATTTTCCCTGACTTTATATGCTGGTATGTCCGCAAGCTCATAAAGAACGGGAATGAGACGAAGCTGATAAGGTTGTTGACAAAAATATCTAAAAAAAGTGTATTGGCAGACTGGATGCTATCTCAAGGGCAGTTTATTACGGGCACAGATTCGATTCCTGCGATGTATAAATCTATAAGCAAACACAATTTGAGAAGTGTGTATGAGAAAATAGATCAAGATGTGCTTTTACTTGCCGGAGAAAAAGACCACTATATACCAATTTGCCAGTTTAAGAGGTGCAAGGAAAAAATTAAAAATGCTAAATCTATGACTTCGCGTTGCTTTACTAAAAAAGAAGGCGGAGAACAGCACTGCCAAATAGGAAATCACAGCATAGCTGTTGATACAATACTTGATTGGATTGAAAGAATCAGCTAATAGTAATAAGAGTTGATCTGACGGGGTCGGGCGGTATTTCCTGTTGTGATATACTTTCAAATATTGGCAAGATATATTAACAGTAAGCATAACTAATACGTTTTGAGGAACACCATGAAGAAACTATTTAAAGCAATACGGGACGGAAATATAGAGCTTGTAAAGCAACTTGTAGACAATAAGCCTGAACTTGCTAATTGCGTTGCCAAACAGCCGCCTAAGAAGGATGACGGCCAGTCACCTTTACAGGTAGCGCTAAAGACCGGTAATGTCTTAATTGCTGAGTATCTTTTGGATATGGGTGCCAATGTTAACTTTATCGAAGATGAGTCATGCTGTAACAGTTGGAGAACCCCGGTCATTCATGATGCCATCAACTGCGCAGTCATGCTCAGCCGTTGGAACACCAACGATAAGATATTTGGTTTCAGACTGTTTTCGGATAAAGAAAGAGCAGATGCTGCATTAAAAGTTTTGAAGCGGATGATAGATCTCGGAGCAGACGTCAATGCCATAGATTCATTTGGCAATAACGGTCTTTGCAGATATGGACTTCAGGCATGTCAGATCCTTCCTGCCTATGACTATGTCCTGCGATGTGAACGTGAAGGCAGGGTTTTTACTGATGAACTTCATGAGGACCTGAAAAAGGTGCTGACAGCGCTTAAAGATGCAGGTGCAGATATAGATTATTATTCACCGAATTTCAAGACGACAGTTGGCAAGTTTTATAGTTACGGTTCGATTGGATTACTTTTTGATGAGGTGTTTGGTAAGAACCGGTAAACAGTATGTTTAATATACAGAATAATGGACGGGATAATTTTGAATAAGCACATTTTTCATGCAAATAATATGCACGTTGTCTGCGTACTGGTTTTAGGATAGATAGGAGCTGGGGAGGAATCAAATGTGCGATTTCAAACAAGAGGCTAACTGATCTCAACCTTCATGTGACATAACTTTCATTTGCCGTTGGTGTACCTCCTTCATGCCAAAATGGCTACAGGAATGGATAACGGAAGAAGCAACATGCAGCCGTTTCAGGGGCTGCAGGAATTTTTGAACCTTTTCCTGCCTTGTGACAATATATAGTGAACGGCGTCATGTGCACTGGCGGCGGCAGGAAGGAGAATGTTGTTGGAGACGGAAGTCATCGAACGGCTTATAACAGAGTACGGAAAGGATATCTATTCTTTCTGTGTATATCTGACCGGTGACCGCCAGACGGCTGACGATCTTTATCAGCAGACCTTTCTTGTCGCTATGGAGAAGGGCGGCATTGACTTGTCTGGCAACCCGAAATCGTATCTGATAGGCATTGCCCTGAACATCAACAACAACCGCCGCCGTAAGGATATCTGGCGTCAGAAACGGATCACCATCGTGGATCAGGATCTGACGGAAGAGGCTTATAACGTTGCTGCAAACGATGAATCCGTGGATGACGAGATCTACAAAAGAGAAAGGAATAAGGCGATCCGTCAGGAAGTCAGCCGTTTGCCGGACAAGCTAAAGGATGTTGTGCTCATGTTCTATACAGAGCAGCTGCCGGTACAGGACATCGCAAACATCCTGAAGATATCCGAAGGCACGGTCAAGAGCCGTCTCCATAACGCTCGAAGCAAATTAAAGGAAAGGTTGCAGAAATATGCAGAATAAAATGAATATAGATGAACTGCTTCGTGACGGCCTGATTCCGGAATTCGAGCCGGGAGAAGAACTGGACGCCAAAATCATCGGACAGGTTAAGGCCGGCAGGTCAAGCGCACCCGTCACACCCATAAAAAAGTCAAAAGTATCCTCATTGACCAAGATCGTTGCTGCCGCCTGCGCAGTCGTGATCGCAGGTGCGGTCGGAACGTACGCTGCATCGGTGATCATAACCAAACCGGAAGTCATCGATCACGGCATTTACGTCGGCAACTCCCAGTATGTTGACGACAAGGCGCTAGCGACCATGGACGTCAACGAGAAACCGGCTGCAGGCTATAAATCGAAGTCAACGGAACACGACACTTATGAAGATGCTTACAAGGCTGCCGGCATTGGAGTGCAGTTTAAAAGCAGCTACGAACTGAACGGTAAGGCAAAAACGTCCGTTACTACCGGGCATGACATTAAGATGAACGAGATCAATGCTGAATTTCTCTTCGAGGACGGCCTGTTCTCATTGTCTTTCTCAAAGATGACCGGCAACGTGGCAAGCGATGCGGCGCATGTGATCCGGTTGGCCAACACTTCTAACAAACGCGAATACAAGACAAAAGACGGAACGGCGTTCACTCTTGTCGATGAAAAACACGATGATGAAACAAGGACTTTCGTCATGATAGCGTGCGATGAATTTTCCGGATATATCATGTTCGAAAACCTCACCGATCCGCAGATCCACAAGATCCTTGATACAGTAATCCTCAAGTAACAAGAAAGGTTTTCAAAATGAAAAGAATAAACTCTGTGATTGCCATCGTGCTTTTGATGGCATTAGCTGCAGGCTGCAGCAATGTAAGAAACTCCAAGGCTGAAATGACGAGCGGGTCAGAAACGGCCATCGGAAAAACAACTGCAGCTGAAACTACGGCTGCAGCTACGACTACATCAGAAACAACGGTTGATACGACTAATGTATTCTCAATGGATGCAAAGGATGAAACAGAAACCACAACAGCCGAGACTACAGTTAAGAAAAAGCCGAAGGAACCTGTTATAAAGTTCAGTGGAAAGGCGAAGGACGTTTTCACTCTGAAGGCTGATTCTTATTATGAGGGAGACAAGTTCGTCATCTTCGCGCAGAAAGGCGCAAAGCTCAGAGGCGATGTACCAAAAAACATCAGCAAGATCATGGGCGACCTCGAGAAGCTCTTTTACATGAGCTATAAAAAGACGGAATTCACTTTTGAGGATGACTGGCGCGACATATATTTCGGCGGTTCTTTTCAAGGAATAAATTCGGATCTTTCCAAAGTTTCCATCATCATCTTAAAGGACCCGGAAGATGATACGATCCAGACCGCATTCGGCAATGAGACGACATTGTTCGATACGGACTTTGATCCGGTAAAGGGTTCTTACGGAACCGTTTATCACGAACTCGCGCACGTATTGAGGTTAAGGCAGGGCGAAAACATGAGTTCCGTCCTTGAGGAAGGCGTCGCACTTTACGCGCAGGACAAGCTTTCACGCAAATACAAGAAAGCGGACTGGGACATGATCTCGTACGTCAACTGCTATGGTTACAGCACGCCTTACAGCGACAAGAACCTGAAGGAGGACCCTGAAAAAGAATTCATCAGAGCCGCTACCGCACCCAGGAGCAGCGAACAGCCGGAGTATCAGTTTGGAATAAGGTTTGTATATTTCCTCACAGAGACATATGGAAATAACATCATAAAGAAGATATCTGAGACCAGCCGCAAATATGAGTTTGCAGAGAACGGCACCGGTACTGACATCGACACGGTGGTCAAGGTCATCAAGGAAGCCACTTCGCAGGACGTTTTCATCAGATTCAAGAAATGGGTTCCCGGCGGTTGGAAAAAGTACTGCAAGGACTATCTGAAGTACATGAAAAAGTTCGGACTTTAAAGGAATATCTTATAAGTATGTGGATCCATATATTAACAGTAAGGGAAAGCTAAAGTGGGTAAGCAGCAGGTATGTCTATAATGCTGAAGCCGGCGATATTGAATTGACTCATACATGAAAGATGATGTTGACTAAGATTTTCTTTAGCGAAAGAAGTTTACGAATATAGTTGCTTATTGTTAATCCTGTTTCATGAGGTGTCCCCAAGGTGTCCCCAAGAAAAATGGACAATTTCTCTTGAAAAATGCCATTTCTGACTCGAAAACAGTGTGAACGAAATCATATAACGGAACAATAACAAATTGCTTGTAAACGCAATAATCTAAGGTGTTTGAGCCAATAACAATGGCTAATTCAGAGGAGCAAAGCACCTGTGGTTTTCCCGACGAAAACAGCAATGATTTACACATATTGACTTAAGTGCATCAAGAGGGTATATTTTGGATAAAAAATAGCCTTGAAACGCAATAAATTAGGGCCTTTGACTTCTCCCCAGATAACTTGAAAACCGTTTGCCTTCACGGGCACCAGGGTTCGAATCCCTGCGGCTCCGCCAACAAAAGCCTGCAGACATTGCGTCTGCAGGCTTTTTGCATTTTAAAAATCTTTATATTTCTAAAGAGATCTTGCCGGAGGTGTCCCCAAGTTGTCCCCAAAACATCTTCAAAATGAGCAAATTTCGCTGAAATGCTTTATTTATAATGCTTTAGATTGACCTTAAACCTTATTGCCCAAGAAGTTTCCGGGACCGGTTGGCAAATGTAGTTTTCTGTTAATCATTGGTTGAGCAAATACTCAATGATGCTGCTCTTGAGGATCCGGTATTGGTTTCCTATCTTAATTGCTTTGACCTGACGGGTTTTGATCAGCCAGTAAGCGGGCTTTTGGCTGATACGGAGCATTTTC
>JAIKZM010000038.1 GCA_024682215.1 Saccharofermentans sp. | reverse complement strand
TCTTACAAAGCCTTCCTTTTCTGCTTTCTTTTCCATTGTCTTCCTTGCAACAGGAAATAGAATGCGGTTGGCCAGTGCGGTATGAAGTATAAACGCAAAGAACATAAAGACTATCAGTGCCGGTATGGTCAGATTCTTTTCAGGGTTGGTATATAAGAATACGAAAATAGTCGGAATACAACTTATCACGAGCATGACGGCAATTTCTATCAGAATAAAACCAATGCTATATTTCTTCATGAATGTATTCGTCTTCTCCTGTCTGAAAAACTGCTGATTTACCAATCTATATCACATATTACTACGGGCGCATACGGATATTTACCTATTTCAACTTCAGAACTCGACTTCGCCAATAATAATATCTTCTTCTCATCGATCATGGTCAGTTTCTTCTTTTTGTCCCTTGATTCTTCAAGTGTAGCAGGAAGATTGATCTTATTCTTTTTCTCCTCAGGAAGCCTCTCTCCAATACTTATGATGCCGTCATCATCCTGATAGAACAACCGTCTCAATTCTCCGTTTTCCACTTTAAAGAACCCATGTGCTTCAGAGACACGATGTGTCATATAGCCGTATACCGTAGGAAGTTTGGAACACATTTGAAGGATGAAATCTTCTTTAAAAGATAAACTTCCACCATAAGGGATTACATAGTTCTTATTCTCAAAATCGGCTGTAACCATCACTTTATCGTGGCAACAGATAACTTTTTCAAGACCTTCCTTATAATCCATGATCTCCGGATTCTTGAACATCATTGACTCAATGATCGTTTCACGTTCAGAACCGATCACCGTCATCCAGCAGGCCTTATATCCTAAACCTGCAGGCAATTCATGTGTTTCCTGTTCCTCTGATAATTTGGGTTCAATGCGGATCTTGTATACCTCAAGAAATCCATCATTAAATGCATCATCAAAAGTCGGTTGATAATCAGTGACGGTTTTGTTCAAAATATCATATTTCACGACAGGACATTCATTGTTATTCATCCGGGAAGTATCCAGGCATGTTAAGAACTCATATTCATCTGTTCTTCTATGGGAAATCACTACATATGATAAGGGAAGGTTAATTTGATCTCTGTATTTTTCTGTTTCGTTAACTATACTGGAAAAGTCATCTTCTTCTATTCCCATAAGGTTATAAAAACTTACTCCGCCTGCGCCAAACTCTTTCAGGAACCTTTTATAAGAATCAGGTAACTGAACCCCCAATTTCTTTGAGAACTTATCTATCAAAGCATCTGAAACCCCTCCGCTAAAATAGGGTCTCATATATTTGGCAACTCTCTCAAATAATTCTCGGTCTATCATAATAATTCCTTTATCCTTAGTTCATTTCACTGTTTATTATCTCGACTTACGTATTGTGTCTTTGGATGATCAGACCGGCAGACCAGCTATCTCCCTGATTCTGTTGCCGTTGCCGTAGCCCATGGCTTCAGCCTTCCTGATCATCGTCTCGCCTTCTTCTTTGCGGCCGCATCCGGCGAGCGATCCGCCATACAAAGCGTAGAATGTCCTCTGCTCATCAATTGAATATGCATCAGGATCAGCCTCAAGAAACTTAACTGAATATTCGTACTCATTGAGGGCTTTCTTGAAATTGCGTCTTTGAAAATCGATCAAACCGATGCTGTGATAAGCCATAACACAATCCAACTTGATATATTTACATTTAAAGAACCAGTTGGCAGCCATATCTTCATAACCGGCCCTGCGGTATGCCAATCCCAGCTGATAGACAAACCCAAGATTATCCCATGCCTTATTCTCATAAGGCGTGAGTTCTTTCAAAGCGTTACTGTAATCACCTTTGGCTGATAACTGCATTGATCTGTACAAAGCATCATGCAGTTCCTGATCATATATGTACATGACCACATCATGCGGATCCGTATAAACCCTGGTCATGCACTGTTCACAACGGTAAAGCGTGTTTTCGCGTTTGTTCAGTCCTGATTTACCGCAGACCGGACATTGGGCGGAATTGATCTTCTGACCTGCGAATTTATTCTTCTCCGGCAAGCGGACTTTGTCTCCAAGATATTCCTGCAGTTTTTTCCTCATCTTGTCTTCAACAGGGATCCTGCCCAAGACCTCATATTGCCAGATCTCATTCCTTTCGATTATGGAAAACCTGCCGTCAAGAACATCGTCATAGTTGTACTTGATATTGAATTTACCTGTGCTGTCCAGCGTCATTGTAAAATTGGTCCAGACTGCCCGGCCGTTGTTTTTTTGCTCACCTCTTAATTCACGGATTATATTGAACAGTTCTTGCAGCATCGTGTCATAAACATCTTTACTGACTTTATAAACAGCAGGAATATAGTGGCAGTAGAGCAAAGCGCCGTTTTGGGCCTGCTTGTAAAAGAAAAATGCCGTCGTGGAATCGTCCAGAACTTCACCATAAAAGTAAATATCTGACCATTGATCAGGGATCATGTCAGAGACTTTGTCCGCTATCTGCTTATACAATTCCCTGGTTCTTTGAGTATCAATCTCATAATTGACAGCTTCTTTTTGTTCAACTTTCTTCTTAAATCCGTCAAATATCCCCATATTCCTCTCCTCATAAGCGCTTTTCTAATATTCCGATATACTGCTAGTTTTCTTTACTAAAGGTTACCTTACTTTTTCGGATAGTGAAATTATAACATCCTGATTATCAATCTATTAAATATGATCATGCCCGTTTTCTTCAACTAAGCTTAGGAAAACACAAGATTATTGCCATCATCTATTAGCACATAATTATTTCCCAAAACATGTCCCGTGCAGTAGCAAGCATCGCGTTTGTGTACCAAAAACGCTAAAGAAACTTTTGGGGGTAACCCCAAGCCCCTTTGCGACAGCAAAAACTGAGCAGTGTGTAGCTAGTAATTTTTCTGTGAAATTCAGGGTCTCAGGGAATCTCCCTGACAAGTTTTTTTGATGTTTGTGTACACAAACGCGATGCTTGCTAGACCGTTCCGAAGTGTTTTTATCGTATGGCACCCCAACATTTTTACAATTAACACGAACACAAATCGAACAAAATATTATACTCACTCGCCTTTACATTAATGGTACTTTTCTTCGTTTTAGTCCTTTTTTGAGAAAACTTTCCCGGTTCAGTCCGATTATGCGGACACAACCTTTTCTAGAGGTTGAAAAGCGATTTTTACCCTACTATAATCCGCTCATAAGCGAACATAAGTTCTCATAACTTATCAATGAAAGCGAGGTGAGGATAATGCATAAAGAAATAGCTTTTCATACTAATAACAATTTCAAGATCATACTTGTTCTGCTGCATTTCCCTGCCCCTCTGGATCAGATCGAACCAAGCGGTCCGGGATAGCTTTACTCAACCCAATACAGTTCCCATTTAGCGCAGAAGCAAAATGCTAATGTGCTGGTATAAGTCGGCCGTATTTACCATAAACGGGAATTGTGTATCGTTGGTTGTCCCCTCTTTTAGTTCGATCATTTCATCCACAAGGAGGAAATTGAATAATGCCAAAAACATTTAAGTCGCTTGAAGTCAGCTCTGTTAAGACTTTGGGCGATAAGCAGTTCGAAATCACCGAGCCGCTAGTCGACAACTTCTTGCCAGGAAGAGGCCTGTACCTGTTCTGTGGCAGTGCCAAAGTCGGCAAATCATGGTTAGCACTTCAGATAGCTTTATGTGTCAGTACCGGTATGAAGCTCTGGAACTACGATACCAAGAAAAAGGACGTA
>JAIKZM010000013.1 GCA_024682215.1 Saccharofermentans sp. | reverse complement strand
ATCATCACATGCCACCTCGGCAACGGTTCTTCTTTCGCAGCCGTTAAGGACGGCAAGTGTCAGGACACATCAATGGGTCTTACGCCTCTTGCAGGTATCTGCATGGGTACAAGAACAGGTGACATCGATCCGGCCATTGTTCCTTTCATCATGAAGAATGAGAATCTTACACCTGATGAGGTTGATACACTTCTCAACAAGAAGTCAGGCGTTCAAGGCGTTTCCGGCGTTTCTTCCGACTTCAGGGATCTTGAGAAGGCAGCTAACGAAGGCAACGAAAGAGCAAGACTCGCTCTCGACATGTTCGCATACCAGGGCAAGAAGATCATCGGTTCCTACGCTGCAGCAATGGGCGGAGTTGACGTTATCGTCTTCACGGCAGGAATCGGTGAGAACACGGACCACATGAGAAAAGCTATGTGCGAAGGTCTTGAGTTCATGGGCGTTGAGTTCGACGATTCCGTAAACGCAGGTTTAAGAGGCAAGGAAGCTATCATCTCCAAGCCTTCTTCAAAGGTAACAGTTTGCGTTATCCCTACAAACGAAGAGCTTGCGATCGCTCAGGAGACAGAAGCTCTCGTAAGAAAGTAATTCGTAATCTTAGTTTGCTCGCTGCGGTCCTCCGCGCTTCGATGTAGCGAAGTCCGCTCGCAAAGCAAGATCACTCAAGTAGATATTAAAAATGAAGGGCGTCTCGCAGGAGGCGCTCTTCATTTTTGCGCGGGGAGGTAAAGCAGTGATAAAATCTCAATAAAGGAATAAAGGGAAGAGGGTAAGCCAATGCAAGGACATCTGAGTAAGAATACCGGAAAGATAGTAGCGCTGTTCATGGTGATATGCGCCATGACGCTTTCGCTGATGACCGGGTGCGCCAGATTGCGCATTCCGGAAGGCGCGACAGCGGTGACTGTCACGGAGACTTCAGCCTCCGTAACTCCCAAGACCACAGGGAAGACTGAAGAAACTTCTGAGACAACAACCTCTCAACCGGCGGATGAGACTGAACAGAAAGCTGTTATTGACGAGAACGGGACTTATGACAGCGCCAAGGACGTTGCACTGTATATCCACACTTACAATAAACTGCCGTCAAATTATATAACCAAGAAGGAAGCCCGGTCGCTCGGCTGGAACGGCGGTTCTCTCGAGGAATATGCCCCGGGGAAATGCATAGGCGGTGACTATTACGGCAATTACGAAGGCATGTTGCCGGAGAAGAAGGGGAGACGTTACACGGAATGCGACATCGATACGCTCGGTAAGTCTTCCAGGGGCGCGAAAAGAATAGTCTTCTCCAACGACGGACTGATATATTACACCAAGGACCATTACAAGACTTTTACCCTGATGTACGGGGAGGAACAGAAATGACGGAATTTGTTATAGATCTGAAAGACATATATTCACCGGACGATCTTCATGCGAGAATAGCACAGATCATTCCGGTTCCGGATTATTACGGTGCAAATCTTGACGCGCTTCATGATGTTCTTACCGAACAGAGTGAAGGATGGGTGATAGTCTTTTCTTCCGCATCGGTTCCGGAGACGACTATGGGAAAATACATGAAGAACTTACGACGCATGTGCGCGGCGGCAGCTGAAGAGAACGAAGGCCTGCTTAGGGTGGTTTTCGAGGAATAAGCCTGTGAAAAGCCCGGGGTAAGGATTTTGAAGCGTCCGATTTATGTCCCCATATTTTACCGGTTTTACTGATATAATCTGTAAGACAATATAACGGAAAGCGGGAGACCCACTTTTGGCAGACAACGATTTTGAAAATAACGAGAGCCGCAGCTTTTTTGACGAGCTCGAAGAGATATACGGACAGACGGAACAGGCACCTTCGAATTCACCTGACTGCAGCGATCTGCTCGAAGGCCTTAATGACGAACAGCGTGAGGCGGTAACACAGACCGAAGGGCCTGTGTTGATCCTTGCAGGCGCCGGCTCCGGAAAGACCAGAGTCATTACCTACCGTATCGCATATCTTATGAGGCACAACAATGCCGCGCCTTCATCCATCCTTGCAATTACGTTTACCAACAAGGCTGCGAATGAGATGCGCGAGAGGATCACAGCGCTCGTCGGCGACAGCGCGAAGTTCATCTGGTGCGGCACTTTCCACAGCATCTTTTCGAGAATCTTAAGGCGTCACGCGGATCTTCTTGGATATGACAAGAATTTCTCCATAATCGATTCAGATGACCAGCTCAAGCTTGTCAGGGATTCCATGAAGGAACTCGACATTCCTGACAGCCAGCATAAGCCCAAGTCGGTTCTCATGGCTATCTCATGCGCAAAGAATAAACTGCAGAGCATTGAGGAATATGAGATGCTCGAGGGCAAGTCACCTTTCGGCGCTGTTGTCGCCAGAGTCTACAAGAGATATTCGGATAAGCTCCTCGCCAACAATGCGATGGATTTCGATGACATCCTCGTCAACATGGTAAAGCTCCTTGCGGGTCACCCCGACATCTGCGAGCAGTACAGATCCAAATTCAGATACATCATGGTCGACGAGTATCAGGATACCAACATGCCCCAGTATAAGGCAGTGATGCTTCTTGCCGGCGGCTACCGAAACATCTGCGTCGTAGGTGACGATGACCAGTCCATCTACTCGTTCAGAGGTGCGGACGTAAGGCTTATCCTGAGTTTTGAGAAGGATTTCCCGGGCGCGAAAGTCATCAAGCTTGAACAGAATTACCGTTCAACTGCAAATATCCTCAATGCCGCCAACTGCGTTATCGCGCACAACAGGAAGCGCAAGACCAAGACGCTCAGGACCGGCGGTGAAGACGGTGACAAAGTGGTTGTCATGCTCTCCGACGACGGCCAGGGAGAGTCGTCTTTCGTTGCCAAGACCATCAAGATGATGGTCGATAAAGGCAAGTTCAAATATTCTGACTGCGCAGTGCTTTACAGAATGAATGCGCTGTCCCGTAACATAGAGACTTCTTTTCACAACATGGGCATACCTTTCAAGGTGTACGGAGGCATGAGGTTCTATGACAGACGCGAGATCAAGGATACTCTGTCTTACCTGAAACTGATCTACGATAGCGGTGATAATATCGCATTTGAGCGTATCATCAATGTGCCCAAGAGAGGCATCGGTGATCAGACCATCGAGAAGATCAGGCAGATTGCCATGGATGAGGGCATAAGCATGTTTGAGGTTGCGGTGAACTGCCGCAGCTATCCGGATCTGATTAGGTCTGCCAGCAAGCTCATCCCGTTTACGGAACTTATCGATGAGATGCGCGGTGAGCTGCTCAAGAATGAGAAGGATTTTGCCGCATTCGTAGATTATGTCGAGAACGAATCCGGAATTATCGATGCGGTCATCGCTGAACGCGAGAAGAAGGGCGAAGTCATCGACAGGGTCGAGAACCTGAAGGAGCTTTTGTCTGAAGCAGCCGAGTACGATAAGGCTCACAGGGCCGAGGCCATCGACATGACTTCGATCGAGATCGACAACGGAGACGGTGATGCGGATGCTCCCGTGGAGATCGATGACGATTTCTTTTTCGATACCGCCACCAGCGACACCACAGAAGGCATCCTTGGACTTTACCTCGAGAATGCCTCGCTGTTTACGGAAGGCGATTCGTATGACGAGAACGATGATTTCGTCAAGCTTATGACGATACACAGTGCCAAAGGCCTTGAATTCGGTGCGGTATTCCTCATCGGTACCGAGGAGGGCGTTTTCCCGAGCTATAGATCCATACAGAGCGAGGATGACACCGAAGAAGAAAGAAGGCTCATGTATGTCGCCATTACGAGAGCCAAGAAGGATATGTTCATCGTTCTGACAAGACAGAGAATGCTCTTCGGACAGACAAGCTGCAACAAGCCGTCAAGGTTTATCAAGGAGATTGACCCGTCACTGCTTTACGTAATGGGGTCAAACCGTGCAAAGCAGGAGAAGACCGAACCCGTACCGGAAAGGGAATCTTCGCGCAAATCCATTGCTTCAGCTCTCTCTTCACAGTTCGACAAGAAGAAGGAGAAAGAGAAGAAATCTGCAGGCGATCCGAATGCGCTCAAGGCAGGCCAGCTGAAGGAGGGCATGAAGGTCGTTCACCCAAGGTTCGGAGACGGCGTTGTGCTCAAGGTCGAGGAAGTCGGAGGAGATGCACTGGTGACCGTGGATTTCGATGGTATGCGCAAGAATATGCTGGCTAATTCCGCAGGACTCAAAAAGCTCTGAAGAAGCGGTCCGCAGAGCAATGATGTATAATATACTATTGAGCTTTTGCGGAGGTATTGCCAATGGATGAGAATATCAGCCTTTTCGAGTTGTTCCAGGACAGTTTCAAGGAGCTTGAGAATTCGAAAAGGATCTCGGACCTGACCATAAAGAAGATCCAGCTGCAGCGTGTTGAGCGTGACAGGATCCTTGCCCCGAATGCGCAGAAAACGCTTCAGACCAGTGGAAGGAGAGTCCCCGAGGATGACTGCAATGTCAGGAGCTGCTACGAGCGTGATCTCGGAAGGATAATGTATTCCCAGGCTTTCAGACGTTTGAAACACAAGACACAGGTGTTCTTCAACCCCGCAAATGACCATATCTGCTCACGTCTTGAGCATGTTCTCTATGTTGACTATATTGCCGCTACGATCGGTCAGGCTTTGGGACTCAATGTTGATCTCATCAGAGCCATTGCCTTAGGTCACGATGTCGGCCACACGCCTTTCGGACACAGCGGTGAGCGTGTCCTCAATCAGAAACTGAAAGCGGTTGATCCCAAACTCTATTTCGAGCATGAAGCGAACGGACTCAGAGTTTTGGATGTCATGGAAAAACACAATGACGGATTCGGTTTAAACCTTTCTTTTGAAGTCCGTGACGGGATCATCTGCCACTGCGGTGAATTTTACGGCGAAAAGAGTCTTGTTCCGTGCAGAGATAAGACCGAGGACGATCTGTCATATCTCATTCCAAAGAAGGACCGGAAAGGACCTGCAACACTTGAAGGCTGCGTAGTCCGTTTTTCGGATAAGATCGCTTATGTCGGAAGAGACATCGAGGACGCATTGAGGACCGGTGTGATCGAGAGTGAATTTGAACTTCCCGAGGAAAGCATCGAGATGGGCAATTCCAATTCCGCGATAATCAACTATCTGGTCGAGGATATCGTTGAGAACAGTATGGATAAAGATGAGATCTCCATTTCGGACAGAGCGGTAAGGGCACTTGAGAACGCGCTCAAAAACAACGTTTCAAAGATCTACAGATCGAATAAGGTAGTTACATACGAGAAGTACTGCAACGTAATGCTCGAAGGACTTTTTGACGCATATTACGAGGCAGTCTGCAACATAGACAGGGCGGCAAATTCCAAGACTGATGCCATCAGAAAGTTTGCTGAATTTGTCGATTCCCACCCTGAGAAGAACAAGCCTGAAAGCGAGATGCCGCCTGCGATATTCGTATCTGATTACATCGCAGGCATGACCGACAGCTATGCTGCGGCATGCTTCAACGAACTCTATAAAAACTAAGAGAAGGAATAAGAAATGGAAGAATACGGATTCTATGCGATGCTTGACCGCATGCAATACATCAACAGATGGGCACTCATGCGCAACAGCCGTTACGAGAACATAAAAGAGCACAGTTTCGATGTTGCGGTTATCGCTCATTCGCTCTGTCTTCTGCATAACAAGTTCAATGAGGGAAAGGAAGGTGCGGTCTTACCCGATCCTTACAAGGTCATGGCTTATGCTTTGTATCATGACTGCACAGAGATCCTGACAGGAGATCTGCCCACTCCGATCAAGTACGACAGCAAACAGATCACTGACGCATACAAGCAGATCGAGCGCAGGGCAGCGGATTCGCTGACTGATCTTCTCCCTAAAGACTCCGGATTTAAGGAGGAATACGGAGAACTGCTGGCGCCTGCCGAAGATACGGAAGAAGGCAGGTTCATTCATAAGCTGGTAAAAGCTGCGGACAAGATCGCCGCATATATCAAATGCCTGAGAGAAGAATCCTCCGGAAATACGGAGTTTTCCGCTGCGAAGGCATCGATCGGCAAGATAATTGCCGGATACGATCTTGAGGAAGTTAAGTATTTTATGGAACACTTTGTTCCACCGTACGGCTACACCCTCGACAAGCTTACCGGAAAGGATGACTGACGGGAAATGCTTAAGAGGAGACCCGAATATTTTGCCGTGTTTGCGCTGTCGGCTGTTGCAGCCATCGGAACGGCGTGCTTCACGGCAATCGCTCTCGGTACCGGGACACCCGCACTGACGGGAGCCGGAAGCCAGAATGCAGCGGGCATAGTCTCCAGGGCATCTGATCTGATCAGCGTCGATCAGGAAGACAGAACGGCGGCACAGATGTGTGTCAGCTACGGAACGGTCTCCGCAGGCGATTATGTTCTTTCCGTAATGACTTCACCGGATTATCTCATCAGGAGTACTGATGATGAGCAGTTTGCAAAAGATCTTTGCAGCATAGTTTACGGAGCGCCTGTTGATGCGGAGGTTGCAGGCATCAGGCAGGAACTCGCCTCTTCCAACAGAATGAGCGTCATAAACAACACGGTCTCAAAGGCAGACAGCAAATATGCCGTTTCAGGAGATATAAAAGACGGCCCCGGCAGCGTCATTACGGGCTTTAACATCGATAAGGGCCTCGAAGGCGATGATGAATACACCGTGGGCATCAAAGAGATCAGCGGCAGCTTTTCGGCGACCGGTGATGAGATCAGGACTGACCTGTTTGTTGACGGTGCGCTTCACAGAGGTTATCTGAAATACGACAAGACACAGGCCGGTTCAAAGGGCTTTGTACTCGCCTGGGATACCGCGGGTTTTGAACCGGGCTATCACGACGTTTCGATATTGCTCCGCAGTTCGGACGGAAGAGGCGTTTCGGTCGCGGGCGGCAAGATCCGCATTCCCGAAAAGACAAGGATAGAGGCTTTATCGGTTACAGACGGAATTATAGGCAAAGACGATAAGACAGCCTGGTACCTTTTGGATTGCGGTTCATCTGACTGCTATGTCAACTTTGCGGGGATCAGCGAGAAGATATCGGTCTCGCTTTATGATCTTTCCGGTAAACTCATCGGAACAAATCCGAGCACTTCAGCAGGTTATGCCGCGCTGAGAGGAAAGAAGCAGGATACTGAAAAAGTGGCGGGAGAGACGGGTATCCCCGGAGTTTCCAACTGCTTTTACATATGTGCAAGAAGGACCGGAAACGGTGATCAGAAGGATAATGAAGACATATCCTTCCAACTCGTTCAGAGCCGCGATGTAGTTTATTTCGACGGCAAATACATGTCTGTTTCCCCCGGAAAGACTGAAGACAAGTACAAGCTTACTGATTCTCTGGGCAATGAGTACCAGACACCAAAGAAAGACTGCAAAATTCTGCCTTTTAATGCCGCTTTCGCTGATCTCGACATAAAGGGCGGTGATACTGCCAAGGGCGTCTATCCCTCGTTTGAAGTGACGGAGGATAAGTACGGTTACTATGCTTCAGGTCCGCAGAGCGTGACTTTTGAATGCGAGTCGGTTGAAGGCTATGCGTCCAAGCTTAAGATCACTGCCGAAAACGGCGGCAGCAAGACTGAGATAGTGCCCGGGAAACCATTCAGCCTGCCTGAAGGAGAGACGGTCATCAATGCCGAAGTCACTTCGTTTGACGGCGAGAAGAGTTCCTATTCGGTATATGTTCTTGCAGGAGATGACAGCGGATCCTTTGTTGAAGAAACACTGTCAGGATTCCCTGCGAGCTACTACAGCGGACTTTGGCTCATGCACTGCAAGCACCCTGCGTACCGGTTCAGGGCATACGATACGAAGCTTACTTTTGCCGAGGCGCTTAAGGCTGAGACGGTAGGCAACAAGAGCCTCGTTCAGGACAGGGCCTTTCCTGAATATGTCAAGGGCGGAAGCCCGGTCTACGACCTTCCCGACTGGAGAGCCGCTAAGACAGAGGTCGTCAGTTATTACATGGATCCCAGAAACTTCTTCACGGACAAGAGGATCTTCATGTTTGAAAAACTCGGCTTTGACGAAAGCATCCACAAGAAGGAGGGCGTTAAGGAGATAATCTCGGGTTCGTTCATGGATACCGACGATTTCGACTATGTAAATGTCATCTATGAAGCCGGACGAACCGCAGGCGTTTCACCTTACTTTCTGGCCGGAAGAATAATCCAGGAGATGGGATTTTCCGGCAGATCCGCACTTTGCAAAGGCACCGTTGTCGGTTATGAGGGATATTACAACTTCTACAATATAGGTTCCGTTTCCACTACCAAAGAGGGCGGAGCGACCGTCGGAGGCGCCAAGTATGCCAAGTGGGGAAGGAATCCCGAGAAGGAAGATATCTCGGATGCCGAAGCAAAACTTCTGTTGCCGTGGGATACAAAGGAAAAGGCGATAACGGGCGGTGCCCTTTGGATAGCCTCAGGTTACATAGAAAAGGGCCAGGATACGCTCTATTTCCAGAAATTTGACGTGCTGGATGACGGAACCGTAAGATACAATCATCAATATGCGCAGAACATAATGATGGCATACACCGAGTCGCTTAGGTATTATAACAGCTATGATTCCATCAATAAGGCTGAATCGGCATTCATATTCGTGATACCGGTCTATCAGAACATGCCGGCCGAATACGGATACCTGCCGCAAGGTTAACAGGTGATTATGAAAGGGAAAAAGGAAAAAAGCAGATCAATGCATAAAACGGGCAGGTTGCTGTCCGCTTTTGCGGCTTCATTGCTGCTTACCATGTCCGTGCTCCTTTACGGCTGGGCTCCGGGAGTCTTTGCCGCTTCCAAGATCACGCTTTCTGTTGAGACCGATTCCCGTTCGGCAGGCCAGGGAAACATCGTCACCGTGAGAGTCGTTGCCGACAACCTGCCGGGGATCACTTCGTTCGGCCCGGTCGTCCTTGATTATGATGCCGAGGATGCCGAATACATTTCATTCTCACAGGGTAAGGACATATCGGGAAACTTCGTTTTTGTTGAGACTCAGGAGAGCGGAAAGATAACGGTTTCCGCCGAAGACCAGAATTTCAGGAAGGGCGATGAGAATTCGGAAGACAATGAGGCAGAGCCTTTCCGTTCCGAAAACAAGGTGACTCTTTTCATGGTATCTTTCCGCGTGCTTCCGGGAAGCAGCGGCAATCTTAACATCCGCATCGACAAGACGGGTACGTTCACAAATGAAACCGGACAGGCTGTTGAAACGGTAAAAGGCAATTCCGTCTCGCTTTCGATCAATCCTTCATCGATCTCAAAGGATGCGACACTCGCATTTCTTACCGTCAAAGATGTTGATCTTTCACCTGAATTCAATCCTAATATCACGGATTATTCCGCTACTGTCGACCGTGACGTAAAAGAAGTCCAGGTTACGCCGATGCCGAACAACATGTTCGCGTCGCTTGCCATTTCGGGAAACAACAACCTTCAGATCGGCATGAACGTTATAAAGATCGAAGTCACGGCACAGGACCGTGAGACAGTGATGCTCTATACGATCCATATAACCAGAAAGGAAAGTTTTGCCCCGGACAGCGCGACGCTCGTTGACGCGACAGGAAAGACTTATTCATTTTTGGATATTCCGGATAACGTAACCGTACCTGAAGGCTTCGTTCAGACAGTCAGGATGATCAACGGCTACAGTGTTCAGACATACGCAAGAGACGGCGTTACCAGCGTTCTGCTGTACCTGTTTGACGGCAGCAATTCGCCCGCGTTCTATTTCTATAACCCAGTCGAAAAGACGATCATCCCGTATGATCCCGAGAACACGATAATCAGAACGAGCAAGATCCTGAGGATCTCAGCGCTCCCCGAGAACGTGCAGGTCCCTGCAGGTTTTGTTGCAGCCGTCTATAACACCGGAAGAATCGCTCTCAGGGGCTATGTTGACAAGAACTCAAACTTTATCTGCTTCATGGTTGACGAGAACGGAGCCGGTGATTTTTATCTGTATAATCCTGAGACGGGTTCCTTCCAGATCTACAGACCTGCGGACAGGAGACCGGAGATACTTTACAAATATATGTTTGAAGTTTTTCTCATTATCAGTATTATTGAAGCGGTTAGTTTGATCATTACCGTTTACATGGTAAGAAGAATCATTGCCGATAAGGCCAATCCGAGGCCGAAAAGAGTATAAGGAAAAGAGAAACGATGAAGTTAAAAACTGTAATTGTCGGCGGAGAACATCTTTCTCCCCAGCAGGAAAAAATCCGCAAGGCATTTATGTATCTTGTCAGCGGCGGTCTTACGACAGTAGTCAGTCTGGCATCATTTAAGATATTCAATCTTATCGTTCCGGAGATAGCGGTTAATGCTTTCGGTCAGAATGTTTCACTCAAGCTTGCCATAAACAAGGTGGCTTGCTGGATATTGAGCGTACTTGTCGCTTATTTCCTTAACCGTGTAACCGTATTCAGGTCAAAAGGCAAGATCATGAGCGAGCTTATGAAGTTCGCAGGTGCGAGGATTTTGTCGTTCCTTATCTTTGAGGAAGGACTTTTCCTGCTCTCCGTATTTATCTGCACG
The DNA here is from genome assembly GCA_024682215.1 of Saccharofermentans sp. Classification (GTDB taxonomy): domain Bacteria; phylum Bacillota; class Clostridia; order Saccharofermentanales; family Saccharofermentanaceae; genus Saccharofermentans. The sequence goes on along the minus strand of JAIKZM010000013.1, from coordinate 7,574 downwards.
AAGGTTACGGGTGTGCCGAGTGATACCGCAGTGTTTACTTTACTGAACATCCCGATCACATACGCCGACATAATGAATGCAATTAATCTTGTCTTCGTAGTCATCGCAAATTACATCATGAGTAAACTGATGGTCTTTAAGAAGGAGGACCTGGTCGACTATTCCCAAGCGGATAGTTCTGAAGGAGCTGAAAAAGCAGAGGCTCCGGCAGCCGAGGCGGAAGAAGGCGCAGAGAATGCCTGAAAGCGGCATACCGTCAGTCCTCACAGGAGCTCTCCAATTCGGCATAAAGCCGGGTCTGGAACGTATAAACAGACTGCTTGAACTTCTCGGAGACCCTCAGAAGCGTATCAGTGCAGTACATGTTGCAGGCACGAACGGCAAGGGTTCGGTCTGCACGTTTCTTTCAACGATCCTTGCCTGCGATGGCAAAAAGGTCGGCGTTTTCACTTCACCCTATCTTGAGCGCTTCACCGAAAGGATAAGGATCATCGACGGCAGGGAAGGAGCAAAAGCTCTTGCAGAAGATGACAGCTACGGAGAGATATCTCCGGTCAGATTGAACGAGCTTTCCGAAAGAGTTGCCTCTGCGCAGGAGAAGATGCTCTCCGAAGGCATGGAGCACCCTACCGAGTTTGAGCTTATCACGGCTATAGGATTCCTTTATTTCGCTGAGGAGAATGTGGATGTGGCGGTCCTTGAAACAGGACTTGGCGGAAGACTCGATTCGACAAACGTCATAGATAAACCTCTGGCAACCGCCGTATGCGCGATCGGACTCGATCACTGCAAAGTCCTCGGTTCGACGGTTTCAGAGATCGCTTCAGAGAAGGCCGGCATATTCAAGCCCGGTGTTCCCGCGGTATGTCTTGATCCTGATGACATGATACTTGCTACTGACATGAAGGATGATGTTAGGAGAACACTTGCAGAAGCAGCCGGTGAAAAGGGTTCGCCCCTTACTTTCGTAAGCGTGAATGACGCCGTTAATACTGTCAGCTTCGGCATGGACGGGAAGATGTCCTTTGAACTTGACGGCAAACGTTACAGTACATATCTGAACGGCAGACATCAGGTGTCGAATGCGGCTCTTGCGGTCGCTCTTGCGAGGATCTGCAAAGCAAGCGAAAGCGCCATTGAAGAAGGGATCGCCCTTTCAAGATGGAAATGCCGCTGCGAGATTCTTAGTTTCTCACCGCTTGTTATAATCGACGGCGGGCATAATCCCCAGGGAGCAGAAAGTTTGGCCTGTGTATTCGGAGATGTTCTCGGAGGATCCCTCAAAGGCAGGAGGATACGCGTTGTTGCCGGCATGATGGCCGACAAGGATGTAACGGGAGTATATGAAGCTTACAGGGACGGCGGGCTTAACATCGCAGAGGCCGTAACGGTCAGGCCTGACAACCCGAGAAGCATGGAACCGATTGAACTATCTAGAATAATCAATCTTGTGTATAATAACAAAGTTCAAACCCTGGAGGCAGCAAGTCCCGAAGAAGGAGTCCGTCTGGCACTTGAACGTTCAAAGGCTGACGGAATGCCGCTCCTTGTGACAGGATCGCTTTATCTGGCCGGACAGGTAAGAGGTTATTTGAAAGGAATCATCTCATGCATGACTATCTGAGATACATCATGATGATACAGCCGATCACCGAGACGAGTCTCATTCTTTTCAACGTGAGCAACGAAGAAAAGAGCAGGATCGTAAGGCAGTACAACCGTGCTCTCGAGAATGCGAGGGGCGAAGGTACTGACGTCGCGCAGATCTTCCTTAAGCCTCTTATCTCACAGTATCAGAAGTGGGGAGATCCCGCTCTGATCTTCGGTCTGTGTCTTGCAAGGGAAGGACAGTTCAAGAGAGCTGAAGGCAGTCTTACTTATGCGATCTCCGGAACTCTCGGTTCCGAGCAGCAGTTGTCCATTGCCCAGGAAGCTCTGAGATTCGTCAGGGAAGACATAAAGAATCCGCCGAGGGATCTTCCTCCTGCAGACATAGCAGGCAAGATCAGGAACGCCAAGATGGCTTCGGATGAGACTCCGGCCGGCCGTGTAGGCTTCCAGGCACCGATCCTCATGAGGGCACAGCGTGTCAACGAGCGCCCGCAGATGGCTACCACCAAGGAGCGCCGCGACATAATGATGCGTTCGGGCGGAGTAGGCGATGAGCTTCCCGATGATTCAATAAACATTGAGGACGTTGTTTCACCGGGCGAAAAACTCAGAAGGTTCGTAACGGTGATGATAATACTCGGCGCTGTAGCACTCGTAGGAGTTTTCGTTATCTTCGGACTTATACCGCTCATAAATTCCGTGACGGAAGGCGGAGATGCCAAGACAAAGCTCGACTACCTTACCGGAGAGCTTTCCAAGAGCAGGACGGATCCTGAGATAGCCGCCATCATGAGTGCATACGAGGCAAGGTTCTCGATCCCTGCTGAAACCGATGCGAACGGCAACCCCGTGACCTATACGACCACAACGCCTCCGACCACTACGGAGACAACTACCGAGAGCACTACGGCTCTTACTGCATTTATCGTCGGCCCCGAGCCCACAGGCTCACAATCGGGAGACACAAGCGAAACAAAAACACCACAGAGCACCTGATCGGAGGCAGCTAATGAACTATATAAGCACAAGAGGATATGAGAGGAAGTACAAGGCTTCTGAGGCGATAATCCAGGGTATTGCACCCGACGGAGGACTTTTTGTTCCCGATGAGATACCTCATCTTACAGACGGCGACATTCTCGCCATGACGAACATGCAGTTCTATCAGATCTCTGCAAAGGTCCTTTCCATGTTCCTTACGGATTTCACCGAAGCTGAACTCTTAAATTTCGCTTCCCAGGCATATTCCGAGGAGAAGTGGGGAGAGAATCCGGTTCCGCTCGTACAGCTTAACCAGTACAACGACAGGGAATACATCCTTGAACTCTGGCACGGACCTACGTGCGCATTCAAGGACGTTGCCCTTCAGATGCTTCCGCATCTCATGACCGCCTCCGTTAAGAAGACGGGCCTTAACAAGAAGATCTGCATCCTTACGGCTACTTCTGGCGATACCGGAAAGGCAGCTCTCGAAGGCTTCAAGGATCTTCCAGGAACGGAGATCATCGTATTCTATCCGACAGGAGGCGTATCTGAGGCACAGAAACTCCAGATGGTCACGACTGACGGAGCTAATACGCATGTTATCGCTGTTGACGGATGCTTCGATGACGCTCAGACGGGTGTTAAGAATATTTTCGGCGATGAAGCTTTCAAGGCTGAACTTGATGCAAAGGGCATAATGCTGTCTTCCGCAAATTCCATCAACTGGGGCCGTCTTGCTCCCCAGATCGCATATTATGTTTATTCATATGTCGAGCTTTTGAGGACCGAGAAGATCAAGAAGGGCGAGGAGATCAACATCGTTGTTCCCACGGGCAACTTCGGAAACATCCTTGCCGCATGGTTTGCCAAGCAGATGGGGATCCCCGTAAGGAAGCTTATCTGCGCTTCCAACCGCAATAAGGTTCTCTGCGACTTCTTCTCGACCGGCGTTTATGACCGCAACAGGGAATTCTTCAAGACAACATCGCCCTCAATGGATATCCTTATCTCATCCAATCTCGAGAGACTCCTTTTCGAGGTTTCAAACGGAGACACTGAAAAGGTAACCGGCTGGATGAAGCAGCTTTCAGAGGAAGGCAAATATACTGTCGATAAGGATACGTTAAAGCTCCTGCAGCGTCAGTTCGTTGGCGGCTTTGCAGATGAGACCGGTGTTGCCAAGACGATCCTTGAGGTCTATGACCGCACGGATAACGTCATCGACACACACACAGCCGTAGGTTTCAATATCTACGGAAGATATCACCAGCGCTCCAACGACGAGAGCAAGACGGTCTTTGCTTCCACGGCATCCCCGTTCAAGTTCGCTCCCGCAGTCATGGATGCGATCAGAGGCGCAGGATACAGCAACGGAAGATCTGCCGACACATTGATCCGCGAACTTTCGGAAGAGAGCGGCCTTGAGATCCCCGAGTCTATCGCAACCCTTGGCGAAAAGGAGATACGCCACAAAGACGTGATCGCCAAAGAAGACATGGAGAGCAAAGTAAGAGAGATACTTATCGGCTGATAAATTGAAATCTGACTTATGAACACCTCAGCGTTTTGCCGGGGTGTTTTTTTGTCCGAACTTAAGGTAATTGTTGTTGTAAAGATAGTTCAGCACGGATGCGCCTATGATTATCGCGTATCCGATGATGCTGAGCCAGTCAGGGATCTCGCCCAGAACGACCAGGCCGAGCAAAGCCGTAAAGATTACCGTTGAATAATCGTAGATGGAGATCTCCTTTGCAGGACACATCGCATACGCAGATGAAATGAATATCTGTCCGAAGCATGCCGCAACACCCGTCATGAAGCAGTAGAACAGCTGCAGAGGCGTTATCGGCTGAAAGGTGAATATGATGAACGGAATGAGGATGATGCAGGAGAATGTCGAAAAGAAGGCGACGACTACTATCGGACGTTCACCTTTGACCGTTATCTTGCGGAGAAATGCATAAGCGATACCTGCGCAGACGCCGCCAATAAGTGCAACTGCCAGGGGGAACAGAGAATCTCCGGAAACGCCGAATCTGCCAAACAGAAAAGAAGGTTTGACAACGAAGACTGCACCGACCAGCGCCGTAAGAATGGCTGCCCACTGGAAGCCGTCAGCTGCCTCTTTCAGGATAAAGATCGATGTGACCAGCGCAAAGAAGGGGGAGAGCTTGTTGAGCATCATGGCATCCGACATGTTTGTGTTGGAGATCGCGTAGAAGTTGGCGAGGATCCCGATCGTGCCGAATGAAGCGCGCATGATGAGGCCGGGCATCGAGCCTTTCTTTATCTTGAACTTTTCCGGTGATCTCGCGAGCATTATGTAAGACATCGCGATCGCCACCAGATTTCTGAAAAATGCTTTCATAAACACAGGCATGTCGCCTGCAAGATTGATGAACAGAGCCATAACCGCAAATGAGAATGCGGATATCAGAAGGAAGATCACACCTTTTTGGCGGGATGTCAGCCGCCCTTTTTTGCTTTCCGTCATTTTCGGCTCCTTTCGTGTCAGATTTTAAGTACCATTGGGCAAAAGTTCAATTGACACTATCACCAACTCAAAATAGAATCTATAATTGCTTGTATTATTAGGGACTTCTTCGAAAAGAGGGTTTGGAATATGTTAAGAATCGGTATTCTCGGATGCGGAAACATGGCTGCTAAGATGGCAGATGCCCTGGCAGGACACGAAGGTGTCGTGATTGCCGGAGTCGCTGCAAGGGAGAGAAGCAAAGCGAAAACCTTTGCCTCAAAGCATTGCCCGGACGCAAAGGTCTACACGACTTATGCAAAGCTCGCAGCTGCAGATGACATCGATCTCATCTATATCGCAACCCCGAATACATACCATTACGAACATGCGATCATGTGCATAAAGGAGTACAAGAACATCCTTGTCGAAAAGCCTTTCACGATGAGCAAGGCTGAAGCCGACAGCATCTTTTTTGAAGCCAAGAACAGAAATCTTTTCGTTGCCGAGGCCATGTGGACTTCCTTCATGCCGCTTCATGCGCAGATGATGGAATGGGTAGAGGACGGCAGGATCGGCCAGGTCAAATACATCTCCGCAAATCTCGGTTATGACATTACCGATATTCCCAGACTCAACGATCCGGTCCTGGGCGGCGGCGCTTATCTTGATCTCGGATGCTACACGACAAATCTGGTTGTCTCGATTTTGGGAGACGACATAAAGGTGTCCCGCGTTTTCGCAAGAAAATATTCCACGGGCATCGACAAGGATACGACGTACTGCATCGAGACGGATGACGGAACATCGCTTGCAGTCCTTTATGTAACCATGACGACCAACACCGATAAGAGTGCTGAGATCATTGGCGAGTCCGGAAGGATCCATGTCACCAACATCAACAACTACCGCATGATCGAGCTTTATGACGAGAATGATGAAGTCATAGAGACCGCAGAGGCTGAAGGTCCGCTCTTCGAAGGATATGCGATCGAAATGCTCGCGTGTGCTGATGCGATCTCCAAGGGGCTTGTACAGGCACCCGAGATGCCTTGGGCAAAGACTGCGAAGATCGCACAGATAAATGATATAGTAAGGTCTATGATGTAAGCCATGTCTGAGAATAAGATACCCACAAAACGCAATGAAAACAGAAAGATGATCAAGTTCATCGTTTTCAACGGACTGATCGTCGGAGGTTATCTGCCGTTTCTGATCGTTGTCCTCGGACTCCCGCTTATAGCGGTGATCGCAAAAACAAAGATAAAGGACCTTCTGTAAATGCCGCAGTATTTTGAAGAAAATCCGGATACACCTTCAGAGCGCAGGCTGATAGACTACCGCGCCAACGGTATCAACTTTGAATTTATTACCGATACCGCGGTCTTCTCCAGAAACGGAGTCGATTTCGGTACCGATCTCATGATCAATGCCATCATTGCCGACATCAAGACGAGGAAGCACAGGAATGAAAGCTTTCTGGATCTTGGGTGCGGCATGGGTGTTGTAGGCATCGTCATCAAGAACTGTTTCATGGGCTTTTCCGTAACCGGCGTCGACGTCAATTCACGTGCCGTCGGTCTGGCACAGGAGAATGCAGAAAGGAATGGAGTACCCGTTGATTTCAAGCAGAGCGACGTGCTTTCCGCGATCCCTGAAGAACAGCTTTTCGACATGGTTGCAACCAATCCGCCTGTAAGGGCAGGAAAGCAGACGGTCTTCAGATTCTATGAGGAAGCTTTTGCGCATCTTAAGCAGGACGGTTATCTATATGTTGTTCTTCAGCGCAAACAGGGTGCTCCTTCAACTGCCGCAAAACTCGAAGAGCTCTTCGGCAACTGCGAGACGCTCACCATCGACGGCGGATACAGGGTAATGAGGTCGCAGAAACAGTAATGCCGAATATACTTGCGATATTGGACAGCTTCCTGCCGTATTCCTTCATAGATTCATACTGTATGTTTTTCATATACAGTTTTATCGGATGGAATCTTGAGGTCATCTACTATGGCGTTACCGAGGAACGCTTCATCAACAGAGGATTCCTTTCGGGTCCCATCTGCCCGGTCTACGGACTGGGTTTCTATGCCGCGGTCTGGCTCTTTGCGCCGCTTGCGAACAATTTCTTCATTATTTTCTTCGGTATGGCCACGGCATGTACGATCGTTGAACTTATTGCAGGTGAGATCCTTTATCACACATTCCATATGCGCTGGTGGGATTATTCCGATTACAAGCTCAATTACAAGGGCTACATATGCGCGAGGTTTTACATCTACTGGGGAATCGCGTGCTCACTCGGCATATATGCTCTCCATCCTGCAGTACTTACGATAGTTCATCACATAGCTCTTCCGATAAAAGGATTCCTTCTCATTATCTTTACGATCCTCCTGGTCACGGATATCATCGTCACGATCGCGACCATCATCGGATTCCAGAAGAAAGTCAGGGCTTTCACAAAACTCTCTTCCGGCATGAAGATCGTATCCGACAAGATCGGATC
>JAIKZM010000126.1 GCA_024682215.1 Saccharofermentans sp. | reverse complement strand
TATCGAAACACCGACCAGGTTGCTGCCCAGGCTGTTGATCGTATCGGTTACAGAGGTTGTCGTTCCGTTGACGAGGCTGACGAGTATGACAAGGGCCATGACGCCGATGATGATACCGAGCATCGTGAGGAACGATCTCATTTTGTTACCGCTGATCGATTTCAGCGCCATTTTAAATGATTGAATCATCCGTCGCCTCCGTTACTCTGCCGTCAAGAATGTTGATGGCTCTCTTGGCCTGCATCGCGACATTTCTGTCGTGCGTTATCAGGACTATCGTGTTACCCTGCGCGTTGAGATCGTGGAAGATGTCCATGATCTCCTTACTGGTCTTCGAGTCGAGGTTGCCTGTCGGCTCGTCGGCAAGGATAAGCGAGGGGTGTGTTGCTATTGCTCTTGCGATCGCGACACGCTGCTGCTGTCCGCCTGAAAGCTCGGTAGGGAAGTGCTCTGCGCGCTTGACAAGATCCACCTTTTCGAGGGCGGCTCTTACTCGTTCTTTGCGTTCGGACTTCTTGAGCTTCTGGTAGATGAGCGGAAGCTCAACGTTCTCCGCGGCTGTCAGCTTGTTGATCAGGTTGAAGCTCTGGAAAACAAAACCGATCTTCTTGTTGCGAACGGTCGCGAGTTCGTTTTCGGAATAATCCTCGATCGGGATGCCGTCGAGCAGATACTCGCCTTCATCGGCGATGTCGAGGCATCCGATGATATTCATCAATGTTGATTTTCCGCTTCCCGAAGGACCGATGATGCTTACGAATTCACCATCGTAGACCTCGAGAGTCGCATGGTCCAATGCATGAACTACCTCAGTTCCGATGCGGTAGGTCTTGCAGATGTCTTTCATGGTAATCATTTAAGTCTGCCTCCTGCATCAGATCAGAGAAGATTTTCTGCTGGTGCGGTTGCCGGTTCCGGAACCGCCGGATCTTGTACCCGTATAGCCGCCCTGGGGCCTGTTGTTACCGTTGTAACCGCCCTGAGGTCTGTTATTACCGCTTCTGTTTCTTGTGTTATTCCTGCTGTTGTTCATGTATCTTTCGAAAGGATTCTGTTCAGGCTCCTTGTACCAAACGGTGTCACCCTCCGCGAGACCTTCCGTGATCTGAGCATATGAGTCATTCTGTATGCCGACTTTTACCTCGACCATTCCGCCGGGAGTGTTTGTCTCAGGATCATAAGTCGTGTAAACAAAATAGGAAGAACCGGTATTGTTGAGCGCTTCGACCGGAATGGTAACGGAATTCTTGTATTCGGTTACTGCAATGAGGACTGTGCATGACATTCCGGAAAGCATTCCGCTTTCCTTGTCGACCGTGACCTCTGCGGTGTATCCGACTGTGCCGTCAGTTGTCGTGCCGGACTTGTCGATCTTGGTTATGGTTCCCTTGACGGTCTTATTGAGCGAGTCGATCGTTACGTCGGCGGACTGGCCCTTTGAGATCGAGAGGATGTCGGTCTCATCGACTGAAACCTCTACGGTCATCTTGATATCGGGGCAGATGGAGAATACATTCGTCTTTGTATTTGATGTGGAAGTATCAGTCGAAGAAGATGATGACTGACCGTAATTTCCGTACTGTCCGTAATAGTCCGAATTTGAAGATGCTGATGAAGAAGATGAGGATGATGCTGTGGAAGAATCCGAATCATCTGTCTTTGGAACGGCCTTTATCGTTCCTGACATCTGGGCGAGGATGGCGCCGTCGTTATAGATCTTAAGGAGTTCAGCGAGGTCTTCCGCGAGTTCCTTACGCTCCTTGATGAGAGCATCGTAATTTGCTGTATAGGAAGTTGCCGTGAGCTTAAGAAGGACCTTGCCTTTTTTGATCGACTGGTTGAGCTTAACGTTAACGGAAGATACTTTACCTGCGTATGAAACGATCGAGAGAGGTGAGTTGACCTCGAGCTTTCCTGTTCCGTATGTCTTCTTTCCGTCTGTTGAAGTGATGGTCGCGTCAGCTCCGAGGACAGGTCCGTTATCAGTGAGAACGATCCTTGTCTTGCTCTCGCCGACAGTCTTTACCGCGCCGTTGTATGTCTTGCTGCCTGACTTGACCTTTACCTTTGTGCCTGCTTTGAGATCACAGTTATCGATCTCGACAGCCATGTTGCCATCCAAAGAGAGGATCATGAGGGCATTCTTCTCGGTCATGGTGGAGATGACATTGCTATTTTTCTTTACATATATAGCCTTTACGCGGCCCTTGACCTGGGATTTGATGGTCGTTGCGGCTTTCTGCTCGGAAGCTTTCTGAAGCTGCTTGTCGATCGCATCCATCTTGGCCTGTACTTCGTACATTGCAGCCAGGACGGAGTTGGTGTTGATCTTTGCCAGTGTCTGGCCCTTTTCAACTTTGTCACCGACTTCCACGATGACTTCATCGATGTCGATGTTCTCGGGGATCTCATAATCTTCAGTGTCTGAGTCCAGGAGCGTACCTGTTCCGGAAACCCTGGTGCTGAGATCCTGAACGTTTGCCTGAACAGACGTATATGTCTGCTTTGTGTCGGCAAACTTCTTTGAAACGTACTTTCTGGCGTATATGATCCCGGCTGCGGCCGCGGACACAATTACGCCGACGATCACGATGATCTTAACGATAGTCGATTTCTTAACCTTTTTCCTTCTTGCCATGTTGTTAAACCTCGCATTTTAATAGCTGTGTTGATTATATAGAGCAAAACTTAAGTCAACTTTAAAAAATTATGGCCAAATCTAGTTAATTATTTGTGATAATGTTAAAAAGTCCATTTTCATTAATTTTTTATATTACAGATTTACCTCTCCCCACTGCTTGAGCTCGAGAAGTATGGGGATAAGGGTCTTCGACTTTTCGGTGAGCGTATATTCGACCCTGACCGGCATTTCGTCATAAAGATGCCTTTCGATCAGGCCGTCCGCTTCCATTTCCTTCAGGGAAGAAGCCAGCATCGTGTTGGTTATGCCGTAGATGGTCCTTTTCATTTCGCCGAATCGGCCGATCTTTTTCGCGTCGATGTAGCACAGGATCAGGATCTTCCACTTTCCGCCGATGATGCCGATGATCTTCTTAAGGCCGCAGCCCTTGCCTGTTATGCTCTCGCAGAGCATTTCCGGAACTTTTTCAGTGTTTTTGTTTGCCATAGTAATAATTTCCTTACCAGATGAGTTAATTCTGCGTACTTGATAAGTTTTCCGTACCAACTATACTTATGCTATAAGACAAATTCAACTCGAAAGGAGTGCAAAACTATGGCAGAAATTACACTTACAAAAGATAACTTCAAGGCCGAAGTCTTAGAGTCAGACATCCCGGTACTGGTCGACTTCTGGGCACCCTGGTGCGGTCCCTGCAAGATGCTCGGTCCGGTCATCTCCCAGATAGCTGAAGAATACGAGGGCAAGGTCAAGGTCGGAAAGGTAAACGTCGACGATGAGGACGAACTCGCAATGGAGTACGGAATCGAAAGCATCCCCGCTGTCTTTTATTTCAAGGGCGGCGAGGTCGTGGAACAGTCGCTCGGATTCAAGCCAAAGGCGTTTTTCGAGGGCCTGATCAAGTAAGTTTTGGCTAATGAAGAAGGAAGGGCCGCGCCGCATGGTGCGGCCTTTTTGCTTGGGGGGCGTAGGGGCAAGGGCGAGCGGCGAGCGGTCACACCTACTATATTTTTCGAGAATATGCGTATTTTTATAGTAGGTTTTGGCGTTTTCAGGCGCATTTTGGCGTCGACCTACTATAAATTTTGAAAAAACCCGGAAAATTATAGTAGGTTTCCTCGAAAAACCGTGTTTTCAGGCCAAAACCTACTATAAAAAACGGGCATGATGCCAAAAATTATAGTAGGTGCAGTTGCGTACATACGAAAACAGACTTTTCATTGAATTTATCCGTGCATTTCGGATGTTTTTGCCCCGGCCAGCACTAAATGTACATACGAAAACGGGCTTTTCCGGATAAATATATGTGCGCAAGGCCTTTCGGAGGCCATTTTCGATGAAAATGCACGGATAAAAACGGACATTTTCCGAGTTTCGTATGTACACAAGCGAAGATGGTCATCGGTCCGAAAAAAGCACCTACATATAGATTCGCGAAAACTGCATTTTCATATGCAGGTGGTTAGCGACGGGGTTTGTTATTTCGCGAAAATCCTTAAAAAAAGGGCATTTTATGTGGAAAAACAGGTTTTCTTTTGTTAAAATGCTCGAATACTCTGCACAGCGGTTCTGTGCATAAAACTCTGGAGGAGGTTTTTACAATGGAAAAAGAAGAAGTATTGAAGGTGTACCGTCACTCTCTTGCTCACATCATGGCAAAGGCCGTGATCGAGATCTTCGGTAAAGAGGTGCAGTACGCGATCGGTCCTGAGATCGAAGACGGATGCTACTATGATTTCATCCTGCCGAGAGCAGTCACCGAAGAAGATTTTCCCGCAATCGAAGAAAAGATGCATGAGATCATCAAGCGCCGCGAGGACTGGACCCGCAAGGAGCTTTCCAGGGCTGATGCGCTCGCGCTTTTCAAGGGTCAGAAGTTCAAGACAGAACTCATCAATGATCTCCCTGAAGATGCTGTTATCTCAACTTACAACACAGGTGATGATTTTATCGATCTTTGCCGCGGTCCCCACGTAGACAATTCACAGGAGCTCTTCAGCGCAGCATTCAAGATCAAGAATGTCTCGGGCGCTTACTGGAGAGGCGATGAGAAGAGGGATCAGCTGCAGAGAATATATCTTTTCGCTTTCCCTTCCAAGGACGAGCTCAAGGCTCACCTTGCATGGCTCAAGGAAGCACAGGAGAGAGACCACAAGAAGATCGGAACACAGCTCGACCTGTTCATGTTCCGTGAGACAGCTCCGGGCATGGCTTACTGGCTCCCGAGGGGATGGGTCCTCTATCAGGAACTCATGAAGTATTCCCGTGAGATCCAGCTCAAGCACGGCTACACCGAGATCTCCGCGCCTCTTATCAACAATAAGAAGCTCTGGCTCATCTCTGGCCACTGGGCACACTATCAGAACAACATGTTCATCGTTCCGGGCATCACAAAGGGCGTTAACGCCTGTGCTGCAGTAGAGAGCGATGAGACGGCTGAAAAGTATTCCGTAGACGCTGAGGACACCATGGCTGCCAAGCCTATGAACTGCCCTAATGCAATGATGTCTTACAAGCGCACGATGCATTCTTATAAGGAACTTCCTATCCGTTACAGCGAATACGACGTTCTCCACAGAAAAGAGAAGTCCGGTCAGATGAACGGTCTTTTCAGAGTCCAGGAGTTCCGCCAGGATGACGACCATACATTCGTTACACCTGAGCAGATCAAGGACGAGATCAAGGACGTAATCGCAATTGCCGACGAGATCTACAAGACTTTCGGCATCACATACCGTGCAGAGTTCTCGACAAGACCTGAGGACTACATGGGCGATCTCGAGTCCTGGAATGCAGCAGAGGCTTCACTCAAGGAGATCCTCGACGAGAAGTACGGTGACGGCAACTACGAGATCAACGAAGGCGATGGCGCATTCTACGGCCCGAAGATCGACCTTCAGATCAAGGACGCATTAGGACGTGAGTGGCAGTGTGGTACAGTCCAGCTCGACTTCCAGCTCCCTCACAACTTCGAGCTCACATTCGTCGACAAGGACGGCTCACAGAAGATGCCTATCGTCATCCACCGTGCTATCTTCGGTTCTTTCGAGAGATTCATCGGTATCATCACTGAGCACTTCAAGGGTTCGTTCCCGTTCTGGCTCAACCCTTACCAGGTCGCAGTCGTACCGATCAGGCCCGAGCATAACGACTACGCGCAGAAGGTCGTATCTGAGCTTACTGCCGCAGGCGTACGTGTCGAGGCTGACTACACTGACGTCAACATGAGAGACAAGATCAAGAAGTTCAAGCAGATGAAGGATCCTTACATCCTCGTCGTAGGTGACAAGGAAGCTGCTGAGAACACTGTCGCAGTCAACGTCAGAGGTTCAAACAAGCAGGTTCCCGGAGTTGCACTCGATAAGTTTGTCGAACTGTGCAAGAAGCTCAACGCTGAAAGGACTCTGGAGCTGCCTCAGGAGATGTGATCTTAAGATTACTGAATTTAGAGGGCCGCATCGGAAGATGCGGCTCTTTTTGTCTGCATGTGGCGTGGGCCGGTGAATTCAAATGCAGATTGCTCAAAAAGACATTAATTGCCCTGCAAGCCAATAAAGCAAGACAAAACTTTGATTATCAAATTATCAAATTACACTTTCAGGGGTCCTCCAATGGCAATTTTTTAGGTAAAAATCCTAACGAAAAACAACTTTAATTGAATGACTGTTCTTGATATTATTCGTAGTGCTACAAAAGGGGGCAGTTATTTATGTACAAACAGGAAGGAACCAAGGTCGCCATCATCGGCGCAGGTGCGGTAGGATCTACAACCGCTTTCGCAATCGCAATGCAGCAGCTTTGCTCTGAGCTCGTACTTATCGATGTTAATAAGGAAAAGGCTCTCGGCGAGGCACTCGATATCAGCCACGGACTCCCGTTCATCGGCGACATGTATATTCACGCAGGTGACTACAGTGACGTTAAGGATGCAGACTGCATCATCATTACGGCAGGAATCCCCAGAAAAGAAGGCGAGACAAGACTTGACCTTGCAAAGAAAAACGTCAAGCTTGCTCATGTCATCACAGACAGCATCATGGAGCACTACAACAAGGGTGTCATCATGGTCATCTCCAACCCTTGCGACCTCGTTACATACAAGGTAGCAGAGTGGTCCGGACTTCCTACAAACATGGTCATCGGTTCCGGTACTAATCTTGACTCTGCACGTTTCAGAGTCCTTATCTCAAGAAAGCTCGGCGTTGACGTAAGAAACGTTCACGGCTATATCCTTGGCGAGCACGGTGAGACACAGTTCCCCGCATGGAGCCACACTCACGTAGCAGGTATGTCCATCGATGAGTACGCTGAAGCAATCGGCATACCTTTCGGCCAGGATGTTAAGGATGAGATCGCACAGAAGACAAAGTCTTCCGGCGCTGAGATCATCAAGCTCAAGGGCGCTACATTCAACGGTATCGCTGTCAGTGCAGCTACACTTCTCAGAAGCATCACAGAAGATGAGCACACGATCAGAACGGTTTCAACAAGACTTAACGGCGAGTACGGCATCAGCGGTGTTACTCTCGACGTTCCCGCACTTATCGGTGCAAACGGCGTAGACAAGATCATCGACATGCGTCTCACAGACGAGGAATATCAGCTCCTCAAGAAGTCTGAAGCCAACATGCGCGAAGCAATCGCTTCTGTTGCAGACCTCTGATAGATATTTAATCAGGAATGCTCATGACCCTTCCGGATTCCGGAGGGGTCATTTTTTATGTTGCATTTTAAGGACATTTTGTGGCACTGGGCCTCTAAATAAATCAAATAATATACCATCGTGTTATAATAAACCCACAATCCGCAGATACCAAAAGCAGAGATTGGAGACAAAATTATGCTTAACGGACTGAAAAAGTTCGCTTCGGCAGTTATCGCAATGACCATAGCGTTCACGTTTGTGGGCGCCTTTACGCGTTTAACTGAAGAACAGGTTAATGCAGATACGGCTACTGCAACAACAAGTCTGGATCCCCTTAAGGTAACGGGTAAGGTCCGTATGCAGTCATACGGAATCAAGAAGGGATCCTATAACACGGCAGACGGCGTACTCACACTCGGCAAGAAGGGTAAAAAGAAGAGGATCGAGAACATGACCCTCTCCTTTAAGAACACCACTGAATACGAAGGTTCCATCAAATACAGGGTCTACGTCCAGAAAAAGGGCTGGACCGACTGGAAGACCAGCGGCAAGAAGGCCGGAACCAGCGGCAAGGGATTAAGGATCGAGGGCGTCAGGATCGAACTGACGGGCGAGCTCGCAAAGCACTACACGGTTGTTTACAGCGCTTACATGCAGACATACAAAGGCAAGCAGAGCTGGGTCAGCGACGGCGCGACCGCCGGAACTCCGGGTGAAGGCAAGCGCGTGGAGCAGATCCAGATCAAGATCCTCCCCAGGGAGAGATTCGGCGAGAAGCCCAACGTTGTTTACCGCATGTACAGGGATTCGTACAAGTGGGCCAAGAGATGGTACAGGAATGGTGAAGTCGCAGGTGTGACATCCGGTTCCAAGCTTAATCACGAAGGCCTCCAGATGACCGTTATCGGTTCACGCTACACAGGCAATATCGAGTACCGCGCCAATGGCGAGGGATATTCATGGATGGACTGGACGACCAAGAACTCCACCACGGGAAAGCCCACAAAGGGCAAGCGCATGGAAGAGATCATGATCAGGCTTACCGGTGAACTCTCCCAGCATTTCGATATCTATTACAGGACCTGCGTTAAGAGCAAGGGCTGGCTCGGCTGGGCAAAGAACGGTGAGAAGTCCGGAACTGAAAAATACAATTACTGCATTGCTGCACTCCAGTGCGTCATAGTCCCGAAGGATTCAGGAGAACCCGGTGACCTTAACGGCGTGAAGAGCAAATACACTTCTTCATTCCTCGTAAACGGCAACCCTGTAATGAAGTTCGCTGATTTCAAGGCTGATCACAAGACATCCAAGACCATGGTCGGCATCGATGTTTCCAAATATCAGGGCGACATCAACTTCAAGAAGGCAAAGGCTGCAGGAGTTGAATTCGTTATACTGCGCTGCTATGTAAGAAACAACTACTACGACAAGACCAAGAAGAAATACGTCTGGTGCAATGCTCCGGATACAAAGTTCGAGCAGTACTACAAGGACGCAAAAGCAGCAGGTCTCAAGGTCGGCGTATATTTCTTCACATGTGACTACACGGAAGCCAACATGCGCAAGTACACGCAGGACATGATCGCGAAATGCAAGCTCGATCAGAAGCAGATCGATTTCCCGATCGCTTTTGACTGGGAGAACTTCGACTACTACAAGCGTGCGCACAAGAGCAATAACTGGTCTACATCCACGATGAACAAGCACATCGACTCCGACCTCAACAAGATGGTCGCAGTCTTTGAGGAAGAAGTGGAGAAGGCAGGTTATTCCGCATCGATCTACGGCAGCAAGTCAAGGCTCGAAGGCACATGGAGCCCTTCGATAAAGAACATGAAGGCCGGAAAGAACCACCTTTCCATCTGGATGGCTCACTGGGTATCCAAGTCTTCTTATAAGGGCGACTACTACATGTGGCAGGTCAACTCTCACGGAAGAGTTCCCGGCATCAGCGGTGACGTGGATCTCGATGTCGCATACATCGACAGGCTCCCTTCACCCAAGTCTCCCGTAAAACCTGAAGAACCGGCGGGTTCCGGCACGGAAACACCGGATACCGGAACGCAGAGCACAAAGCCTGAAGAAGGAAAGCTCCCGGATGATGTTCAGCCCGGCGAGAGCGGAACTTCAGCGCCGGATGCCGGAGAAGCGGCACCTGAGGAAGGCAACGCCACACCTGACGACAGCGCAAAGGCACCTGAAGACGGCGGCGCGGAAGCAGAAGACAAGAAGCCTGCTGAAGCACCCGCTGAGGAAGTGCCGTCAGACGATCCCGGCGATGAACCGGCAGACAAGCCTGAAAAAGAAACGTCAGCTTCCAGGGACGCAGCTCCCGAGAAGGAAAGCGAACCCGTAAAGGAACCGGTGCCCGCGAAGGAATCTGAGCCTGAAAAGGACGTGTCTTCCTCAAAGGATGCGGAACCGGTAAAGCCCTCAGCTTCAAAGGAACAGCCTGAGGAAGCCAGGACCGGCGAACCTTAAGAAATAATACAAACCAATAACACAAATAAAACGTAAGGGGTTAGGAACATGGAAATCAGTGCAGTTGTAATGGCCGCAGGCAGAAGTACGAGAATGAAGTCGAAGCACTCAAAGGTAGTGTTTCAGGTGTCAGGTAAGGCCATAATACAATGGGTTGCGGACGCGCTTTTCGATGCGGGATGCAGAGATCAGGTCTATATCGTCGGCGAGGCCCAGGATGAGATCAGGAGCATCTTAGGCGAGAACGTTGCTTATGTGCTTCAGGAGGAGCAGCGCGGTACGGGACACGCCGTAATGCAGGCTGCGCCTTTCCTTGAAGGCAGGGACGGCCTTACGATTGTACTTCCCGGTGACTGTCCGATGGTCTCGGTTGAGACCATAAGCAGGGCGCTTAAGGCATTTGAGACGGCTGAAGGCAACTGCGCGGCCATACTCATCACTGCTGAAGCTGACGATCCGACGGGTTACGGAAGGATCGTAAGAGGCGAAGACGGCAACGTTGTTAAGATCGTAGAGCATAAGGACTGCACCGAAGAGGAGCTCAAGATCAGGGAGATCAATTCCTCGATGTATGTTTTCAAGACACCGCTCCTGCTCTCGGCACTCGGAAGGATCGGCGCGAACAATGCGCAGAAGGAATACTATCTCACAGACACGATCGGCATCCTGATCGGCGACGGATATACCGTAGGCGCAGTCGTATGCGATTTCGATGATACGCGAGGAATCAATGACAGGACGCAGCTTGCGCAGGTCCAGTCCATCATGAACCGCAGGATCCTTGAAAGACACATGAAGGCCGGCGTTACGATCATTGACCCCGCCACGACATGGATCCATCACGCAGTCGAGATCGGCATGGATACAACGATCCTGCCGGGCACGACGCTCATGGGAAATACCGTTATCGGAAGCGACTGCATCATCGGTGAGAACTCGAGAATAGACTGCTCCGAGATAGGTGATGAGACCGTGGTCGACAACTCCATCGTCAGCCAGAGCCGCATCGGAAAGGACTGCCGTATCGGACCTTACTCGCACATCAGACCTGACTGCGTGATCGACGATCACGTCACGCTCGGCGCATATGTCGAGGTCAAGGGCTCCAACATCGGTGAATATACCCGTGCAAGGCACCTTACATATATCGGAGACTCAAAGGTCGGCAAGAACGTCAACTTCGGATGCGGAACCGTCACATGCAACTTCGACGGTCAGGACAAGGTCGGATGCACCATTGAAGACAACGTCTTCATCGGAGGCAATTCAAACATCCTTTCTGCTGTCGTCCTCGGCAAGGATTCTTATATCGCAGCCGGTTCGACCATCACTACGGACGTGGCTCCTCTCGCTCTCGGAATCGGCCGTTCAAAGCAAGTCAACAAAGAGAACTGGGTCTCAGACAAGGCCCGCATGAGAGGCAGCAATTATATAAGACTTGACGACAAGCGTTCAGAACTCTGATATGTGGATAGTGGCAGGGCTCGGAAATCCGGGCAGACAATACATGTATACATGGCACAACATGGGCTTTCTCGCCGTTGACATGCTGTGCGAAAAACACGGCATATCCCTTGATAAGGACAAGTTCAAGGGCATGTACGGCAAGGGGAAGATCGCGGGACAGGACGTTATCGTAATAAAACCCGTGACCTTCATGAACCTTTCGGGAGAGTGTCTCGTTGAAGCGAGCCGCTTTTTCAAGGTCGATCCCGCGCACATCATCGTCGTGTATGATGACATAGATATCAAGAAGGGCACCATCAGGGTAAGGCCCAAGGGCAGCGCAGGCACCCATAACGGAATGAGATCGATCATACAGCACCTCTCGACAGAGAATTTTCCGAGGGTGCGTATAGGAACAGGACCTGTACCTGAGCATTTCGATCTGGTAAACTACGTTCTTTCCGAAGTTCCGAAGGAAGAGCGTCTCATGATGAATGACGCTTTTACCGAAGCATGCGCGGCCATTGAAGGTATCATAGCGAATGAATCAGCAAATCACTGAACTGCTGGGCCTCATCAAATCTGACAGGACCATCATCGAAGGTCTTGAGAAGGCGAGGGGCGCAGGTACCCATCTGAATATTTCCGGCCCTTGTGCCGAGCAGAAGGCGTTTCTGATAAGCGCCCTGGCTAAGTATGTCTCGAAAAAGCCCGTAATCATCGTTTCGGACGCGGCGCGCGCCAGAACGGTGTCGCGTGCGCTTTCGGCTTTTACGGACGGCAACGTTGCCGTTCTCATGCCTGCAGAGCTTCCACTCGTTACCGCCGAGGCATCTTCGCGTGAACTTGAACTTACCAGATGCGCGGCTCTTGCAGAACTCATAACAGGCAATTTCGGCGCTGCGGTAATTACCGCCGGAGCGCTGATGGGCAAGCTTGCACAGCCCTCGGAATTTGCTTCGAGGATACTTGATATCGGGATTGGGGAGACTTCCGATCCTGATGAACTGATCGAAAAGCTCACCGCAATGGGCTACGAGAAGGTCCCGCAGGTAATGGAGCGCGGCGAGTTTGCGAGAAGGGGAGACATCATAGACATCTTCCCGGCGGACATGACTGAGCCTGTCAGGATCAGTTTTTTCGACGATGAGGTCGATCAGTTAAAGAACTTCGATCTTGAGACGCAGCGTTCGACGGAGCAGCTCACGAAGGTAAGGATAATACCTGTAAGAGTCTATCCCGCGGGCAGCGAGGACGAGCGCAAAGAGGCTGCGGAAAAGATACGCGTTCAGGCTGAAGAAGACATTTCGAGAATGAACAAGGATTCGCGCGAAGCAAGGCGCGCCGCCGAACTTCTTATGCGCACGGCTGAAGCGGATGCGCAGAAGATAGAACTCGGAAACGAGCCCACCGGCATCGCGCGCTGGATCAGCCTGCTGCTGGACAGACCCGCATGCGCCACTGATTATGTTGAATTTGAAGGCGCTTCCGATGTTCTCTGGTTTGCGGATGAACTTGTCGATACGGATGCAAGGATGAAAGCGTTCGTTGCCGAGTATATGCAGAGATGCACGGAATCGTGTGAGGCGGGAACTGCGCCTTCATGCGCGGTTGAAGCCGTTTTCGAGCCGTCATTCGTAATGAAGAAGATCGACGGACTTGCGAAAGTGATCACTCTTGCGACATTTGCATCGACAGGCGGAGGATTGCCCGGCGGCGTTAATGTTTCCACTTCAGGATTCCCTTCTGACAACTATACCGGAAGGATCAGCGAGCTCGCTGAAACAATGAAGGGAACAAGCAGCATCAGGATCGTTCTTCCCGAGGGAAGAAGGACCGAGAGCTTAAGGGAC
Organism: Saccharofermentans sp.; assembly: GCA_024682215.1. GTDB lineage: Bacteria > Bacillota > Clostridia > Saccharofermentanales > Saccharofermentanaceae > Saccharofermentans. The sequence goes on along the minus strand of JAIKZM010000126.1, from coordinate 15,312 downwards.
AGCCTGATCGAAGAAGGCGCGCTTCCCGACATCATATATGCCGATCTCCCGCAGGGTTTCTCATATCCCGCGCTCGGGATAACGCTTTTGGGAGAGCAGGAGCTCTTCGGAAGCGGAAGAGCCGCAAAGCCCAAGAAAAAGGGCGGTCCGAGGATCACGTTCTTCGGTGACATCCATCCCGGAGACTACATCGTTCACGACAAGCACGGCGTAGGAAGATACGACGGCCTCATAAACATGAAGGTCGGCGACACAAGAAAAGACTATCTCAAGATCACTTACGCAAGGGATGAGGTATTGTATATCCTCCCCGAAAATCTCGATTCACTCCAGAAATACGTAGGCCCGGGAGAGCGCGAACCCAAGCTTTCGAGGCTCGGGGGAGACGAGTGGAAGCGTCAGGTATCAAGAGCCAGGGAATCGATCAAGAAAGTCGCTTATGACCTTCTCAAGGTCTATGCGGCAAGGAGCGTAAACAACGGTTTCCAGTGCCAGCCTGACGATGAGAACCAGAGGGTCTTTGAAGACAGGTTCCCTTATGTCGAGACTGAGGACCAGCTTCGCGCATGCCGTGAGATAAAAGCTGACATGGAGTCAGAAAGGCCAATGGACAGACTCCTTTGCGGCGACGTCGGATTCGGCAAGACCGAGGTTGCGTTCAGGGCGATCTACAAGGCCGTCATGAACGGCAGACAGGCGATAATGCTCGCTCCTACCACACTGCTTGCACAGCAGCATTACCAGAATTTCGTGGAGCGCTGCAAAGGCTGTTTCCCGGTCAATGTCGTACTGCTCTCGAGATTCGTTTCTCCCGCGCAGATAAAAGCAAATCTCGAAGACATAAACAGCGGCAAGGCAGATGTCATCATCGGCACGCACAGAGTGCTCTCAAATGACGTCAAACCGCCTCATCTCGGACTTCTCGTAGTCGACGAGGAGCAGCGTTTCGGCGTTAACCACAAGGAGAAGATCAAGTCGATGAAAACCGATGTCGACGTGCTCTCGCTTTCTGCAACGCCTATCCCGAGAACGCTTCACATGTCGCTCTCAGGCATCAGGGACATCTCTGTCCTTGAGGAAGCGCCGTTCAACAGACGCGCCGTTCAGACTTATGTCATGGGTTATGACGAGCAGATAATCGTACAGGCATGCATGCGTGAGATCGCGCGCGGCGGCCAGATCTTCTACCTCTACAACAAGACGTCTGACATAGATAAGGTTGCATCCAAACTTGAGGAACTGATGCCCGGAGTAAGGGTCAGCTATGCGCACGGACAGATGCCGGAAAACGGCCTGGAATCGGTAGTCGAAGACTTCATGAACGGAAAGTACGACATCCTCGTATGCACGACCATAATCGAAAACGGCGTAGACATGCCGAATGTAAACACGCTCATAGTTGAGAATGCAGACCGCTTCGGTCTTTCGCAGCTCTATCAGATCAAGGGCCGCGTAGGAAGATCAGACAGGCAGGCATACGCATACATAACTTACGATGCGGACGCTCCTTTGAACGAGGAAGCGACAAAGAGGCTCAACGCTCTGCGTGAATTCACGGAACTCGGATCAGGCGTAAGGATCGCGATCAGAGACCTTGAGGTAAGAGGCGCGGGCAACCTTCTCGGAGCTGAACAGCACGGCCAGATGGACGTCATCGGATACGAGCTTTACTGCAGGCTCCTCGATGAGGAGATCAGGCAGCTCGGCATGAATCAGGCTGAAAAAGAGAAGGCTATGGAAGGCGTTGAAAATGTTTCTGCCGCAGGCGACATCACTGTTGAAGTCGATTATGACGCATACATTCCTTCCTCCTACATTTCCGATGAGGCAAGCCGTATGTCCACATACAGAAAGATCGGTTCGATCAGGGACTTCACGCAGTACGATGATTTCATGGACGAGATCACGGACCGTTTCGGAGATCCGCCGAAGGAGATCTATATTCTTTCCGGTATTTCGCTTATCCGCGCAATGGCAGGCAAACTGGGCTTCACAGGCGCATCCATCAGGAATACAGGCGTAAGGCTCTATCTGGATCCGAAGCTTCAGCTCGACATGAATGCGCTGGGCGCTCTTATGCGTGATTCTTTCTACGGCGCGCGCGTTACTATCAACGCGATGAGCGACAGGCCATACCTGCTCTATAAGCCGACTACCACTAAGCAGAGCAAGACGATAAACGAGATAAAGGGGATCCTTCAGATACTTAACGATAACAGAACGAATGCTGTATAATACGACATGCACGCTCCAATAGTCTAATGGATAGAATAGCGGTTTCCGGTACCGTTGATGCGGGTTCGATTCCTGCTTGGAGCGCCAAGATCCAAAGACCTTTGCAACATACGGACAGGTCCTCGGCTGGCAAACAACGCCAGCCTGCGGAACTAGTTGCAAAGGTCTTTTTACTTGGCGTAAAGGGCAAAAAGCGCCCGCCTGCGGAACTAATTTCAGAAGGTCTTTTCAGTGGCGTAGATGTGGTGGTAAGTGCTGATTTACCTTGCTATAATACTAAAAGAAGTAAGCGTGCGGGTTTGAGTTAGCAGTTCGGGTGTTTGTTGCTCCCTCCGGAGATATATGTATCATATTGAATTTGATATTGCAGCGGTGTTCCTCACGCTGTTTATAGCTTACTATATCATTTTCAAGAAAGGCATCAGAAAGCATGCCAACCGTGTATTTCTGGGCATGATCGTGATCAATTTCATCGCTGAGATCTCCGACATTTTCGGCTCGCTCGCGAATAATTATCCCGAGATGACAACGGAAGTCATCAAGGATTTCTGGAACTATCTTTATATCTCTTCGCACAATACGCTGGCATATGTGCTGGTCGTTTATGTTTTCTATCTCATAGGTTACGAGAAGTCCAAGCGCACGTTACTACTGATCTCGGCTACGCCGTTTGCTGCCGAGATGGCGATACTGTTCACCAACCCGTTCCATAAGCGGATCTTCTATTACGATGAGGCGGGAAAATACCTGCACGGCAATCTGTTCTTCATCATATACGCAATAGCGCTGGCATACATGATCTTTGCGATCTATCTGACGATAAGGCACCGCAAAGGCATTTCAAGCTCGATCACAAAGGCATTGCTGTTCTTCATTTCGATCACTTTCGTGCCTGTCGTGATACAGATCATCTTCCCGGAATATCTGCTCACGCTGTTCTTTGAGACGATCGGTCTCATGGGACTTCTGTTTACCATCGAGAGCAAGGAGGAGACGATCAATCCGACCACCGGAGCGCTCAACCGTTACGCGCTGAACGGCGCGCTGGACCGCGCGATGGTGAACAAGGGAAACGTGCTGCTGCTCATCAAGATACCGAACCTGAACTACTACAACAAGATGATCGGTTTTGACAACATGAACGGCATCTTGAGGCGCATTTCGCAGTGGATGGATGAGACGTTTAAGGATTATGTTGCATACGATTGCGGACGCGGCCACTTTGCGGTCCTGTGCGAAGGAATTACCGATGCCGAGATCGCGCTGATACGCGAAAAGACCATGAGCAGGTTTGAAAAGGCCTGGGGCAAGGGCGAGTTCTCGCTCGTTTTCCCGGTGCAGTTCGGCGTCATACATCTGCTTGAAGACGTTAAGACTTTGGACGATGTCTTCATGCTCATCGATTCGACTTTTGACGGTAAGGTCTCATCTGATCTTGACGTGCAGAAGGCAGTATATAAATACGAGCGAGGCGTCCTGATCGAAAGGCTTATCGACAAGGCGCTGAAGAATAAGAGCTTTGAGGTTTACTATCAGCCGATCTGGAATTCGAACGAAGGAAGGTTCACTTCCGCGGAAGCGCTCTGCCGCCTGATCGACAGCGAATACGGAGTCATCCCGCCAGATGAATTCATTCCTGTTGCCGAGCGCAACGGCTCGATCTTGGACATCGGCCTTTTTGTGTTTGAGGAGGTGTGCAGGTCATATCAGGAAGAGCGTCTGAAGATGCTCGGCATTGAGTACGTTGAAGTCAATCTCTCGGTAGTCCAGTGCCTCAGCAAGAACCTGATGAGATCGTTTGACGAGATACTTAACAAGTATCAGCTGAGCGCCGAGAGAATCAACCTGGAGATCACGGAATCTGCCACTACCGAGAACCAGAAGGTCCTGTACGATACGATCGAAGTGCTTAAGAACAGTAAGTTCTCGTTCTCGCTGGACGATTACGGAACGGGTTATTCCAACATCTCGTACATGTATGAGATGCCGTTTTCGATAATAAAGATCGATAAGAGCATTCTCTGGAAAGCAAAGGATCCGGTGAGCGGGGAAAGCGAGAAGAACGGATATATCTACCTTGAAAACACCATTCACATGCTGAAGGAAATGGGATATTCCGTTCTGGTCGAAGGCGTTGAGACAGTCGAGCAGAAGATGCTGCTAGAAGAACTCGGATGCGATTATCAGCAGGGATATTATTTCTCAAAGCCCATACAAAAGCAGGTCTTCACGGATTTCATAAAGGTGGTGAACACATAATGGTAATGGCGTATTACATCATCATATGCGTTCTTTCACTGATGTGCTGCATTGCATATTATTTTATAAAGCGCAGCTACTTTTCGACGCGTTATACGATGATATTCCTTCTGGCTTTCCTGTCGCAGTTCTGCTATGTTCTGCTGGCACTGTCGCAAAACGTCAGGGAAGCTCTGATAATATACAAATTCCTCTATATCGGCGGATGCTTTCTGCCTCTTACGGGACTGCTCCTTGTCTTTTCGATCTGCGACATCGAACCACCGAAATGGGTCAGGTTCATCATGCTCGCATTCACGTCAGGCATTTATCTTCTGGTGCTGTCTGCCGGATACAGTCCGCTTTTTTATAAGAGCGTTGACATCGAATTCGAAAACGGAGTTACCGTCTTAGTCAAGGAATACGGGCCTTTGCACAACCTGTTCTATGTCGAGATCGGCCTGTTCCTTGTGATAACTCTTTTTGTCCTGATCTACGGATGGATAAAAAAGCCAAACGTCTCAAGGAAGAATCTCATGATCGCAGCCTTCATGCAGATCTTTTCGATCTTTGCATTTTTCCTGGGGCGCCTGATCAACAAGGATATCGAATGGATGGCTCTGGCCGACCTGGTAGATGAGATCGGATTCCTGGTGATCATGAACAGCATCGGCCTGTACCGCGTTGACGTCATGGTTGGCTCGTCGATCTTTGAAGGTGGCGAATTCGGCTATATCGCGCTTGATTTCAGGAAACGCTATCTGAGCGCGACGGATGTCGCAAAGAGGTTCTTCCCGGAGATTAAAAAGAACCGTGTTGATCATGCCATAGATGACGAAAATTTCCGTCTGCTGTGCGATCAGTGGATCGAAGATTTTAAGCGCAAGAACGTTTCAAGGTATCACATTTTACGCAAGGGCGGATCCATTTATCTGATCCGCGTAAGTGACCTTTACGATGGCAGACAAAAGCGCGGATATCTGCTCGAGATCTCCGATGACACCGCTCACCAGCAGCATCTTGAAGGGATCGAGCGCTACAACAAGAACCTTAATGCGGAGCTGAGCGAGAAGACAAAGCTTATCCGTCAGCTCAGAGAATCAGCAAAACATAATTGAAAAGAATAATCTGGTCAAGCAACACATCCGTGAAAATGTGTTGTTTAAGCATCATAAACGGCTGACATTACAGATTGTCCGGCCGCGGTGTACCCGCGATAATATGACCAAGATCAAACCGAAAGAAACGAGGTGCATGGCAATGAGCAATCTGGCATTTGAAACATCGATCGGAAGCACACGTATTTCAGAGAAAGAGATCAAGGGTATCAGATCGATCATCACATATTGGAAGAGGATCGGAGTCCTGTTGACTGAAGCAGTAGACAGAGCCATCCTGGAAACGGAAAACAGCGCCCGCTACGGAAAGGAATGCAGCTGGAACGATGAGACGATCAGATACATGATAGATAATTGGAATGACATCTGACAAACAGGTGGATTTATATATATCAGCGCCCCGGGAAACGCGTATTCCGGGGCGCATTTGTTTCATTAAGACGTGTATATTTCTTTTTGTTGCCACAAAAATCCATCAACTCAAAAAGCAATTAAGTGTATACTCAATCTGGCTCTAAGGAGACACTTTTTGGGAAGGCATTGGAAAGTTTTATGGGCAGCATGATCGATGGCATAATCCATGAAGTTAAAAAGGTAATCTGCGGTAAGGATAATGTCATCGAAGAAGCGCTGACTGCTATACTTGCAGGCGGACACATACTGATGGAGGATGTTCCCGGAGTCGGCAAGACCACCATGGCTCTTGCATTTTCAAAGACGATGGGGCTCAACTTCGGCAGAGTCCAGTTCACGCCTGACGTGCTGCCTTCGGACATTACGGGATTTTCCATGTACGACCGGAACACTGATACCATGAAGTATCAGCCCGGTGCGATATTTCATAATCTGTTTCTCGCAGACGAATTGAACCGCGCGTCTTCACGTACGCAGTCGGCGCTTCTCGAAGCAATGGAGGAGAGCAACGTTACTGTTGACGGCAAAACTTACATGCTGCCGGATCCGTTCATTGTTTTCGCGACGCAGAATCCGACCGGAGCTTCGGGCACGTCTCTTCTTCCGGATTCACAGATCGACCGTTTCATGGTCAGGATCTCCATGGGTTACCCTTCCGCAAAGTATGAGAAGGCCATGATCGAGCAGAGGAAGAACGGCATCAATCCGATGGACAGCGTCAGGACTCTGTGCGATGCTAACACGCTGCTGCAGATGCAGTCACAGGTCAATAACGTTTTCCTTCACGATGCGGTTGCAGACTATATCATCGCGCTCGTAAACAAGACGAGAGGACACGCCGATCTTGACAGAGGCGCAAGTCCGAGAGCTTCGCTTGCCTTCACTTCGATGGCAAAGGCGCACGCTTTCATGCAGGACAGGGCGTATGTCGTTCCAAAGGATGTCCAGCAGGTATTCCTGCCGGTCATCACGCACAGGCTCATGCTCAATCCCGAGGCTGAGGTCAACGGAAAGAGCACGACCGAGATCGCAAAAGAGATCCTCGCATCTACTTTTGTGCCCAAGGTCTGACGCAATATGCTGAAGTCCTGGGGCGCGTACTCAGTTACTTTAATCTCATCCTTCGTCTTTTTCTTCTGTTACAAGATGTGGGTCTCATGGATCCTGCTCATGGTGGTCCTGATGATCCCTGTTCTTTCGCTGATCATGAGCATCGCTGCATCGCGCACGATGTCGTTTCATTCCGACTGTCCGGCGAACGTTCTTATAGGAACGCCTGCATCCCTGCAGATCAGGACAGGCGGCATTGCTTCCTTCTTTTCTTTTTGCAAAGTTAAGATGACCGTGACAGACCACATGACCGGAGACGTGAAAAAACATGTTTTCGAGATCCATGACAACGGCATTTCGAAGATACCCGTGGACACAAGGCATTGCGGGTCTTTTTCGTACAGACTGACGTGGCTTTCGGTCTACGATCTTTTCGGTCTCTTTCACATAAAGACCAACCTCGACAAGAACAACGAGATCTTCATAAAGCCTGTTCCTTCCATGCCGGTGCGCATGCCTGACATGTACGGGTTCAAGGCGAAGAATCTGCGCAGATCCAAGCAGCCGTCATCCGAGATCTATGACATCAGGGAATACCAGATAGGTGACCCGTTAAGAGCGATCCACTGGAAGATGTCTGCCAAGAAGGACGAACTCCTTGTGAAAGAACCGCTTGAGGAATACGGCGGCCATTCACGCGTGCTCCTTAAACTTACCGCGGACAGGGATGAGCTGGACCTTCATCTCGGGCAGATCCTGTTCACGTCGAGGTTTTTCATAGAGCATGAGACGGCGCACAGGATCAGAGTAATACCTCCGGATAAAGGAGAGGTAGCGTTCGAGATCGAATCAGACAAGGATCTCGAGAGAGCGGTAGTAAACATACTCCGCATGAGGATACCAAAAGAAAGCCCGAAGAAAGCGGGAGAGACAGAAAAGAACACCGGATCAAAGAATGCGCCGGACAGCGGCAGCAGCGCGGAAGAGGCCCCTCATGAAGACTGAGAAGACTGTTCTCGTAAATGAGGAAAAGACGACGCTCCTGCTTTCCGCAGTGCTGGCAACCATAATATCCGCAGCGCTTTCCACGGGATTTACTCTGATGCTCGGAACCACTTTTTCGATCGCGTTCAGCATCAGACGCATTGTCTTTGCATCTGCATTGACGGCGCTCATATATTCCGCAGTATTCCTGATAAACAAAAAATGGATATCATTTGCAGCGCTCATGAGCGCTCCCGCGGCGTTTGCGCTCAGCCTTTACAAAGACTGGTTCAACGCCAGGAACGGTCTGATGGGACTGCTCTACTACTTAAAGCTCTATGTGTTTCTGTGGCTCCCGGGAGAGTATCCTGAAGACCCTGAAGCGGACAAGACAGTGCTTGCGTTCCTGATCCTGTATAACCTGATCGCCATAAGCGTTACGGCATTTGTCGTGATGAAGCGCAAATGGATCTCCTGCGCGCTCATATTCTACATGCCGCTGTTCCTGTTCTCAGTCACTAACACAGACATAAGCCCGAAAGCTGCTCCATGCCTCGTTGCAGGCGCAGGCACCATAATGCTCCTTCTCTGCAATGCTTTCAGGAAAAAGAAACGGAGAACGTATGAAAGAATGCTCCTTGCACTGACGGTTCCGGTTTTCGTTTTCATGTTCATTCTCGGAGGCATTTTTCCTCAGGAAAAATACAATAAGGACAAGCTTGCCCGCAACCTGATAATCGAAACAAGGGACTGGCTCGACAGGAAAGCAGGAAGGGACAATCCGCTGAGAGGCTTGCTTGAACGTGCTTTGAACGGTTTTGAAAACACGGACTTCGACGACAGTTTCGATGCGGTGTCACCGCTTTATGCATCGCCGACCAACCTCAACAAAGTAGGACCGTTTAACCCGACAACGGAAGAGATACTCAAGGTAAAGAGATATGCAAATCCCGATTTCAGGGGCAGGACTCCGTATTTTTCCAGCACGCTGTATCTGAAGACCGAATCGCTCGATACATACAGGAACAATACTTTGACCAGCAGCAAGATCAAATCGGATCCGTATAAAAAGAATGAAGAACAGGAAGCCGTGACTGCGCCCTACGGCATACGCATTACGCCTGTTAAGAGTACATCGATCGACATCGTGCCTTACTATACGGATCACTATAATCTGAACGGCGGCGAAGCGGTCAGGCTGAATCCTTATACTTCAACACACAAGCGCATCTCAGACTTCGCTTCTTCAAACGTGCCGGTCAAAACGGGAAACATCTATTCGGACTATTATCTGAAAAACTACGTCTATAAGACCTGCCTTGAAGTACCGTATTCCACGGACAGAGCGCTGATACTCGGCGGCAATCTTCCCGAATGGTATCTGGATGTTTATAACGGCCGCACTCAAATGAGCGACTATCTGAAGGTTAAGAACGTAACGGAATACGTCAGGGGCCTTCACCCGTACAGCGTTGATACACCTTATCCTCCGGCCGGTGCGGATTTCGTTGCGTGGTTCGTAAACGAGGGAGAGAGCGGCATCTGCGTTCATTATGCGGTGACTTCAGTCGTGCTCCTGCGCATGATCGGAGTTCCTGCGAGATATGTGCGCGGATATGTTGCTCCGGATTCCATGCTGGACAACGAGACCACCGTGATCGCATCGTATTCGCACGCATGGTTTGAAGTATTCGTATCCGATTACGGCTGGGTAATGGGAGACGCGACGCCCGGCTATAACGTCGATGCATCCTATTTCGATATCGGAGCGCTTTCCAGGACTGATTCAGAAGTTGAGAAGCAGGATTTCGCTCATGACAGGGAGTCCGAGACTGAAACGACGGCCGAAACATCCGTTACGACTGAAACCACTGCCGAAACTACGTCTGCGGCTTCTGAAACAACGGACGGCGGGGCAGGTGCCCAGACGACGCCTTCAGATAATCAGTCCGTGCCGTCTCCGGGAAGGACCGGAGGAGCAGATCAGGATTACACCGGTCCTTATCCGGTCAGCGACCTTCCGGGGCAGCAAGATCATGTGCCCGAATTCCTTATTAACGCATTAAAGCTTTTGCTTTATCTGTTTATCGCAGTGGCCGCTATAGTGCTGGCTGCGCTAGCTTTCAGGGCTTGCTTCATGATCTACTGGACGAACAGGTTCAGCAGCGGAAAGATCAACGACAGGACTGTTGCCCGTTACCACTACTACATGCTGATGTCGCGAATCTTCAGGTTTATCTACCCGGAAATGGTAAGAGAACTTGCCGAGAAGGCCGTCTTTTCGGGCGCCGAGATCTCACAGAAGGAATACGAGTCGCTCGTCAGGACATGCAGGCAGATAATGAACACGTCATCGGTGGATTATTCCGGGATAAAGAAAGTGATGTTCAGGCTCATGCTTCTGCCTGAGATGAAAGAAACATAGCAGGATATTCCTCTTTTTCATAAGATGGTATAATCTGCACAACTAACACATGGAGGATAGAAAAATGGCTTTTTGTAAAAATTGCGGTGCGCAGGTCAATGATGCGGATGTATTCTGCGGAGTCTGCGGAGCACCGGTAGAAAGAAATGAGATGCCTGCGGCACCGGTATACCAGCAGCCCTACCAGCCTGCACCCATGACCGATCCTTCCCAGTATCAGGCACCTTATCAGGCACCGGTACAAAACTACGGAGCAGCGCCTGAACCGCCCAAGAAAAAATCAAAAGGTCTTATCATCGGTCTTATCGCCGGCGGAGCTTCGCTGCTGGTCGTTATCGCTGTCTGCGTAAGCGCAGTGCTGTTTATCAACAATGCAAAAAAGAAGTACGAGGAACCGACCGAGCGCACCAGAAGAACGACCGAAGAGACTACCGAGGAAACATCTGATTGGACCTCGGAAGAAACCACAGAGGAGACCACAGAGGAGACAACTGAGGAAACCACTGATGAAACTGCTGAAACTTCCAGGAAGATCGGTGAGCGTACACTTGAAGATGTTCTCGACCCTGCAGTTCTGCAGAAGGAGATCGACAAACTGAAGGAGACCGACACTTTCAAAAATGCATATAAAGATGCCACTGTTGAAGTCAAGGGAAATGAGCTGATCTACAAATACTATTACAACAGGACCCTGACTGCATCTCAGATCGAACAGGTAAGGGAACAGCTTGAGAAATCCAATCTGAAGAGCATGATCGAAACCCTTAAGGATTCGCTCGAGAAAACTTGCGGCATTCGTCCCGAAAGGATCGCATATATCTATTACACTGCCGATGACATTGAAATAGTTACGATCGACGGATAAATCTGTCAGGTAATTACAAATGAAAAAGGGCCGTCTCACATGAGGCGGCCCTTTGGTTTGTCTGCTTTATAAGACTACGTTGATCCCGTCGAGGTCTAAGCCTGCGAAAGGACCCGGTATGACAGTGCTTCTCTTTGCGCCAAAGTAATCCTCGTCGAAGATGATGTCGTTGCCGTCTCTGTCCTCAAATCTCTGTTGGGGCTCAAATGCCTTGCCGAGGACATCAGTCGTGATGAGATCCGAAGTGAAGCTTCCGAGGACGTCAGCGAGATTGTTCTCAAGATAGACCTTGTCTCCGTCTTCTTTTATGTTTATGTAAACGTCGGACTTGTCATCGAAAAGATAATCCTCTTCCTTGCAGAAGTGCAGGGCACCGCCTAAGTAAGCGTTGCCGTTGATCCAGACGGGGAGATGATCGAAATGCGCTTTGGCGATCTTCATCATGTCGGGAGTGTCGCTGTCCAGATCGAATCTCTTGATCCATTCGTCGTAAACGGGGTACTGGTCCCAGACATGCGTGCCTACGACGCGCTCCTCGACTTCGACCATGCCGTCATCGAAGCGTGAAACGAGCGAGGTCTTGGGGTGCTTCTGGAAGAAGATGTTGTTGTAGAATCTGTCGTCGCCGTGCAGGATCGTCATGAAACCCATGACTTCGGTCCTGTGGGGCATGTGGTAAGGCGTGTAGCGCCAGTCGGTGCCTGCGCCTACTGATGTGAACGCGCCGCAGATGAGGTTGTGTACCATCGCAACGCCCTGTGTGGCTATACGCAGCGAAGCGTCTGAAAGAAGGATGTTGTTGTCGATGAGTGTAGGTCCGTGACCGACCTCAACGAAGATATCCTCGCTGCCCATGCCGCCCTTCAAAGGCTCTGCATATTCAGGCCTCTGGTTGTCATGCAGGAGGTTCTGCGTGATGCGCGTGCCCTGTGCTTCCCAGTCTGTCCAGATGCCCATTACGCAGTGATGAATGTGGTTCCTTCTCATGACAACGTCGATCGCCGCGTGGAGCTTGATGCCTGCGACTTCAGCGCCGCCTAATTCCATCATGTTGTTGATGTGGTGGATATGGTTATCCTCGATGGTCGAGAAGACTGCGCCCATTCTTCCTATGATGCCGCCCTGCTCGCAGTGGTGGATGTTGTTCCTTCTTACGATGTGGCTGCCGATGTTCTCCTTGAGCCATCCGTGATACTGTCCTCTGCAGACTGCGTCACGCTCCATCTGAGTAGGGCTCTTCAGGTGCTCATATGTAAAGTAATGGTTGTTCTCGGGATCCAGGTACTTGCCGAGGCCGATTCCCGAGCACTTTGAGAAGTATACTTCGTTGTCTTCGATGATCCAGCCCTTTGACCAGTGGGGACCGATCATGCCTTCCTGCCATGCTGCCGGAGGAGCCCAGTTCGTAGCGGCTTTGCAGATCTTAAAACCTCTTACGGTGATGTAGTTCCTGCCTGTTTCCTTAGGGAAGAAGCACATTCTCCTGACGTTGATCTCAGTCATTTCGCTGTTCGGATCGAGGCCGCCGAAGTTGGCATAGATTACCGTCTGATCACCCTTTTCCTCGGCATACCACTTGTACTTTGATTCTTCGGGAACCCAGGAGCATTTGTAGACCTGAGCCTTGATGACTTCCTCAACTGAAGCCGCCTCGTAGAGCCTTCTGTCATTGATATAGACACATCCTACATGTCTGTTCTTACCTGCGAAATACCAGTCGCCGTAGCAGAAAGTCGTGTAAGGATTGTAATCGCCGAACATGCTGCTGTCGACTGAAGCTACCCAGACATCACCGTCGTAGGGCTTCCATGTCGTTATCTGCTCAGCTCCCGAGATCGTCGCGCCCAGAGGCTCGTCGCTGACATAAGTGATACGGGCGTCCTCGGTACCGCCGTTTGCGGGCGAGACGTATTCTCTGTAAAGACCGGGAGCAACGTGAACAGTGTCACCTGCTTTTGCGATCGCTGCCGCTTCGGAGATCGTGCCGAAAGGCTTCTCCTTTGAGCCGTCACCTGAGTAGTTAAGGAATTTAATGTCTACGTAAAGATCCATCAGCGGTACCTCTTTTCGCAAGATTTGTATATGAATTAACTATAACAACGGTGAGCACTTATGTATATAAAAACGCAAACATTATTGTCAAAGAAGCGGCGACGATGAAAGCAATTCACGGTTTTCGTCACGAAAAGCCTCATTTTCGTGAATAATTCGTGAACCGTGCCCGAAAAGGAAAAATCGCTGTTGACTTCATTTTCGGGCGGTGATATATTTACTCCGACAGGCGTAGTACGACAGTCATAGCAACGATAGCCGTAGCAACGTCAATCGTATGGAAACGGAGGGAAGAAGACTCATGGCAGAGATCAGCAGTGATGTCATCAGAGGCTACAATGACATAATCATCCTGTACCTGCTTCTTAATGATCCGTCCTACGGATATGAGATCTCAAAGCAGATCAGGTCATTATCCGAGGATAAATACATCATCAAGGAAACCACGCTCTATTCGGCTTTCACCAGAATGGAAAAGAACGGCTTCATCGAGTCATTTGTGGATCAGGATCTTGCGGGAGGAAAAAAGAGGACTTACTACCGCATCACGCCGGCAGGCAGAGAATACTACCGCGCAAAGTGTGAAGAGTGGACGCTGACGAAGGAAGTTATCGAAAAGTTTATAGTAGGTGAGGGGAGAGCAGTATGAATACCATAAGAAATTATCTGGACAATATGTTCCGTAATCTTCCTAATACGGAAGCGGTGAGGAAGGCCAAGGCTGAACTCCTGCAGATGATGGAAGACAAATACGAGGAACTTATCAGGGAAGGAAAGACAGAGAACGAAGCGATCGGCATCGTCATCTCCGAATTCGGCAACCTTGAAGAACTGGCAGATTCTTTGGGAATCGGTGAGCAGGTTACGGAGAGCGCTGACGAATCAAAGCCGATCCTCTCGATCGACAGGATCAAGTCTTACCTCAGGATGATCAACCAGAGAGCTCTCCTGATCCCGATCGGAGTCGCGCTCTGCATCTGCTGCGTAGCATCACCCATAATCGCGGAATCACTTCCTTTTGAACTGTTGAACGGAGTCGGCGGCATGTTCACCATGATAGCCGCAGCGGTAGTGCTTTTTGTTCTTGCAGGGATCAGGGGCAAGGACTATCCGGAAGTCAGAAGAAAGGAATGCTCGCTCAGCGTTGAAGGCGCAGAGTACGTCAGAAACGAGAGATCAAGCTTTAAGAGCTCATACGGAATGCTTTGTTCCATCGGTATCGGACTTTGCATCCTGAGCATTCTGAACCCCATCATCTTTGATAAGATCCCTTATCTGAATTCAAGCCTCGGTGCTGCCATGATGTTCGGATTCATCGGTCTCGGTGTGTTCCTCATCACGTATGCCCACACAAAGATGAAGGGCTACGACAGGCTTCTTGAGCTCAACGTCGGCATGGGAGAGGAATTCGTTCCGGAGTCAGACAGAAAGGTCAACAAGCTCCCGATCGTCATCTGCGCGCTCATCGTCGGAGGCGTCATGATCACTTCCATGGGAACCAGATTCATCCTTCCGTTCTTCACGGGTACTTTTTTTAAGGACAGCGGAGAAACGGTTGCAACAACATACTCACTGGGAAAGGTAGAAAGCGGCATGGATATCGCAAAGGGTGACATTACCTCCATCAACATCAATCTTAATGCATGCAAGATCATAATTGAGCCGGCGGAAGGAAACGGCCTCGTTGATGTGGAATACACGGGAGACAAGAGACTTAAGCCGGACGTCTCATTTGAGAACGGCAAACTGACTGCCAAGAACAATGCTGCAGGCGGATTTAATATCGGATTTAACATTAACAAGCCGGTACTCACTATCAAGCTCGGAAAAGAGACTAAACTCGACAATCTTGAGATCAAGGTTAACGCAGGTGACATCAGCCTCGATGGCGTATACGCGGATTACTTCTTCGGCGATTTTGACGCTGGCAA
>JAIKZM010000130.1 GCA_024682215.1 Saccharofermentans sp. | reverse complement strand
TTATAGCCTTAAGGACGTTGGCAGGGCAAAGAATAAAGCGATGATCAACATGATCGCTCATCAGACCGGACTAAATGAAGAGCAGACGATCCGTTTTGTGAGGAATACGATCATATATTCACACGGCATTGCGACAATGCTCGCGACGGGTGTTCTTAAGGGAACGGAAAAAGAGATGATGGAAATGATCAATAAAGCTGCTGATGCGTTCATTCTTAACGGAGGTGCCGATCCCAAAAAGATCGGTAAGAAGGGGAAATAATATGATCTCAAATATTTGTTCAATAACCGGCGCTGTACTTCTTCTGGCAGTTGCGGTGATGGAGGTTTTGCTGATAGTAGGACTGCCTTTAGGCGAGTTTACCATGGGCGGAAGATATAAAACCCTGCCGCCGATGTACAGGATATTTGCGGCTTCATCTGTTATCCTCCAGATCTTCGGAGCGGCAATTATACTACAGGGCGGCGGGCTGATGAATATGTGGTTTGCCGGTAGAGCGGTAAAGATCATCTGCTTTGTTTTCGCGGGATTTTTTGCAGTAAATACCGTCATGAATCTTATCTCGCCAAGTAAAAAAGAAAAGTATGTAATGACACCACTTGCGGCAATAGAAGCCTGCTGCTTTGCTGTAACTGCATTTTTTATGTAAAGCCTGAACAATTCGTCGAAGAAAGATCGGCTGCTCTTATCGGTGCACAGATGGCAGCAGCAAACATTGCCATAGTCGTATCGCTGCTCCTTTTCGGATTCCTTGGCCAAGTACTGGGAATAGGCTTATTCGGATACTGTCTGTTGTTCTTTTATATATTCCTGGTAATGGGGGTTATACTTTACAGTAGGCAGTTCAAAAAGAATGGATAGTAGAGATGTATATTGTCAAAGAAGAAGCGAACTCAATGCAGTCCGGAATCTCACATAAGGTTAATTAATCATCAGCAAGTACGCTGTTCCGTCCTCAGGCGGGATGATCATTATGGACAGAAACTGTTTGTTCCATGTGGAACCCTGTATTTAGATATCGCAAAAACAATGGCGGACAAGGTATAATCTGAATTGATAACGGGTTCAGGCTTGTAAAGGAAGAAACGCTTGAATGCAATGCAAAATCTATTGAAAACTGGACGTTCAGAATGGATCTATGAAGAACAGTGTATGATTGTTTTTCATCAGGGTGCATCTGTTATTGATGATTGATCCTGCAGCTCAAAAAGCTATAAAGAAAACTTTACCCGGATGGTATAATTATCTTGTCTGAAGAAGAGAACCGTAATCCTGACACTTTTTGGAGGATAGCAAAATGAAAAAGTTAATAGCACTGATTATTTCAGCCACGATGCTCTTGTCACTTTCTTCTTGTAATACGGCAAAAAGGACACAGGCATCTGCCAATGAGACCACAAAAACTGTTGCTGCCGGTGAAGGTGCAGGCGGCAATACGGATGCAACCAAGAAAAATACAGACGCAGGAGCCATTGTGCTGCTCCCCGGTGAGCTCTATCAGTTTGATAAAGATGCTGACGGCGGCCCTGTTATCAAGGGCTTAACCGTGAAAGGCAATCAGGTCGGCACTGCGGAATTCAATGCGAAGGATTCGGACGTAAAGGGCATAAGATGCATTTTCCAGTTGAATGAGTGGGTCGAGTTCTATCCTGATACGGCCGTTACCGAAGGTATATATGTCTACGTATATAAGCATGCGGACGATGCCAAAGTTTATACGGATATGGGCTTCACCGAAGAAGACACCAAAGTGCTCGCCACATGCACTTTAACAAAGCCCGAGGAGGCAGATTATCAGTGGGGTGCTCTCCATGTGAATCCTGAAAACGCACAGCCCGGTGTTTACGATATTGTATTTGTTAAGGACGGAAAAGCTGTTGCGGTCATGGAGGCCAAGTTCTTCAAAGAGGGAGATCTCGATGGCAAATCAGATGATGAGCTCAGAGCTATGATGAAGGATTTCTGATCTTTAACCGGAATATCAACAGTATAGAGGAATAAGTTTTGATGGAATGCATAGAAAGGCATTTCCCCTGTGCAGCTGAGTTTAATCCGGACACCCCTTGGAATAAGCGGACAGAGGGATTCCCAGCCCTGGCGCGCCGTGGCTGACGAGGACTACGGCAAATTGTGTTCCTGGGCCCGCATCATGGGCGATTAAAATTGAATGACGAACCGTAAGGGAGACAAATATGAAACGTGAATTGGGAATCGCAAGATGCGGATTGGCATGCTGCCTTTGTTCGGAGAATGTTACATGCAAGGGATGCAAAAGGGACGGATTCAAAGAACTGTCATGGTGCAAAGATGCCGAATGGTGTGAAGTAAGAAGATGCGGGATCGATAAGGATATTGCCGGATGTTATGAATGTGAGCCTGCAAACTGCCGTAAAGGTCTTTATGCAGATAAGATCAAAGCCCGCGCTTTCGCTGAGTTTGCCAGAAGGTATGGTGTAGAAACTCTTCTTGATTGCCTTGAGAAGAACGAGAAAGCAGGAATCGTCTATCACCGTGAAGGGATCATGGGTGATTATGATGAGTTTGATGATCTCGAGAAACTGATCGGATTTATCAGGACGGGGTCAGTAGATTAAGATTGAGGGATCATAAAAGAACATTATTCCGGTTTTCGTTTCAGGCACGGTCAGGAGGAATGCCATGAAGAACTTCAAGCTGCTGGTCATATTAACCGGATTCTTATCTGCCCTGTTCAGATTCGGGATATTTATCCTGCTCGGCATAATACTTGTCGTGCTAGGAAACGCAGCGAGGGCTCAGATGTGCGTTGCGGTCGGCGGCACGTTTGTCGCTTTCGGATTTCTTGCGTCGTTCATCGATGTGATCCGTATGGTGCACGTGATGAAAAAATATGCAGTATGATCGACTGAAAAACTTGAGAAGAACCGGTGAAGGATTGCAGCACATGATCCGTGAATTGGAAGATACAGCAAAAGCAGCGTCACTGTTTGACGGTTGGGAAGAAACGCTGATCTATTCATGCCTTCAGAAAGT
>JAIKZM010000058.1 GCA_024682215.1 Saccharofermentans sp. | reverse complement strand
TACATCTTAGGAGGAAAATAAGATGCCTAACAGGAAAATAAGCCGTCCTTCAGATCAGCGTGCTGCTATGCTGAAGAATCAGGTTACCAATTTAGTTATAAATGGCAAGCTTGAGACGACCGTCGCACGCGCTAAGGAAGTCAGCGCTATCGTCGAAGGCCTCGTAGCTTCCGCAGTTAAGGAGAAGGACAACTTCACAACAAAGGAGATCACAGTCTCCGCAGCTAAGCTTGACGGCAAGGGCAAGAAGGTTCTCAAGACCAAGACATCCAAGTCCGGCAAGAAGTACGAAGTTGTTGACCGTGAAGTCAAGACAAAGACAGTTCAGATCGACAATCCTTCACGTCTTGCAGCTCGCAAGCAGATGATCAAGTGGCTTTATAAGAGCCATGACAGCGAGGGAAACATCATCAATCCCGTCAACAAGATGTTCGATGAGATCGCTCCCAAGTATGTCGGAAGAACCGGCGGTTACACAAAGCTCGTCCGTATCGGTCAGAGACGTGGTGACGGTTCCGAGATGGCTATCCTTATGTTCGTGTAATCTGCACAAACAGAAAGATACCTTTAATCGTAAAAAAATAAACCGGGGGAGGTATGTAACCTCCCCTGTTTTTATGTAATATAGCTTATCAGTGGTTCTCGGAAGGAATTATCGTGGAAAAGATATCCGTACAGGATGTGACGTTCACATACGGCTCTGAAGGAGCTGATGTAAGTGCGCCCGCAGAACCTGCGGTAGAGAACCTGAGCCTTGAGATAGAGAAAGGCTCATATACGGCCATACTTGGAGCAAACGGCTCAGGCAAATCGACTCTTGCAAAGCTGATCGATGTCATAGAAGTCCCGGATTCAGGCAGGATCGTTGTTTTCGGAAAGGACACTTCCGATGATTCCGTGTTCTGGCAGATAAGGGAAAAGAGCGCTTGTGTTTTCCAGAATCCCGATAATCAGATAGTCGGAACGATAGTCGAGGAGGATGTTGCTTTCGGTCCCGAAAACCTCGGCATAAAGCTCCCCGAACTACGTGAAAGAGTCGACCAGGCATTAAAAGATGCCGGGATCTATGAATTAAGACTAAGAGAAGCAGCCAGTCTTTCAGGAGGACAGAAGCAAAAGCTCGCAATAGCGGGCGCTCTCGCCATGAGACCTGAGATCCTTATTCTCGATGAAGCCACGGCAATGCTCGATCCGAGGAGCAGAGATGAATTCCTTGCAGTCTGTGAGGAAATGCGTATCAGGAAAGGACTGACTTTGATCACGATCACGCATGACATGTCCGAAGCCATGCGCTGCGGCAGGGTGATCGTCATGTCTAAGGGCTCCAAAGCCGCTGAAGGAACACCTGCAAAGATATTCGCGGACATTTCACTTGAACAGTTCGGGCTCAGAAGACCCGTTATCATAAAGTTTGCATATGAGATAGCAAGGCTTGCCGGAGTTACGCTTACCGAAGACGACCTTTCGGGTGAGGCCAGACTCCGCGAAAGACTTACAAAGATACTCACTTCACCGGATCTTGCAGATGCAGACGTTCCTGACGAAGAGAGTGATGCGGCAGATTCAGACAGACGAAAGATCATGTCTGTCAAAGATCTGTTCAGCTCATATGATGGAGGAAAGACGTTTGCCCTCAAAAATATCAATCTTGATGTCTACGAGGGGGAGATCCTGGGAATAGTTGGTGAATCCGGATGTGGTAAGACCACGCTGATCTCCCACATGAATTCGATCCTAAAACCCTCTTCGGGAGAGATCGAAGTCTATCCCGGTGAAGGCGTAACTCTCAGATGTTCACAGAAAAAAGACGTCCAGAAGATAAGACAGTCGGTTGGACTTGTCTTCCAGTACCCGGAATACCAGCTCTTTGAGGAAACGGTCTTCAAGGATATCTGCTACGGTCTGCGAAAGATGGATCTTTCCGTTGAAGAGCAGAAGGAAAGGGCAGTCACGGCAGCAAAGTCAGTCGGCCTTAATAAAGAAGTATTAAGGAAAAATCCGTTCGAGCTCTCCGGCGGCCAGAAGAGACGCGCTGCCATGGCAGGAGTCCTTGCCATGAGGCCGAAGATACTTGTTCTTGATGAACCTGCGAGCGGACTTGATCCGGTTGGCAGGGAAGAGATGTTTGCACTTATAAGATCCCTTCGTGCCGGCGGTACGACAATCATAATCGTATCCCACAACATGGATGAGGCTGCCGCATACTGTGACAGGATCATCTGCATCAGAGACGGTGAGGCCGCTCCTGCTGAAACACCTGAAAGGCTGTTCTCAGACAGGGAAAAGACTGAAGGATTCGGAATAGATCAGCCAAAGATCACCAAGTTCACCGATCAGCTCAAAAAGGACATATCCAAGCGCATTCCGGATGTCGTTTTCGAAAAGATAAGGTTCGATCCTGAAGAAGAAGCCCGGGCTGTATACCGTTCTGTCTTGAAAGCGGGGCGCAGAGATGTTAAGTGACATAAGCCTCGGAAAATACTACAAGGCGGATTCGATCCTTCACCGCACCGATCCCAGGATCAAGACACTTCTGTATGTCGTCTACCTGGTCGTTATCTTCCTGATCAAATCACCCGCAGCTTTGTGTGCCCTGGCAGGTGTCATAGCCGTTCAGGCAGTGATGGCCAAGGTAAGCCTGCCGGTCATCTGGAAAACGGTAAAGCCCGTCCTGCCACTTGCAATATTCATTTTCATACTGAATATCCTGACCATCAAACAGGGAAATCTCCTTTTCGGCTGGAAGTTCATAAGCATTACAGATTACGGCATCTCCAGGGCCGTGCTGATGGGCATAAGGCTCATATTCCTGATACTGTCGACCAGCCTTATGCTGACACTGACGACAACTCCGCTGAAGATCGCGGATGCGCTTGAGAGCATCTTTTCACCTCTGAAGATATTCAAGGTGCCTGTCCACGAAATGGCCATGATGATGTCGATCGCATTAAGGTTCATCCCCACGCTCATCGAAGAAACTGACAAGATAATGAAGGCGCAGGTTTCAAGAGGAGCCGATTATGATACCGGGACTTTTTTCAACAGGGTCAAAGGTTATCTTACAGTGCTCATTCCGCTTTTCGTATCCAGCTTCAGAAGAGCAGAAGAACTCGCGGTGGCAATGGACGCAAGGTGCTACAGGGGCGGCGAGGGCAGGACCAAGCTCAACCCTCTCAGGATAACCGGTTTTGACATCCTTGTAGGACTGTTTCTGACAGTGTGCGCGGCAGGCCTTGTTGTCATGGATTTGACTTTGAGATAAACAGGCCCCTGTGATAAAATTTTATAGTTGAAAACAAAGGAAGGGCGGTTTTTTTAGCCATGTCATATTATGTCGGAATCGATCTCGGCGGAACCAACATCAAGGCCGGTGTAGTCGATGGTGAGGGTAAGCTCCTCAATAAGCTGTCAATTAAGACAAATGCTGATCGTGCGATGGAGGATATCATCCACGATATGGGAAAACTTGCAGCGGATGCCATCAAGGATGCGGGATTCGAGGTTAAGGATATCGAAGCCATCGGTATCGGCTCTCCCGGAACTCCTGACAACGAAGACGGACTGCTTGTATATTCAAGCAATCTTCCTTTCAATAACGCTCCCATGAGAAAGCTTATCAGGGAGGTGATCGACCTTCCCGTATATATCGATAACGACGCAAACTGCGCTGCGATGGCTGAGGCTGTTGCCGGCGCGGCAAAGGGCACCAGTGATTCCGTTACCATCACATTGGGTACCGGTGTAGGCGCAGGCGTCATCGTCAGAGGCAGGATCTATTCGGGATTTAACCAGGCAGGTTCAGAGTTCGGTCATACCGTTCTCGTATCCGGCGGCGTTCAGTGCGGCTGCGGCCGTAAGGGCTGTTTCGAACAGTATGCTTCCGCTACCGCTCTTGCAAGAATGACAAGAGAAGCTGCCGAGGCTCACCCTGAGTCACTCCTCAACGAAGTCTATAAGGAATTCGGCGAGTGGAATGCGCAGATCGCATTCGTAGCTCTGAAGAAGGGTGACAAGGTTGCAGCTGATGTTGTTGACATGTACACGTCTTATCTCGCTGACGGTCTCGCAAATGCAATCAATGCATTCATGCCTGAGATCCTCGTAGTCGGCGGCGGCGTATGCAACGAGGGCGACCCGCTCCTCATTCCGATGCGCGAAAAGACCATGAGCAGACCTTATTTCGGACCCGGAGTTCCGAAGACAAGGATCGAGCTGGCTCAGATGGGTAACGATGCAGGCATCGTCGGCGCTGCCATGATGGGCAAGTCATGCGTTGATGACGGCATGAACGGCATCTGAGAAAGCGATGCCGAGGCTCTGTTTTATAAGTGAGTTTGACGGAACCGGATTCTCCGGTTTCCAGTCACAGGAGAACGGCAGAGCCGTGCAGGATGTGCTCGAGAGCGCGCTTGCAGAATTATATAAAGAGAAGATCAGACTGACGGGATGTTCAAGGACTGACGCAGGTGTTCACGCAAGGTGTCACTTAAGTCATGCCGACGTCCCGTTCGTCATACCTGAGGATAAGTTCCCGCTGGCAATGAACGCGCTGCTTCCCGATGATGTTGCGGTAAAGCGCGCATTTTACGTGAAAGACGATTTTTCGGCACGTTTCTCGATCACCGGCAAAAGGTATATCTACAGGATCTATGTCTCACCGACAAGAGATCCGTTCCTTGACAGGTACGCATATTACTGTCCTGTCATGCCTGATATCGAAGCGATGAAGCAGGCTGCAAAAGCTTTCGCCGGAGAACATGATTTCCGCGCGTTCTGTGCGGCAGGAGGCAGCCAGAAGACTTACGTAAGAAGGCTCCATGAGGTTTCTGTCCGTGCTTTTGGCGAAGACCCGCTTCAGATAGAGATAGAAGTTAAGGGTGAAGCGTTTCTGTACAACATGGTACGCATAATCGCAGGCACCCTGCTTTACGTCGGACAGGGCAAGATCCCGGTGGACGGAATAGGCGAAGTGATCGAAAAGGGAGACAGGAGTCTTGCAGGCAAGACTCTGGCCGCAAAAGGCTTAACTCTCGAGGAAGTCTATTTCGACGAACAGTCCGCTCGCTCGCAACCGATTTTTCCCTAAAAAGATTTTTAAGGTGATATAATTATCTTTAGCGTGGGCGTGGAATACCTACGCAAATTAATGAAGGGAGGATTAGATTTATGTCATGGTGGATCATCTGGCTGATAGTGTTAGTAGTTATGCTCGTTATTGAAGCCGCCACAACCGCTCTCGCAACCGTATGGTTCGCGGCCGGCGCTCTCGTGGCAATGATCATGGACCTGTGCGGCGCACCCCATAATCTTCAGATCATCGTAATGGCAGCAGTGTCTGTCGTTACCTTCGTAATCTGTATGATCTGGATCAGGCCTAAGCTTGATTCGCTCCGCAGAGCAAACATCCAGAGGACCAATGCAGACAGACTCATCGGGATGGAGGGCGTAGTTATCGTTCCTGTCGATCCCCTTGAAGGAAAAGGTCAGGTCAAGGTCGAAGGTCAGGTCTGGAGCGCTAAAGCAGAGCGTGCTATCACAGAAGGCACAAAAGTAAAGATCAGGGCGATCGAAGGCGTTAAGCTCATCGTGGATCCCGCGTAACAATCATTGGAGGAATTTATGACAAACGTAGTACTTGCAAGCACAGCAGGCGGCACGATCATCGGAGTTATCGCTGTAATACTTCTGATCGTTCTCATTCTCGCAAACATCAAGATCGTTCCCCAGGCAACAACATTCATCATCGAGCGCCTGGGAACATACAGAACAACATGGGATACAGGTCTTCACCTCAAGGTACCTTTCATTGACCGTGTAGCTAAGAAGATCTCGCTCAAGGAGAAGGTCGCAGACTTCGCTCCCCAGGCCGTTATCACAAAGGATAACGTTACGATGCAGATCGATACGGTCCTCTTCTATCAGATCGTAGACCCTAAGCTCTACACATACGGAATCGAGCGTCCTATCGTAGCTATCGAGAATCTCTCCGCTACAACGCTCCGTAACATCATAGGTGACCTGGAGCTCGACCAGACTCTCACATCCCGTGACATCATCAACACAAGGATGAGAGAGATACTTGACGAAGCTACGGACCCTTGGGGAATCAAGGTCAACCGTGTTGAGCTCAAGAACATCATCCCGCCTAAGGAGATTCAGGCTGCGATGGAGAAGCAGATGAAGGCTGAGCGTGAAAAGCGTGAAAAGATCCTCATCGCGGAAGGTGAGAAGGAATCTGCAATCAGAGTCGCAGAAGGTGAAAAGGAAGCAGCAATCCTCAGAGCTGAAGCTAAGAAGCAGGCAGCGATCAGGGAAGCCGAAGGTCAGGCTCAGGCTATCCTCGCAGTTCAGGAAGCAACGGCAAAGGGTCTTCAGATGGTCAAGGATGTCGGCGCAGATGACGGACTTATCGCGATCAAGGGCCTCGAAGCTCTCGAAAAGGTTGGCCAGGGCGCTTCCACAAAGATCATCATTCCTTCGGATCTTCAGGGCATCGCAGGTCTCACGACAACCATCAAGGAAATTGCAAAATCCTGATATAAGGACTGTCACGGAGGTATTTTAAATGGACTACGGTATGTGGAATGAAAGAACCAACATGAGTATGCTCACGGATTTCTATGAGCTTACCATGGCGAACGGTTATCTTGATAACGGATGCGGAGATACCATCGTTTATTTCGACGCGTTCTTCAGAAACGTTCCCGAGAACGGCGGCTATGCCGTAATGGCAGGCGTCGAACAGGTTATCGATTATCTGTCGAACCTCAAGTTCTCGGAAGACGATCTGGAATTCCTCAAGAACAACTATCACTTTAACGACAGGTTCATTGAGTACCTCAGGAACTTTGAGTTCACATGTGACGTCTGGGCGATCCCCGAGGGAACAGTTATCTTCCCGAGAGAACCGCTGGTCAAGGTCAGAGGACCCGTCATGCAGGCACAGCTCCTTGAGACGGCGCTCCTCTGCACGATCAACCACCAGACTCTTATCGCCACAAAGACTGCAAGGATCGTAAGGGCAGCTGAAGGCAGACCCGTAATGGAATTCGGTGCACGCCGTGCCCAGGGTTTTGATGCATCGGTCTTAGGTGCAAGAGCTGCATATATCGCAGGTGCTGCAGGAACTTCCTGCACGATCTGCGGACAGCAGTTTGACATTCCGCTTTCCGGAACCATGGCTCACTCATGGGTAATGCTCTTCGACACTGAGTTTGAAGCTTTCAAGGCATACTCGATGACATATCCTGACGGCGCGCTGCTCCTCGTAGATACTTACGATGTCCTGCGTTCAGGCATCCCCAATGCGATCAAGTGCGCAAAGGAAGTATTAGAGCCTATGGGCAAGCGCCTCAAGGGTATCAGGATCGATTCCGGAGACCTTACCTATATGACGCAGCAGGCAAGAAAGATGCTCGACGACGCAGGTCTTACCGATTGTAAGATCACTGTTTCCAATGCCCTTGACGAGTACCTCATCAGGGATCTCATCAACCAGGGCGCTTGCATCGATTCTTTCGGTGTAGGCGAGCGTCTCATCACTTCTAAGGCTGAACCTGTTTTCGGCGGCGTATACAAGATCGCTGCTGTAGAGGATAAGGACGGAAACGTTATCCCGAAGATGAAGATCTCTGATTCCGTCGGAAAGGTCACGAATCCCTGCAACAAGGAGATCGTTAGATTCTATGACAAGGCAACCGGCAAGGCTCTGGCTGACGTCCTCATGGTTGCAGATGAAGAGGTACCGAACGGTGAGCCTTATGAGATCTTCGATCCTAATGCAACATGGAAGAGCAAGACTCTTGTCGATTACACGACAAGAAAGCTTCTCGTAAAGATCTTCGATCATGGCAAGCTCGTCTATGAGAAGCCCACGATCAAGGAGATCCGCGATTACTGCACGAAGGAACTCGATTCACTCTGGGATTCAGTCAAGAGATTTGAGAATCCGCACAGTTACTATGTCGACCTGTCACCCAAGCTCTGGAAGATCAAGGACGACATCCTGAGATCATATAAGCACAGATAAGGAGAAGAAAAAATGGCAAATCCGATCGTAACAATCCAGATGAAAGACGGCGGCGTAATGAAGGCAGAGCTCTATCCCGAGATCGCGCCCGTCACTGTTCAGAATTTTATAGACCTTGCAGCAAAGGGCTTTTATAACGGCCTTATCTTTCACAGAGTCATTCCCGGTTTTATGATCCAGGGAGGCGATCCTGAAGGAACAGGCATGGGCGGTCCCGGATACTGCATCAAGGGTGAGTTCACAGCCAACGGCTTTACAAACAATCTGAAGCATACGAGAGGAGTTCTCTCAATGGCACGCGCCATGGATCCCGACTCCGCAGGCTCACAGTTTTTCATCATGCATGAGACGTATCCGAGCCTTGACGGTCAGTATGCCGCTTTCGGAAAGCTCATCGAGGGCATCGAGGTAGTCGACAAGATCGCTTCCGTAAGAACAGATTATAACGACAGACCTCTTGAGCCTCAGCAGATCGAGTTTATGACGGTACAGCTTTGACAGCCACTATCCTGATAGTTGTTTGGCCTTTTGCCTCAGCGTTACTGATAACCGTTGCAAATATCCTGCTTGCCCGTACCAAAGCATTCGGGACTTCGCATGTCAGTGAGCTGAAGTTACCAAAAATCTTAAGGCAGATCCATTGGAAAGACAAAACCGGTGACACGGCTTTGTCTTTCCTTATAATATGGACTGCGGCACTGCTGCAGTTTCTGTTTTCCATGGCGGGGCTTTATGCTATCCGCAGATTCGCCTGCCTTGGCGCCGGACATGCCGCAGATCCGGTAAACCCGATTTTCTTTGCTGCGGCGGATATCGTCAGCGACATCTGCATCCTTTACCTGATAAGAGCAGGAAAAAGAAAAGCTGTCAGACCGGCGGTGATAATCGCGGTATTGTCATATGCGCTACTTGCTTTGGAGCTTTTTGCCTTTAATTTCAACAGCTTCAAAAAAGACAATCATGTCATAACGATCAAAGGGAGCAGCCTCGTTCCGGAATTCAGTTCGGATGCCGATAACGAAGACGGCCCCGTTACTTATTTAACGGACAGCGTACTTTTAAAGGACGAGTGTTCTTTCATCGTTCCTGATGTTCCTGATGACACTTATTCCGTCACTGTTGATTTCGCACCTGCTGAGGATAGGAATAACAAGGAGAGATTCTACAAGAGATTCAGCGTCAGGCTCATGATCGAAGATGACAATTCGAAGTATATTTACAGGACTGCCGATAAAAGGAAAGTGTCCGGTGAGCGCAGCGTCACCATGTTCATGAGGCCGTACGGACACATCAAATCACTGATGATCTCCGTTGAGGGGCTTCAAAAGAAAGTCAGCATCAATTCCGTTACCGTTTCAAACAGCAACATCTACTGCGCTTCACCGGTAAGATATCTGCTCCTGCTGGCGGCAGCTTCCTTGATAACACTGATCGTCTGCCTGAAGTTATATGAAGCGGATTATGATCCCAACAGGAAACTTCACGCACTGCTGCTTGCGGGAGTGTTCCTGCTTACAACGGGAGCCACGTACTTCCTCTATCTGCGCAGCGACATGAAGTTTGACAAGTATCCTTTTGAGGATAACTCGAAAGTGCTGGACATTTACCAGCTGTCTTTTGATTCCAAACTGAAGAAACTGCCTTACCTTGACATTGAAGCAGAACCCGGACTGAAGGATCTCGAAAACCCTTACGATGACAGCGAAAGGGATAAGAAGGAAACAGAATACAGATGGGATTACGCATATAAGGACGGACACTATTACTGCTATTTCGGCGAGGCTCCGCTCTATACGTTATATTATCCGGTTTATCTGATAACTCACAGGGTTCTGAATTATTCTTCTGCCGTAAGCATTCTCGGAACGGTTGCCGTTATAGCGGCCGTTATGGCATTCCTTGCTTCGGTCAAGATGTTCGTGCCTAAACAGAATCTTATTGCACTCCTGCTGATGATACCCGCAGTTGCCTTTTCAGGATTGCTGTATCTGAACATGTGTTATTCGGAAAAGTACTTCATTGCTTCGAACAGCGCGATCGCGGGGATGGGATTTGCGGTGTTCTTCGGATTGTCGGCAGTCATGGGAAAGAAGACCTTGCCGAGGATCCTGATGTTCTTCCTTTCCGGTTTTTCCCTTGCTGTCTGTGCCGGTTCGCGTCCTACGGTCGCGATATGCGCGGTCGTTTTGCTCCCGGTGTTCTTCGGCGTTCTTTCCGACAGGTCGAGAAAGGTTCAATTGAGGCTTTCGGAGGCAGCGGCTTTTCTGGTCCCGGTCATACTTGGGATCATCCTGATGCTCATGCGCAATTACGAGAGGTTTGGAAGCATTCTTGATTTTGGCGAGAATTACCAGCTGACTGTCAGCGATATATCTTCTCTCAGGGTAACGCCCGAAATGCTTCCGTCGGCCATCTTTTATTATTTTCTTACGCCGCTGAACCTCATAGACACTTTCCCTTATTTCGAGGCCAGAGGCATAATAGCGAACACTTATGAGGTGTACAGGAATATCGAACCGTCGACGGGACTTTTGAGCATACCTTTCCTGCTTCTGGGAATTGTATTTTTACCCGGCGCGTTTGTCCGCGTTAAAGAAAAGAGTTCAAAAAAGGATGCTGTCGTTTTCAACAGTTTCCTTGTTCTTTGTATTGTAGCGGCGGTGTTTGTAGCCTGGTTTGATTTTTGCAAGGGCGGCGTTTGCATGAGATATCTCGGTGACGTTGCCTGGCTCCTTGCGGTAATGAGCGGAGTGGTGATGCTCAGAAGGATAATGAAGAAGTCGGGAAGAAAGACGGTTTACGGGCTTACATGCATAGTGATGGTGCTTACGTTCTTTACCGTATTCTTCCTGATGCTGGCGCAGGATTCGAGTAACCTTACAAAACTGTATCCGTCGCTGCTTGAAAGGTGCGAGGATTTCTTTTTGTTCTGGCACTGACGGAAACGCCATATTATCGCAATTTTGGTATAATTACTTAGAAATTTGACTGAGGGGAAAAGGAATGGCTAAAAAGAAGACAGGGGAGATAAGGATTCCGTTCAGACTTTGGTATGCGCTGGTGGTCGCATTTCTTGCCATACCCGTCGTGATCTTCTGCCTGGGCTATCTAAGATGGTATGTCGGCATTCCTTTTGCTCTGTGTTTTGCGGCATGTTCGGTCTATTCGGTCATTGACTGCTGCAAGCCTGCCAAAGGCAAGCCCGAACTTTCTGCTAAGACAAACGACATAACGATCAAAGTCAAATACCTGATCGGCTTTGCAGTTTTTGCTGTTTTCCTTTCCTATTTCATGGGCGTCGGCGAGTTCATCTATTCTTTGCAGGATCATCCGTACCGCAGAGCTATGCTGAGCGACCTGATCTCCTACAAGTGGCCGGTCATCTACGATTACTCAACACAGACAAATCCTGCAGTTATCAAGGTTATCGGAAAGACAAGCGGTGATACGGCATTCGTTTACTATTTCACATACTGGCTGCCTGCGGCGCTCTTCGGAAAAGTCTTCGGAAGAGGAGCGGCAGATGTTTTCCTGATGCTGTGGACTGCAGGTGGAATATTCCTTACGCTTCTCGGCATGGTAAAGATCAACGGCAGGGCATGCTTTACCCAGCCGGCATTCTACATGTTCTTCGGCGGACTCGACGTAATACCGACTCTTATCTACAGTGCCACCGGTTATTCTCTTTGGGAATCAATGGAGGGTTATGTTCCGCACATGTCCTATTACTGCAATATGTGCGAACTCGGAAACGTCTATCACCAGGCAGTCCCGACCTACCTGATCACCGTGCTGATAATCCTGTCGGTAAACACAAGATCATTTGGCCTGACCGGAGGGCTCAGTTTTGCATATTCCCCGTTTGCTGTATTCGGACTCATTCCGGTGATCGGAACTGCCATTTTCAGAAAAGAGATGAGACAGGACGCAAAGGGAGTTCTCAAGGATCTGTTCACTCCGGTGAACATCATACCCGCGGCTCTTATGCTCATCATTTACGGCAGCTTTTACAGGATCAATCCCGGAGCTGTCGGAGATTCGGGCTTCACGTTCAAGTTCTTTAACTCGTTTTGGATATTCCTCATTTGCTATATCAGCTTCATTGCCGTCGATGTGTTTCCGGTATCCGCAGTTCTTTTCAAGCGGAAGAAAAAGGATGCTTTCTATATCTGCGCAGTGGTGAGCCTTGTTCTTATCCCGCTTTATCTTATGACGTGGACAAACGATTTCTGCATGCGTGCCTCGATGCCGGCCAGATTCATTCTGCTGGTATTCCTGGCGGGCCTTTTCAAAGACCTTTACGATGAGGATGCAGTTCGTCCGCCTAAAAAGAAGCGCAGTAAGAAAGAGCTTACGGGACTTGTTTTCGCCATACTTACCACGCTTCTTATGACATTCCCCGGCATCGTAAATGCATATCTTATCGCGGGAAGCCAGCTGACCGGTGCGGAAGACCGTAAAGACAGGGTCGGCTCCTTTGGAAACATCAGCTACGCCCGGGATGATGAAGGCGGTGATTTTGCTTACGTCGTCAATAAACAGTTCTTTGCTGACGGATACCGTGACTCGTTCTTTTTCCGGTATCTCGGAAAGAGTTAAGGAGGAAAAGAAGTGAAGAAGGCAGTTACCATACCGTTCAGGACATTTTGGGCGTTGAGCCTGGGATTCCTCGTACTTCCTGTGATCATCTTCTTTACGGGTTATCTGAGGCCTTTGGCAGGCATCCCGATAGCACTGCTGTTTGTCTTCGCCTATGCGATGTCGATCAGGGACTGCACTTCTGACCAGAAAAAGGTACAGCTTTCAAAAGACAGCACCGCGATAAAGATCCCGTTGGGATACCTTATCGGGTTTGCGGTAACTGCTGTTTTACTGTCACTTGTCTCTGGCATCGGCGAGTTTATCTTCACACTCAACGACCATCCGTACAGAAGGGCGATAATGAATGATCTTGTTAACTACAAATGGCCGGTTATCTACGATTATTCAACACAGACCAATCCTGAAGTCATCAGTCTGATCGGAAGGACTTCAGGCACTTACGCTTTCATGTACTATTTCACATACTGGCTTCCAGCAGCACTTGCAGGCAAGATCGCAGGATCTTTTGCAGCAAATCTTACCCTGATGCTGTGGAGTGCTTTGGGAATCTTCCTGACCTTCGTCGGTGTCAGCAAGATAATCGGAAGAGCCAGTTTTACCGTGCCTTTTGCCTATATCTGTTTTGCGGGATTGGATGTGATCCCGAATGTCTTTCATAACTTTATGGACTGGGATGCCTGGAACGGAATGGAAGTTTGGGCTCCCCAGCTTGCATACATGAGCAATTTCGCCGAACTCACGAGTGTTTTCCACCAGTGCATTCCGTGCTGGCTGATAATGACGCTGGTGCTGATGTCCTACAACACCAGGTCTCTGGGTCTTGCCGGAGGCATAATGTTAACCTATTCGCCGTGGGGTGTGATCGGCCTGTTCCCGCTGGTCCTTGTCAGGATCTTTTCGAAACCTATGCGCGAAGGCGGTACAGGCAAGGTCTTAAAGAATCTGTTCAGCTTTACGAACATTATCCCCTGTGTACTTCTTGTAGCAGTATACGGTCCGTTCTATCTCGGCAACCACTCATCTACCATGATCAAGGGATTCTTCTGGGAATTCATGGACAACCCAGCACTGGCGCCTGTCGTCTATGTCGTGTTCATCCTGATCGAGGTGGTTCCGATTGCGCTGATACTTTGGAAGACTGAGAAGAAAAACATAATGTTCATCGCGGCGATCGCAGAACTCCTGATAATACCGGTCTACAAGGTCAGTGAAGTCAACGATTTCTGCATGAGAAGTTCGATGGCAGCCCGATTCGTCCTCTGCGTTCTCCTTGCCCGCTATCTTAAGGATCTATACGATGCCGATAAGATCATAGTTCAAAAGAAACTCAAGAGAAAAAAGAAGGATGTCATCAAACTGGCGTTTGCCATGCTTACGGTCATACTTATGATCTATCCGTCATTTGTCATGGCTTATTACGTTCTTGGAAGCGAGTTTACGGGTGCTGATCACAATGCCGAGGAAATCGGATCTTTCGGAAACATCAGACAATCCGAGCATACCTGGAATGTTACGCATAATTACATTTCAAGCAATTACGAAGAAACGTTCTTCTTTAAGTATCTCGCAAAGAAACAGGATAACGGTTAATCGTCTTCTGACTCTTCCATGGGGATATAGATCGGCCTTGCCTTTGTCTCGATATAGGTCCTGCCGAGATATTCACCGATTATTCCGAGTGCCATAAGAACGAGTCCTCCGATGAAGAGGATGAAGCACAGAAGTGAAGGGTATCCGGCAACAATGTCCCAGATCCTGCCGATTATTGCCTTTATGAAGTAGTAGATCAGATAAATGAATCCGGCAATGGCAAAGAAGAATCCTGCGTAGGTCGCAAGTCTCAAAGGCGCGGTAGTGAATGCCACGATACCGTCGATGGCATAGCGGAAAAGCTTCCAGAAACTCCACTTTGTCTCGCCTGCAGCCCTTTCAACGTTCTCATGTTCAACCCACTTGGTGCGGAAACCTACCCAGGCAAATATACCTTTGGAGAAACGCTGCCTCTCTGAAAGGCTTAAGATC
The DNA here is from genome assembly GCA_024682215.1 of Saccharofermentans sp. Taxonomy (GTDB): domain Bacteria; phylum Bacillota; class Clostridia; order Saccharofermentanales; family Saccharofermentanaceae; genus Saccharofermentans. The sequence continues at coordinate 8,892 of JAIKZM010000058.1, read as the reverse complement.
GCATCCACGACCTGTCTTCTCATGAGTCTGAAATCACGGGCGCCGTCGGCGATCTCGACATCGATCATCTTATTGATCAGTTTATAGAAACATCTTGCGAAAAAACTCCTGATCGGCGGTTCGCCCTGACGGGTGACACGTCTTGCGGCTACGACATCATAGTCGCCGCTGTCGAGATCTGCGATCATGGAAGGAATGAGAGACGGGGGATCCTGCATATCGGCATCGAGGATGGCGACATAATCACCCTTGGATTTTTTCATGCCCGCATACATTGCGGCTTCCTTACCGAAATTCCTTGAAAAGAAAACATAGCGGATACCCGGATCGTTCGCTGCAAATCCCTTTATGATCTCTTCGGTCTTGTCACGGCTTCCGTCGCTTACGAAAATGAATTCGAACTCTTTTCCGGAATCCTTTATGGATTCTCTGACGCCGCAAAGCGCATCATAAAGTATGGGAAGAACCTCTTCCTCGTTGTAGCAGGGAATTATCAGGCTTACAAGCATGCTGTCATATCCGCCTTTCGTGAGGCCGTAAAATTGGAACGGCTTAATAAAATGTATTATAATCAAAAAATTCAGCAATTGATATATTTTGATAGCGTACAGTGACCGCGATCGGAAGGGTAGGGGAACATATGAAGGAGTTGGACACGCTGGGACAGGGGAAGAAGCCTTCCACAGCCCGTAACAAGACAAAGGAGCCGGCTCTTGCCCTGAAGTCAAGGAACAAACCTGACATGCGGCCGCTGCTTTCATTCTTTCTTGCGCTTGCCCTGTATATTTTCACTGCGGTAATATGCAATAAATATCCCACCGGCCAGTATTCTTTTATCTTAAGTGATCTTAAGGCCCAGTATGCGCCTTTTCTCGCTCTCAACAGATCCCGTATCTTAAGCCTTGCCGGAGGCGGGTCAGAGCATCTGATAAGCAATCTCACATATTCGTTCCAGCTGGGACTGGGTAAGAATTTCATGGGCACGTTCGGTTATTACATGGCGAGCCCGCTCAACCTTATCTATCTGCTTTTCGATCCTTCACAGGTTGACCTGGTCGTCATCCTCCTGGTCATCCTGAAGTTCAGTTTCGGTTCAGCCTTTATGACACTGTTCCTTGGAACAAGGGCTTCTGATCCCAAGACGAAGTGGCCGGTGCTCTTAGGTTTAGCGTATGCGTTTTCACTCTATGCACAGGCATTTGCATTCCAGATTATGTGGCTCGACGGCTATATGCTCCTGCCGCTGCTCCTTTATTTCGCCGAAAAGTTCATCACGCGCAGACGTTATGCAGGCATAATCTTCACACTGCTCGTGCTCTTCGTGGCTAACTATTACATCTCATACATGGTCGGAATATTCAGTTTTCTTTACCTTGTCGTAAGGCTGATCGAGCTGAAGACAGATATCAAAAAGGCAGTCGGAACAGCTGTCAGATATGTGCTTGCGGCCGGCTTTACAGGTATGTGTACGGCCGTCCTGATCCTTCCGGTAGGCATCGATACGATAGTCAACAGTGACAAGACGAAGGAATCATCTTCTCCGGACCTCATAATGTATTCTCCTCTGACGCTCCTTAAGATGTTCCTTATGGGCGAACCCAAGGAGTTCGGTGACGTATTGCCGGCGAACTATCCGTTCCTGTTCATGAGTCTCATGGTCACTCTGCTGGTGATCGTATACATTACGAGCAAAGTCTTTAACGGACGCGAAAAGATCATCCATATCCTGTGCCTTGCAGGCGTGCTCCTTTCAACGGGGTTCTACTATCTGGACAAGGCATGGCAGGTATTTGACGACCCGAACTGGTTCGCGCACAGGCACGCTTTCGTATTCCTTCCGGTATTCCTCGTGATTACGCTGCGTGTTCTTGAACGTGCGACCGAGATCCCTTTTAAGGACGTAACCCGCGCCGCTGTTATCGTCGGTTCCGCGCTGGTCATCGTCTATGCCGTAGGCGCTTTCAAGGACCAGGATAAGATCTTTATTTACAACCTTGTGTTCATTGTCGTTTATGCGCTGATGATCGCCGGTTACGGCATAAAGAAGTGGCCTGACCAGTTCAGGGACGTTCCCCAGATAATCTCGCCGATGCTCGCCATCATCGTGGGTTTTGAGCTTGTGTTCGCAGGACCGATGCTTACTTCGCAGATCGAGAGTTTCACCATGTTCTCCGGTGATGCGAGAGAGTATATCTCCAGCATTCATGCGGTCGAGGAGTTCGGACGGAAAGCTGCACAGCAGAATGCCGAACTCGGCGCCGCCAGAGCAGAGACCGAGCACATATCCGGATACTACCCGCTTTATTACACGGAAGAGGGTGAGCAGATCTACGGCAATTTCCGCAACGTCTCGTTCTTCAATTCGAATTCGAACAAGAGGATGCACCACTTCCTTAAGCAGCTCGGTTATCCCGTAAACTACAACTACTTCGCGGTGGCATACGATCAGGTCATCCCTTCGAACGATGCATTCCTCTCTGTCGGAAGCGTGGCAAGCAGAAGAGAGATCTCTTTCTATGAAAAGACCGGCACGGATTCCTATGAAAACACCCTTGATTTCTACAAGGCCGGGAAGACCCTTCCGATAGCGTTTGCGGCTGCTGCTTCGGCGGATAAGTTTGATTTTTACAAACTTGAGAAAACGGCCGACAACAAGAACTATCTTGCTTTCCAAAACGAATGGTATTCCTCGATGTTCCCTGAGAGTTTTACCAAGGATTTCTTCGTGACGTTTGAAGACGGAGTGATCCCCGAACCTGTGATCACGAACGGCATCAGCTACGACAAGAACGGTTACAGGAGCCGTGCCGAAGTGATCAGGGAAGAGCGAGAGGAAAAAGGCACGGAGAGCACCTCTGATACGTCCGGATCGAATGCTTCTTCCGTAAGCTATGACGATCCCATCGGCTTTGAAGGCAGCGTATCCAAGGAGCTTAACAAGAGACTTAAGATGATCTACCGTCAGAACTCTAAGCTCCCGATAAGGGTCGAATACAAGTTCAAGGCTCCCGTATCGTCTGAGATCTACTGCAATCTTTCGACCGCAAGGATCCTGTCTGACACGAATGTTTTCGTCAACGGCATAATGGTCAACATGTTCGAGAGCAACTGCTATTACTCTCAGATTTTCAGGATCGGCTCGTTCAAGGAAGGAGAGGATGTCACGGTTACTATCCTTTCGGATGAGGATGACTGGTCCTATATCGATATGAAGTTCGGATATTTTGATTATGAATTGTTCGAAAAGCAGATGGAAACGGTCGATCTTACCAAGGTAAGGACCGAAGTGCTTGAGGACGGATATGCTAAGTTTGCCGTAAACGGACTGGGCTCCGATGAGATGGTAATAACCACGATCCCTGCCGAATCCGGATGGACGATGACCATCGACGGCCAGCCAGCGGAACTCGGCAAGTATCAGGATGCTTTCCTGTCATTTAAATGCCCTGAGGGCTCACACACTGTCGAGCTCAGTTTCACTGCACCGGGACTCAAGGCGGGAGCTGCCGTATCCTGTGCCGGAATAGTCTGTCTTGCGGTATTCGTAGTGATCGACAGGACATTACTCAACAAGCGTAAAGAAACAAAAAATACAGAGGTTAAAACGGAGGTTTGATCATGGGCTACTTGGAAGAGTACAAGCTTTGGAGCACCGATCCCTTTTTCGATGAGGGAACAAGGAACGAACTGATCGCCATCAAGGACGATGCGAAGGAGATCGAGGACAGATTCTACAGGGATCTCGAATTCGGTACGGCGGGTTTAAGAGGCGTTCTGGGTGCAGGAACAAACAGGATGAACGTCTACACGGTTGCCAAGGCTTCCGAGGGACTTGCAAAATACATCCTTTCCGAGGGCGAGGATGCCATAAAGAGAGGTGTCGTGATCTCATATGATTCCAGGCATTTTTCTCCCGAATTTGCACAGATCACAGCGCAGGTCCTTGCAGCTAACGGCATCCCGAGCAAGCTTTCAGACGAGCTCAGGCCGGTTCCTGTTCTTTCGTTCTCGGTAAGATATTTCAAGGCATTTGCAGGCGTTATGATCACCGCTTCTCACAACCCTGCCAAGTACAACGGATATAAGGTTTACGGTGAGGACGGCGGCCAGGTGCCTCCTGAAGCAGCTGATGCGGTGCTTGCCAACATCAGCGCTATCAGTGACATCAGGACCGTTAAGATGATGGATCTTGAAGAAGCCAAGGCAAAGGGCCTTGTAACCACTTTCGGACCTGAAGTCGATCAGGCTTACACCGAAATGCTGACAAAGCTCGTTGTCGATCCTGAAGCTATCGCAAAACAGGCAGACATGAGCATTGTATACACGCCTCTGCACGGTTCAGGAAACAAGCCTGTCAGGAGGATCCTTGAAGCCGTGGGATTCAAGAACATCCACATCGTTCCCGAGCAGGAAAAACCTGACGGCGCTTTCCCGACAGTAACACTGCCTAACCCTGAGAACCCGGAAGCTCTTTCCATGGCGATCGAGCTCGCCAAGAAGACGAATGCATCACTGGTCTTCGGTACTGACCCTGATTCAGACAGGATCGGTGCTGCGGCAAGGATCGAGAATGACGGCGAAGTCACATACAAGTGCTTCACCGGCAACCAGATGGGACTTATGCTCCTCGACTACATCCTCGATGCGAAGCAGAAGGCAGGAAAGCTTCCCAAGGATTCATTCGCCGTTACGACCATCGTTTCTTCAAAACTCGCAGGCGCCATCTGCGCGGCTTTCGGCGTGGAACTCCAGGAAGTGCTTACCGGTTTTAAGTTTATCGGTGAGAGGATCAAGCTTGATGACGAGTTCGGAAGCAAGCACTTCCAGTTCGGTTTCGAAGAGAGCTACGGATATCTTTCCGGCCGCGATGTTCGTGACAAGGATGCCGTTGTTGCCGCCATGCTCATCTGCAACATGGCTGCGGCTTCATTCGAGAAGGGCGAGACACTTGCCGACCGTCTTGCTCATGTTTACGAGAAGTACGGTTACGGTTTCGAAGAGGCTGTAAGTGTTACCCTTGAAGGAAAAGAGGGGATCGAGAAGATCCAGAACAGCATGAAGGAACTTAGGAGCGAGCTTGAGGCTGTTACCGACGTTAAGGCTTCAGAGACTCTGCTCGGAGGCCCGAAGGTCTTTGCCGTAAGGGATTACAAGACATCCAAGAGATACGATTTCACCGGCAGCGAAGTTAAGGTGACACCGATCGATCTGCCTAAGTCCAACGTTCTTCTTTATGAACTCGGAGGCGAGAAGGGTCTCGACTGGGCCTGCGCAAGACCTTCCGGAACCGAGCCCAAGCTCAAGATCTATTTCGGAGTTTATGATTCATGCGAAGCTGAGGCTGTCATGAGACTTGCAGCGCTCAAGACTGAAGTTTCGGAATATGTTGAGGCTAAGCTCAGATAAATGAAGATACCGTGGGAATGACGAAGTCATCCACGGCTTTGGCGAAACCCATTTCAGAAACGGCCGCGGTAACATACGCGGCCGCTTTTTTTGCGCCGTCACAGGCATTGCCCATGGCTATGCCGTATCCCGCGTCAGCGATCATGGAAATATCGTTGTCGGAATCTCCGATGGCGAAAGTCATGCTGTGCGGTATGTTCAGATAATCCGCCAGATCAAGAAGGGCTTTGCCTTTGGAGACGCCGGCGGTCATTATGTCGTGAAGACTGGGGCCCGAGGAGATGACCGTGAGGTCAGGATCGGTGCATATCTTTTCGGAAACGTTTTCCGGAGGATCTATCAGCAGGAATTTGTTGAAAGGCGGGAGGTCATCCCTTTTCCAGCAGTCGTCATCCAGATCGAAGAGCGGAGCTTTTTTTGAAGGTTCGACGTCTTTGTTATAGTCCTCGCAGAAGAACTTTCTTTTGGAGCACCTGGTAAAGTAGATGCCGGTGACGGAATAAAGCGTGGCATTGACTTCGTTCTCGATCATGAGACGGAGAAGATCTTTTGACTTCTGACCTGAGAAATCCATGGACATAATGTCTTTGCGCTCTTTCGGATCAAACAGCGCTCCGCCGTTGCCGGTAATTATGGGAATGTCTATACCGAGACGCTCTGCAAATTTGCCTACAAGGAAAGAAGACCGTCCTGTAGCGATGGTGAAGGCAATGCCGTTGTCCTGAAGCCGCTTTACGGCAGCGACATTTTCCGGAGGAACGTCCTCACCGGGCAGCAGTAGCGTAAAATCCATGTCTGCCGCCAAAACAGCCTTGTAACTTGTCATCTGAAGCCAATCCTCCGTCCTTCGGGTGAAGTATAAACAATTTTACATCACGCATAGGGCAAATATGAGGTATTTTTGTCAAATTGAATTATTTGCGATTTTTAATATTATAATAATTGAATTCCGGCATCCGGAATTGTTTGTGTATGCATATTGATAATGAGGCAATTATATGAAGAAAGTTGATGCCCGCAGTTCAGGTGCTCCCAAGAAGCGTGCTGGCAATGGACAGAATAATACAGAAAAGAAACTGAGCGTCAGAAAGGATTCCGGCGTCAAGGCCGCACTCCCTGCGAAAGCTGTCAAAGCACCGGCAGAAGTGGCTCCCGCGAAGAAATCAAATGAGGTCGATTACAGCCTTCTCGGCGTAACGAGCAAGAAGCGCCAGCAGATCAAGGCCAAGCAGGCTAAGCAGAAAGAGGCTGATGAGCGGTACAAGAAGCGCACCGGCAAGCCGAGGACTCCTCTTGCGATCATGATCATTACTCCGGTCGTATGTTTAGCGATCGTCGTAACCATTTATTTCGGATATCTCATCAAGACCGGTTATTTCAGAGAGACCATCGTTGCCAGCATGGCTGACGGCAGCACCGCTAACGTTTTCGTAGAGGATGCACTTTCTTACATTTCAACTGACAAGTTCTTTGCTGGAACAGTGATCGACGGCATCGATGTCGGAGGCATGACCAAAGAGCAGGCTAAGGCTGCAGTCGTAGCTGCACAGCCCAAGTCTCCCGAAAAGGTTGCGATCTCCCTTTCACTTGACGGCAAGGAATACGATCTCGATTTCTCGAATGTTTCTTTCGAATACAACACAGACGATGTCATCAATGAAGCTTTCAGCCTCTACAGGCTCAAGGGCGGCGAGGACAATGCAACACTCACTGAATATTTCAACGGCGTTCAGTCCCTTAAGGTAGATCCGAAGGAATACAAGACAGCTTATACCGTCAAGCATGAGGGTGTTGAAGAGACTGTTAAGATGCTCCTTGAGACATTCCACCTTGAACCTGAGAATGCGGAGATCAAGACATTCGATCCCGACAGCCGTGCTTTTACAATCGTTCCCGAGAAGAAGGGATACAAGATCGACATTCCCGCTACGACCGAGAAGGTTAAGCAGATGCTTGATTCCCGTAACTATGTCGGCAGCGTTCCCGTAGAAGCAGAGATCATCTCACCTGACATCACGGAAGCTTCGATCAATGCCACATTCGGCCGCATCAGTTACTGCACATCCAAGACGACCAGGAATTCAAACCGTAACAACAACATCAAGAAGGCCTGCGCCTACATGAATGGTTATATCCTTAAGCCCGGCAAAGAGTTCTCATTCAACAAGGTAGTAGGACAGAGAACTGCTGCAAGAGGATTCAAAGAGGCTACGGTTATTGCCGGAGGGCAGTATGAGCAGGGTCTGGGCGGAGGAATCTGCCAGGTAAGCTCCACACTGTATAATGCTGTTATCAAGGCAGGACTGACTGCCACAGAACGTCATCCTCACGCTTTCCCGTCAACATATCTGCCTTTGGGCCAGGACGCTACGGTTGACTATCCTCATCTTGACTTCAAGTTCAAGAATACGACCGATGGAGAGATAATCGTCGTTGCTTGGTGGAGCAAGAGCGACAGAATCTGCCATGTAGAGCTTTACGGAAAGAAGCTTCCCGACGGACAGACGATCAAGTTTGAAAGTAAGACGACATCAAAGTCAAAGACTCCTACCAAGGTTGAATATGTTGAAGATCCCGAGATGAAGGTAGGCGAGAAGGAAACAGTAAGAACTGCACACAACGCCTGCACCGTAGTTTCATATCAGGTCTGGTATGACAAGAGCGGTAAGGAGATCAAGAGAAAAAAGATCGCCACATCAAACTTCAGATCGTATACGAAGAAGGTGGCAGTAGGAACACTCCTGCCGAACGGTAAACACGCAAAGCTTGATCCGAAGACCGGTGAGCTTTCCGGCGTGCCGACCGCTACACCTAAGCCTACCAAGGCCAAGGCTACGACAAAGGCTCCAACCAAGGCACCGGCTAACAACGCATAATTTCCAACTGTGACTTATATGAAAAACAGGCTGTGATCTTACGGGATTGCAGCCTGTGTTTTTTGCATTTTTGCTGCTTCGGGAGCACTCCGATATCCTGCGGCCTCCAATAAACAAAAAACTAATTATGAATTTGGTTGTTTTATGTCTGCCAATTACTAATAAAAGGTTTATAATAGATGCTGTTTTGTAGACTGATGTCGGGATGGTATCCACCCTGAATAAGGTTAAAATTTTCCAAAGGAGATCCAAGTTTATGGCAGAACTGACAAAGAAGACCATGGACGGTAACGAGGCTGCTGCGTATACTTCGTATGCTTTTACCGAGAACGCCGCAATTTACCCGATCACACCGTCCTCGCCTATGGCTGACCACACAGATCAATGGGCTCAGCAGGGCAGAAAGAATATTTTCGGACAGACGGTTAACATCGTCGAGATGGAGTCTGAGGGAGGCGCTTCAGGTGCTGTTCACGGCTCACTCGCTACAGGTGCATTAACCACAACGTATACCGCTTCGCAGGGTCTCCTCCTGATGATTCCTAACATGTATAAGATCGCAGGCGAGCTCCTTCCTTGCGTTTTCCATGTTTCCGCAAGAGCTCTTGCT
>JAIKZM010000042.1 GCA_024682215.1 Saccharofermentans sp. | reverse complement strand
TATCGCACCCGCACCCCGCGGAGTTCCGCAGATCGAAGTTACATTCGATATCGATGCAAACGGTATCGTTAACGTAAGCGCTAAGGATAAGGGCACAGGCCGTGAGCAGAAGATCACGATCCAGTCTTCTTCCAACATGAGTGAGGAAGATATCCAGAAGGCAGTCAAGGAAGCTGAGATGCATGCAGCAGAAGACAAGGCCAACAAGGAGAAGATCGAGGTCAAGAACCAGGCTGAGTCCGCTGTATATCAGGCTGAGAAGACAATGAAGGATGCAGGCGACAAGCTCACCGATTCCGACAAGCAGCCCGTCAACGATGCTATCGCAAAGCTTAAGGATTCCATCGCAAAGGATGACACCGAGGCTATGAAGGCTGATACAGAAGGCCTTACACAGGCAATCTACAAGCTTTCCGAAAAGCTCTACCAGGCAGCAGGCGGCGCAGCAGGTGCTGCAGGTGCAGCCGGCGGCCCTCAGGGACAGACCGGTCCTCAGGACTACGCAGGCTACGGTGATGCAGGAGCTCAGGACGGCCCCAAGAGCGCAGGCGGAGACTTCTGATCCAATTAAAAACTGATACAATAGTCCGGCACTTCCGTTTTTCGGATGTGCCGGATATATCTGTATTGAGAACGTGAATACAAGAACGGAGGGGTTCCTCTTTGGCTAGAGATTATTATGAGGTCCTCGGAGTAGATAAGAATGCTTCCGATGACGAGATAAAGAAGGCTTTCAGACAGCAGGCCAAGAAATATCACCCGGACTTACATCCCGGTGACAAGGATGCTGAGGCCAAATTTAAAGAGATCAATGAAGCTTATTCGATCCTGTCTGACCCTGATAAGAAATCGAAATACGACAGGTTTGGTCACGCCGGTGTTGATCAGAACGGATTTGGCGGCGGTGGCGGATACGGCGCTTATGACGTCGATCTCGGCGATATTTTCAGCAGCATATTCGGCGGCGGTTTCGGAGGCGGATCTTCCCGCAGGAGAAACGGCCCTCAGAAGGGATCCGATCTCAAGTACAATATGTCGCTTGAGTTCATGGAAGCTGCTTTCGGCCTTGAAAGGGATATCCAGATAACCAAAGAAGATCTCTGTAAAGCGTGCAACGGTTCAGGCGCACAGCCCGGAACGACACCCGAGACATGTCCGACATGCCGCGGCGCGGGACGCGTACAGCAGCAGACACAGACTCTTTTCGGCATGACAATGGTTACCAAGACATGTCCTACCTGCAGCGGCAGGGGAACAGTCATCAAAACCCCCTGCACTCAATGCCGCGGAAGAGGAAGACTTAAGACATCCAAGACACTTCACATCAAGATCCCTGCAGGCGTTGATACCGGTGATCTTCTTCCCATCAAGGGAGAGGGCGAGCCCGGAACGAACGGCGGACCTTACGGCGATCTTTACATCGAATTCCGTGTCAGGAGCCATGACGTATTCAGAAGGGAAGGCACCAACACATTCTGTGATGTGCCGATAACTTACGCGCAGGCTGCACTGGGAGGAGAGATCGAGGTTCCTACGATCTATGGCAAGGAAAAGTTCGTTCTCAAGGAAGGCACACAGCCCGGTGACACCAGTGTCTTAAGAGGACGCGGAATACCGAATAAAACGAACCCGAACATGAAGGGAGACCATACTCTCAAATTCTATATCGAGGTTCCTACGGGGCTTTCGCGCGAGCAGAAACAGCTCCTTACGCAGTTCAACAACACCCTGACGGACCGCAACTATACCAAGAGGTCGCAGTTCTTTCAGAAGATCAGGAATATATTCAAGTAAACGACTATGAGATGGGCAGAGATTACTATCAGAACGACAGAAGAAGCATCTGAAGCTATCAGCGAGATGCTCGCGCAGGCCGGATGTGACGGAATAGCCGTAACAGATCCGTATGAGTTCAGGAATACCGTTGAAAACGATCCGCTCAGTTATGCGGATGACGGTACGTATAAGTCTTACGGAAACGATGTGGTCATCAGGTCTTATTTTGCAGAGCTTGATGACGGTTTTGTAAGAATGGGCGCAAAGAACGAGGAATTCTTTAATCCCGAAGGCATTGGCACCATCTACGGAAATATCTCCGGCAAGACAATGAAGACCGAAGATGCCGTTGAATTCATCAAGGCCAGACTTGCCGACATAGGTGAATTTCTGCCCGTGGGACAGGGCTTTGAAGGCCTGAAATATGTCAAGGACGAGGACTGGGCAAACAACTGGAAAAAATACTATAAGGAGTTCAAGATCTCCGACCGTGTCGCGATCTGCCCGTCGTGGCTCGATCCTGATTCCATCGAGGCGGAGCACAAGATAATACTCGATCCGGGTTCGGCTTTCGGAACCGGTACGCATGAGACCACGTCAATGTGCGCAAAACTGATCGACAAGTATCTTAAGAAGGACGGAACCGTTCTGGATCTTGGCACGGGATCAGGAATCCTTGCGATAATCGCGAAAAAATTAGGCAGCGGTATCACTGAGGCGATCGACATAGACAAGCTTGCCGTTGACGTTGCCCGCGATAACTGCGGCATCAACGGATGCAGCGACATCGAATGCCATACAGGCGAGCTTAAAGACGCAAAGCGCAATGATTATGACCTTATCGTTGCCAATATAATTGCCGACATAATTGCGATGATCGCAGGCGACATTCCCGCAAGGCTTGCTGACGGCGGACTGTTTATCTGCTCAGGGATCATCAACACCAAGAAAGACAAAGTAGAGAAGGCTATTGCGGAAGCCGGCATGGAGATTATCGAGTCGAAGACCGATAATGACTGGATGGCGTACGTATGCCGAAGAAGATAATTCTGTCATTTGCCATTTTCACCAAACTTGATTTGATATAATGTGCCCTTTTGCAAGTTGTTAACCAAATCCCCGCATTTTACAATTTAGTTGCCCCCAGTTTTTTTGGGTGATTTAGTGGTTTGTTGTGGGAGCTTGTGGCGAATGAAACGCATCCTTTCGGTTGCCGATTCTATTGAGAATACAAGATACAGCGTACAGCGCTGTGTCAATACATACAGTGATTACAATGTTGAGTCGATGATCGCCGTTCCGCAGTTTACGGGCGAAGATGCCGACGAACAGACAGATATAGGCGAAGTCCTTGATTACTGTTTCAGCCAGGAAAAATTCGATGCGATCTTCATCGGCATGATCAGAGAGGCAAGTGCGGTCAACACCGTTTCCTCAAAACTCATGAAGTACGATCACTCTGCAGTGGTCGCAGAGCTGTCCATAATCTCACCTGAAGGCAAGATACTTATTTCTCATGACACCTACGATGCAGTAGTAGGCAGTCTGATGCAGAATGTACATTTTCTTACGATAAACCTTTATGAGGCAGAACTTCTTTCAGGTATTGAATGTCACGGCCCCGCTGACGCAAGGCAGGCTGCCGAGACGATCTGCGAGAAATTCCACTGTGTCGTTTTCATAGAAGGATGCAGAAAGACCGGAGGTAGAGATCTTTTTGTCCTTGGAGGCAAGGCAAAATGGTTTGACGGCACGGCATCACATTCGCCTACGAGCAAGAAGAATTTTACGGCTGCCGTAGCATGCGAGCTTGCTTCCGGAAAGGCGATCTTTGAAGCTGTTACTGCCGCCAGGCTTTACTGCGGAATAGCTTCCGGAGTTGAAGATGAGGCTGACCTTACAGTTCAGTATGTTCCTGCAAGCGAGGAGACTCCCAAGGCTGTACATATGCCTGAACGCAATGTCATCCCTGATGAACCTGATGAAAGCGCGGCTGTTCCTGCAGAATCTGAACCGATTATCGCTCCCGTCAGTTCTCTTGTTTCACCTGCCAAGAGCATCCGTGACGCGGTCAGGAACCTTGAGCCGAAGCCGAGCCGCATTAAGTTTGAGAGCGGCATCAGCATTCCCAGCAATGGCATCCTTGCAAGGGAACTTGCTAAATCCAGCAAACTTACCGCAGTTACGAGCAATATCGAGACACCGGAGCCTGCTCCCGAGGAACCGGAACCGGCAAAGACGTCGCTAGACGATATGTTTGAGAGGCTGCGCAGGCTTTCAGAGATGTAATTTAGCTTACGGGTATTAAACTGATATTTCAAAAAACTGTCACGTTCACTTATTTCCGTGACAGTTTTTTTACTGTTAATGGTCATTCTACGGCAAATTTGCGGCTCAACTTGTTTAATCATGGCATTAGCCTTATAATTACGCGTGTTTAATTAATATAAAGGGAGAATTTGCCGATGAAATTCAGCGCGCAGAAGGGTACGAAGGATATCCTGCCTTCGGAAATCTACAGATGGCAGACAGCAGAGAAGACATTTGCTTCCGTATGCCATTCCTTCGGCTATGAGGAGATAAGGATTCCCACTTTCGAGCAGACAGACCTGTTCGCCAGGGGTGTCGGCGACACTACAGACGTCGTTACAAAAGAAATGTACACCTTCGAGGATAAGGGCGGAAGGAGCATTACGCTGAGACCTGAAGGTACTGCAGGCGTTGTGCGCAGTTTCATCGAGAACGGCATGACTTCGCTTCCCACACCGGTCAGGATGTTCTACAACATCACCGCTTTCCGTTATGAGAAGATGCAGAAGGGAAGATACAGGGAGTTCCACCAGTTCGGTCTCGAGGCTTTCGGTGCCGAAGGTCCTTCCATCGATGCGGAGATCATTTCCGTCGTTGATGTTTTCTTCAAGAAGATGGGACTCGAGAATATTGCACTCCGTATCAATTCGATCGGATGCCCCAAGTGCCGTGCTGCTTACAACACGATACTCAAGGATTATTTCAGGCCCCACATCGGCGAGATGTGCGAAGACTGCAGGGAAAGGTTCGAGAGGAACCCTCTGCGTATGATCGACTGCAAGATCGACGGCGGCAAGGATGTCGTTAAGAACGCACCCCGCCTCATCGATTATCTCTGCGATGACTGCAAGGCTCACTTTGAGGGCCTTAAGAGTGAGCTTGATTCACTCGGCATTAAGTACGAGATCGATCCCAACATCGTAAGAGGTCTCGATTATTACACAAGAACTGTTTTCGAGTTCGTTTCCGAGAACGTCGGAACGCAGGGTACAATCTGCGGCGGCGGAAGATATGACGGACTCGTAGGCATGATGGACGGCCCCGCCACACCGGGCATCGGTTTTGCAATGGGCGTTGAGAGACTCCTTATCGAAGCCGAAGCACAGGGCAAGCTTCCTGAAAAGCCGTCACACGTTAAGATGTACATCGCTGCCATGTCTGAAGGTTCGAAGAAGACGGCTTCCAAGCTCTGCTATGAACTGAGGCTTGCAGACATCGGCTGTGAGACTGATCTCGCAGGCAGGTCTTTCCGCGCGCAGATGAAATATGCCGGAAAGCAGGAGATTCCTTATCTCACAGTCATCGGTGACGATGAGATCGCCAGCGGCGAAGTTAAGGTCAAGAACATGGCTACAGGCGAAGAGACGCCCGTTAAGCTTGATGGATTTGTAAAATACTGCCAGGACAACATCGTCTGAGGCAAAGTTTTTCGGAGGTAACAGATGCAGTCCCGCACACATACATGTGGAGAATTGAGAATAGCTGATTGCGGCAAGCAGGTAATGCTTGCAGGTTGGCTCGAGAATTTCCGTGAAGTCGGAGCTGAGCTCGGATTCGTAGTAATCCGTGACTTCTACGGAACAACACAGCTGGTCATCGAAACAGCTGAGATGATGAAGACATTCAAGGCCATAACCAAGGAATCAACGATCCAGGTTACAGGCACCGTCAGGGAAAGAAGTTCAAAGAACCCCAAGCAGGATACAGGCGATATCGAGGTCGTTCCCGAAAAGGTAACAGTTCTCGGCCGCTGCCGTTACAACGAGCTTCCTTTCGAGATCAATCACAGCCGTGACGTTGATGAAGCAGTAAGACTCAAGTACAGATATCTCGATATAAGAAACCCTGAGGTCAAGAAGAACCTCATCCTGAGAAGCAACGTTATCGCGGCTCTCAGAAATTCCATGATCGAGCACGGCTTCATGGAGATCACGACACCGATCCTTACGGTATCCTCACCTGAAGGCGCAAGAGACTACCTCGTTCCCGCTCGTAAGCATCCGGGCAAGTTCTATGCGCTTCCTCAGGCACCCCAGCAGTTCAAGCAGCTCCTGATGGTATCAGGCATCGACAGATACTTCCAGATCGCTCCCTGCTTCAGGGACGAGGACGCAAGAGGCGACAGATGTCCGGGCGAGTTCTACCAGCTCGACATGGAAATGTCTTTTGCCAGCCAGGATGACGTATTCGAGGTTATCGAGGACGTTCTGCCTCCCGTTTTCGCAAAGTACGGCAAATACGACAGGGCTTCCGGTTCTCCTTTCGTAAGGATCCCGTTCCGTGAGGCTATGGAGAAGTATGGTTCCGATAAGCCGGATCTGCGTATCGACCTTACAGTTACAGATGTAACAGAGCTCCTGCGCACTGAGGAGTTTGCTCCTTTCGCAGATGGCGTGATCAAGGCTGTCGTTATCTCCGATTTCCACGAGAGCCGCAAGTTCATCGACAAGCTCATGGCTGACGTTGAGATCCAGTCCGGCAACAAGGGCTACTGGTTCAGGATGGACGAGAACTCCGAGATCGTCGGAGGCATCTCCAAGTTCGTCGTTCCCAAGAAGGACGAAGTCATCAGCGCATTAGGCCTTAAGCCCAATACACTCGTAGTTCTTTCCGCAGGCGCAAAGACAGCCGCTCAAAAGACAGCAGGCGTTCTCGTAAAGACATTCGGCGCCGCTGTTCCGGGCCACATGGACAAAGAACAGTATGCATTCTGCTGGATCGTTGATTTCCCTATGTACGAGATCGGCGAAGAGTCCGGCGAACTTGAGTTCTGCCATAACCCGTTCTCCATGCCTTCAGGCGGACTTGACGTCCTTCTCAAGGCTGAGAGAGGCGAGATCGATCCTCTTTCGATAATGGCTGACCAGTATGACCTTGTAGTCAACGGAATCGAGCTCTCATCAGGCGCCGTCCGTAACCACGATCCCGAGATCATGATCAAGGCTTTTGAGCTCGTAAGACTCGGTGAGGAAGACGTTAAGGCCAAGTTCCCGGCAATGTACAACGCGTTCTGCTACGGCGCTCCGCCGCATGCGGGAATCGCTCCCGGCGTTGACCGAATGGTCATGCTCCTTTCCGGTGAGGAAACCATCCGTGAGGTCATTCCGTTCCCTATGAACAAGAACGCCCAGGATGTAATGATGGATGCTCCGGGATATGTAACAGACAAGCAGCTCAAGGAGCTCTCCATCAAGATAGACGAAGAAGCAATCGCGGCTATGAAGTCCGAAGAATCCTAATTAAGGTGGCAAATGAAAAAAGTTGATGAAAACAATCTTTCTGTAAAAGAAACAGAAAACGCAGTGGCAAAAGAACTTACCGAGATCTCCGCTGATGCTGAGGTTGCTGCGGCATCCGATAACAAGGATCTCTCGGTTCCTGAGAAAAAGACTCTTGAGATCAAAGAGGCAGATAAAGAATCTGAGAAAGCTCCTGAGGAAAAGCCGGCGAAAGAGACAGTCGATCCCAAGACTAAGTCCATAAAGAAGAAGGCTGTCATATCGGAGGCTCTGGACTGGCTCAGAGTAATCTGCATCGGCATCATCGCCGGCGTCCTCCTGGTTGTTTTCGTTATCCAGAGAGATAACGTTTACGGCGATTCCATGAGCCCTACGCTCGAGTCAGGCGACGTTCTTTTCACACAGAAGATCTCAACGTACATCAAGAAGTACGACAGGGGAGATATCGTTGTATTGAACGGCCAGAACATGGAAGGCTACAACAAGAGCGAGTATCTGATAAAGCGAATCGTCGGACTTCCCGGCGAGACGGTCAAGATCGCTGACGGCAACGTTTACATCAAGCCCATGGGCCACAGTGACTATTACATCCTTCAGGAGAATTATCTCCCGGAGGGCGTAAAGACCACCATGATGGATTACGGTACCGCTCACGGCTATAACGAGATCAAGCTCGGAGACAATGAGTATTTCTGCCTGGGAGACAACCGTCCCGTAAGTAATGACTCACGCAATCTCGGACCTTTTACCGAAGACAGGATCGTTGCTGTAGCGGTGATCAGGATCTTCCCGTTCAACATGATAAGGACATTCTGAGGAGACACTTTGGTTTATGCCCGACGAGAGTCAAAAGTATATTAGAAACTTCTGCATCATCGCCCATATCGACCACGGAAAATCCACTCTGGCTGACCGTCTGATCGAGCATACCCACGTCAGGGAAAAGCGCGAGATGACCGATCAGATCCTCGATAACATGGATATCGAGAGGGAAAGAGGAATCACGATCAAGTCACAGGCTGCCAGACTGCCTTACAAGGCTTCTGACGGGAATACATACCTGTTCAACCTGATCGACACACCGGGCCACGTAGACTTCAACTATGAGGTATCAAGATCCCTTGCGGCATGCGACGGGGCTATCCTTGTCGTAGACGCTTCACAGGGCGTTGAGGCGCAGACTCTGGCAAATGTATATCTCGCAGTCGATGCTGATCTTGAAGTGCTTCCCGTAATCAACAAGATTGATCTTCCTTCGGCAAGGCCTGAGGAAGTCAGAGCTGAGATAGAGGATGATATCGGTATCGACGCTTCATATGCGCCGTTGATCTCTGCAAAGAGCGATATAAACATAGACGAGGTGCTCGAGGGCATAGTCAAGTATCTTCCCGCGCCTGAAGGCGACAGAAACGCGCCTTTCAGGGCACTCGTATTCGATTCCAAATACGATCCTTACAAGGGCGTTATCGTCAGCGTACGCGTACGCGAAGGCACGGTAAAGTCCGGCAGTAAGATCAGGATGATGCATACCGGAAAAGAATTCACGGTAACAGAACTCGGTTATTTCCATCCGGGTGAACTCGTTCCTTCCGAAAAGCTTGAAGCAGGCGAGGTAGGATATATCTGCGCATCCATCAAGAACGTTGCGGATACGGCTCCCGGCGATACTGTTACGACTGCCGACAACCCCGCAACAGAGCCGCTTATCGGTTACAAGGGCATTCAGCAGATGGTATTCTGCGGGATCTATCCTGTTGACGGCGCGAGATACGGAGATCTGAAAGATTCACTTGAAAAATTAAGGCTTAACGATGCCGCACTTTCATTTGACGCTGAGACCTCCGCTGCGCTCGGTTTTGGCTTCAGATGCGGATTCTTAGGTCTTCTTCACTATGAAGTTATCGAGGAGAGACTCGAGCGCGAATTCGGACTTGATCTGATCAGCACCGCTCCTTCGGTTATCTATAAGATCCACATGATGGACGGTTCCGTCATTGACTGTTCGAATCCTACGAACATGCCTGACCCCGAGAAGATCGACTACATGGAAGAGCCTGTCGTAAAGGCGACGATAATGCTCCCCAAGGACTATGTCGGCAACATCATGGAGCTCTGCCAGGAAAGGCGCGGAGAATACACGGACATGAAATATCTCGATGAAAAGCGCGTAATGCTCCATTACACGATGCCTTTAAACGAGATAATCTATGACTTCTTCGATGCACTCAAGAGCCGCACCAGAGGCTATGCTTCACTTGACTATGAACCCTGCGGATACCAGAGGTCCAAGCTCGTGAAACTCGACATCCTCCTTAACGGAGATGCCGTTGACGCGCTTTCTTTCATCGTGCATGCCGACAAGGCATACGCAAGGGGCAGAAGGATGTGCGAGAAGCTTAAGGAGAATATCCCGAGGCAGCAGTTCGAGATCCCGGTACAGGCTGCGATTGGAGGAAAGATCATAGCGCGTGAGACGATCAAGGCATACCGTAAGGATGTTACTTCCAAGTGCTACGGCGGTGATATCTCGCGTAAGAAGAAGCTCCTCGAAAAGCAGAAGGAAGGTAAGAAGCGAATGAGGCAGGTGGGATCCGTCGAGGTTCCTCAGGAAGCCTTCATGAGCGTTCTCAAACTTGATGATGAATAAATAAAGGCTGTCTCATTTGAGACAGCCTTTTTGGTGGTGCGCCTGACAGGACTTGAACCTGCACACCTCGCGGCACCAGAACCTAAATCTGGCGTGTCTGCCAATTTCACCACAGGCGCATATGCCTGACTATTATAGCAAATAACGGGCAAAAGTGATGAAAAACAGAATAAAAATCAAATGAAAGAAAGTTGACAATTGAATTTTCAGTTGATAGCATTTGAGGCATGGGTATTACAGACAGAAGAAAACAGATCCTCGATGTTCTTGCGGCAGAAGGGGAGATAAACACGACGGTCCTTTCGGAGCGTCTCGGAGTTACCGGCGCCACTTTGCGGACTGATATAAGAGCACTCGAACGGGAAGGTGCGATCGTCCGATTCCACGGCGGAATAAGGCTTCCGAGAAAGACACTGTCTTACAGCGGTGAGAATTACATGGTCCGCGCCGTGACTCATGTCGAACTGAAGAATCAGATCGGCAAGGCTGCCGCAGATCTCGTTACGGATGGCTCCACGATCTTCATGGATGCAAGTTCAACGACTTTTCATATGATACCTTTCCTGCAGTCGAGAAAGAACGTAACTGTCGTTACAAACGGCATACATACCGCTATGGAACTTCAGCGATGCAGCAACTTCAAGTCGGTAATAATCCTCGGAGGAATGTTAAGACCGCATTCAGGCGCCATTGAGGGACTTTCCTGCAAGGAAATGGTCGGACGTCTCTCTGCCGATATCTATTTTGTTTCCGGAAACGGCTTTTCACCCGAGTCCGGGCTTTCCGGCGACAATTTCTATGAGCTCGAATTAAAACGTCTCTGCGCTGAAAGAGCCAAGAGGATAGCCGCTCTCATCGATTCGACCAAGCTCATGACCGATTCTGCATCATCCTTTATTCCGGCCGACAAGATCGACTATCTCATAACGGATTCGGGCGCTTCAGAAGAAAGCGTAAGGAAATGCAGGGAAAAAGGTCTAAATGTTATCGTTGCCAAAGCCTGAATTTATATATATTTTTCTTTTCAAATTTTTTTAATGTATAATAATCTGATGTAGTAGTTTTTCTATGAGGTCAGAATTATGCAGAATAGTCCAATTTCCGTTCCGTGCTGGCTGGGCAGCAAATGCGTTTTCCAGCAGGGTGTACCGTTTAAAATAGAGGGTTTCGCGGCTCCGTCCGCTACCGTTACTCTTGAGATCACCAAGGATCCTACTGACGGCAGAAAGGTCAGTAAGCTCGATACTGATTACGGTGTCATCTTGAGCCGTGAGGTAACGACGTCTTCGAAGGGACGTTTTGTTTTCGAGGTTCCTGCGTACAAGGCTTCTTCTGACGCATACTCATTCACTTTCAAGTGCCTTACCGATACGCTCACAATGACCGACATCAGGTGCGGCGACGTTTGGGTCTTCCTGGGTTCTGAATTCCTTTCGGTTCCGATGAAGGATGCAAATGCCACCAAGACTCCCATGAAGCGCAAGGTAATGAACTACCTGAGATTCTTCACGCCTTCCAGAAACGGACTTGAAGGTGATGAGAAGATCTATCCTGTAACTCCCAAGGACCGTTTTGCAGAAGCACACTGGATAAAGGTAACCGATACAGCGGAACTTTCCGAAGTTTCTTCATCGGCTTTCTCTTTTGCATACACTCTGAGCGACCAGATATCATATCCTGTCGGAATCGTAGATCTTTCATGTGCCGATTCGACAATAATCAATTGGATCTGCCCCGAAGCGCTCGGTTCCGTTGAAGCTCTCAAGGATCTTCTCGTGACGTTCGGACTTTATCTTGACGATAAAGCATATGAGAACCTTCTCGAGATCGATAAGCGCCGCGAGACAAAGGCTGAGCTTAAGGAACAGCTCAAGAAGGTCACTGCTCAGGGCGACATCGACATAGCGCTTTCGGATGCGATCAAGCGTCTCGAAGGCAAGGATCCGGATGACATAAAGCCGCTCGATATCGACTTCCCGACTTCCGGAGACAGTTCGCTCAATACGGTTAAGGGCCACAAGGAGAACATCACGACCGATACGGCCGAACAGCTTGAATTCGATATGCTTCCCCAGTTTGAGGAACGCGATGAGGAAAGATTAAGGGCAGAGGATGAGAAGAATTACATCAAGCCCAAATACCGTATGGCAACGCTTTACAGACAGAAGCTCTATCCTCTCAGGGGACTTCCCGTAAGAGGTTTCTGCTTCTCACCTGACAAGGGAGAACTCCTGTTCGACAGATATGATCTTTTCCTGATGGGACTCATGGTAACCCTGTCCAACACGTTCGAGCCCAGACAGGTATTTGATGACGCCGTAATGCCTTCGGTACTGTTCGTATCGATGCATCCGAATGACGTTGATTTCAACAACCCCTACGGTGTTCTCGAATTCAACGAGAATTTCACTGCGTTTACGAAGCTCCTTACAATGCCTTCAGGCATCGTAAGCCTTCACGATATGCTGCTTCCCGACAAGACGATAAGCTTCGTGCTCGGCACGAGACTTGCAACGATCGCACTCGGAACGCATTTTTCGCCTAAGATGAGCAAGTCCTCACCGGAGCCTAATGACATCGAGATCGCAGGCGGCAAGAGGATCATCAAATTCAGCAATCTCGGCAGCGGTCTTCGCATTCCCGATACTGCGAGCGAGATCACCGGTTTTGCGATCGCAGGCCCTGACAGGATCTTCTATCCTGCGCAGGCAAAGAGCCTTTACGGCATGTGCGTCATGGTCTGGCGCGACGACATCGAGAACCCTGAATCCATCACCTACGGTTTCACTCCGTTCCCTCACGACGCAACGCTGAAGAACGGCGAAGGGCTTCCGATCCTGCCTTTCAGGTTCGACAGGGATCCCGCATATTTCGCGCCCGATCTGAGCTTCACGCACTGCGATACTCTCGAGTTCGTAGGCAAGCGCACGCCCGAGTCTGATTTCGAGATGCTCGAGATCTACCGTACTTTCAAGGGCAAGGGCATCATATCCGTTGATAACATCCACAAGCTTTCCGGAAACGGATCCCTGAGGATCAGATATGAGACAGAGAAGTCGCTTTACGGTTTCGAACCCTGCCTTGAATATGCATCTCTCTTTGCACCTATCGAGATCTATGGCAGGAAGAGGATCGCGCTGACAGTCTTCAATCCCGACCAGAAGAAGAAAAAACTCATCATCGAGGATTTCGGTGAGGCTGAGATCAGACAGCAGCTCAACTGGCAGACGATCGTCCTGAACTACAACGACGAGGGCCCCATCAGGTTCTCAAAGCTCAGGATCTATATCGAAGATAACGACCGCAACGGCGAGATCTACATCGACAGCATCAATTTCATCTGACGGGAGGAAGAAGATGGCGAACAAACTGCTTTCGGCAATAGAAGACGAGGTCTTTTTGTCAGCAGGATCTGTACCTGTTGTTATCGAGGGCATTGAACATACTTATGACACCGGAGATTCTCTCCCTTCGGAAAGCGCACATAACTCACACGAACTTTTGTATCTGCGCGACGGCGAGATTGAGCTTTCGGTCGACGGAGGCGGAAAGATGAAACTGGGCAAAGGCTCGACCATCGTAATAAGGCCTCTTGTAAAGCACAGGCTCGTCGTTAAGTCCGGCAAGGCCGACATGCTCAATCTGTATTTCGGTTTTATCCACGATACGAAGGAGCTTACCGCTGCCCGTGAAGGCAGAGGAAGCGCGCCCGAGAACAAACCCGATAAGTCAAAGAGTGCCGGTCCGTCCGTAGCGATACCGGGATCCATGGCACAGATCTCATTGGAGAGCTTTCTCAAGTTCGCGGATCTCGGACTTACCGAAGACAACGAGATGACGAGCCATCCGTGCTTCGTCGTTACCGGTTCTGAAAAAGCCGAGATCAGCCATCTTGCCGAAAGAATAGTTTCCGAGATGAAAGCTTCCAGATATTCCAAGGAGCTTATGATCCAGACTCTTACGGTCGAGCTCATGATCAACCTTTCGCGCGCAATGCGTAATGAGTGGGAGGAGAATATCAGGGTTAAGACCGGCAAGGCAAAAGAACTTGTGGCGATCGCAAGACAGTATATGGATGCGAACTTTGACCAGGGCGTAACCGTAGCGCAGGCCGCACAGTATGTTTTCCTGAGCCAGGGATATTTTACGAGGGCATTCGTTCATGAGATGGGCATGAGCCCGATGAACTACCTCATGAAGAAGAGGATCGAGCGTGCATGCTCGCTTCTGGAGAATAATGAGATCAAGGTCTCTGCGATTTCTTTGCAGTCCGGATTCTCATCTCCCCAGCGTTTTAACGTTGCATTCAGAAAGCTCATGGGAATGACGCCCATGGAATACAGAAAGCTTCACTTAAAGTAAGGAAGGTTTTGGTTCAATGTACGATTTCGAAAACGATAATTCGATACCTGAAGAAAGCAAAAAGAATATGGATCTGCCTAAGATCGAGAGAGCCGTCAGGGACATTCTCGAAGCTATAGGCGAGGATCCTGACAGGGAAGGATTATTAGATACTCCTCAGCGTGTTGCCAGAATGTATGCCGAAGTCTTTGCAGGACTTCACAGAGATATCAGCAAGGATATCAAGGTCTTCCACGGTGAAGGCAATGACGAGATGATCCTCATCGGCGATATCCCGTTCTATTCGATGTGCGAACATCACCTTCTTCCTTTTCACGGAAAGGCACATGTGGTCTATATTCCGAGAGACGGTAAGATCTTCGGCCTTTCCAAGGTCGCAAGGATCGTGGATACGCTTTCCAGAAAGCCTCAGCTTCAGGAAAGGCTGACATCAGAGATCGCAGATGCGATCGAGCACGCGGTAGATGCGAGATCGGTATGCGTCGTGCTTGAAGCTGAGCACCTTTGCATGACGATGCGCGGCATAAGAAAGCCCGGTTCCAAGACTGTTACTTCCGCCATGAGAGGCGGATGCAGGACAGATCTTCGAACACGTAACGAAGCGCTTGCCCTGATCAACAGGCAGCGTTCGGGGATCTGATCATAATGATTGCGCCGGACAACAGGTTCACCGGCATATTTAAGTGCCGTAACAGACAGCTCCTGATCGGAAAAAAGACACTTATCATGGGAATACTGAACTGTACGCCGGATTCGTTTTCCGACGGCGGAAGGTTTACCTCGGTCGAAAAGTGCGTTGAACAGGCCGGGCTTATGGTCAGCAGCGGATGCGACGTGATCGATATCGGAGGCGAGGCTACAAATCCTAAAGTCAAGCCCATTTCCGCAGAAGAAGAGATATCCAGGATCGTTCCGGTCATCACTGCATTGCGAGAGAAATACGATATACCGTTATCCGTCGACACTTATAAAGCGGAAGTAGCCAAAGCCGCTCTCGAATGCGGGTGCGACATTATCAACGACATAACAGGCCTTTTGGGTGATGAGAAGATGGCTGAGACTGTTGCATCCTACGGCGCAGGAGTGGTATTGATGTTCAATTCCCGCACAAACGGAGCTGCGGAAAACGAACCTGACTGTGATGTGCTTGCGCGGGCTGAAGAAGAACTCAAAAAGAGCATCGTAAAAGCACAGGAGGCAGGCATTCCGGACGATTCGATAATGACCGATCCCGGCATCGGTTTCGGCACTTCCAGAGAACAGGACGGAATACTGACGAAAGGCGTTTCAAAGCTCGGCTTTGACGGAAGATATCCGGTTTTGTATGCGGCATCGCGCAAGAGATTCGTTAAAGCGCTTTCCGGAACAACGGAAGTCTCTGAAACGGATCTTGACCGGATCACGGCAGGACTCAGCGTCGTGGCTGCATCAGCCGGCGCAGCCATGGTAAGGGTTCATGACGTTAAGGCTTCGAGACTGGCTCTTGATGCCTTTGACGGCGTTTTTTACGGCGGGTAAGGAGAAAAATATGGATACGATCGTACTTAAGAACATGATCTTCTACGGACATACCGGCGTTTTCGAAGAGGAGAAGGTCAAGGGACAGAAGTTTGTCATTACCATCGAGATCAGGTTTGACAGGATAAAAGGATGCGATACCGATAACCTTTCCGATACGGCGGATTATTCGGTAATCTGCGATAAGGCCAAAGAGATAGTGGAAAACGATTACGGCAATCTCATAGAGCACCTTGGACAGATGATCGCGGACATGGTCATGAAGGAAGTTCCTGAAGCGGTTTCATGTGCGGTAACAGTCGGAAAGCCTGACGCGCCCGTATTTGCTGTCTTTCAGACGATGGAGGTCAGGATTGAGCGGACAAGATGAGAAATTAGTCCTGCTTTCTATCGGAAGCAATATGGGTGACCGCGAAGCCAACATTGCGTTTGCCGAAGAGCGCCTTGAAGAGTGCGCTCAGATCAATTCTCTAAGGAAAGCATCGCTTTATGAGACCGATCCTGTCGGATATGAGGATCAGCCCGATTTCCTGAATACCTGCGTAAGCTTTAAGACGACACTCAAACCTGAAGAACTCCTTGATCTCACATCGGGCATCGAAAACGACTGCAAGCGCGTAAGGACCATAAGATGGGGGCCCAGGACGCTTGATATCGACATTATCTTTTACGGTGACGAAAAGATAGACACACCGAGGCTTACCGTGCCTCACCCGAGATGGAAGGAGCGCGCATTCGTGATCGTTCCCGCAAAGGAACTCATGAATCTGGACGTTGAGGTTCCCGAAGATCACGGGGTAAGGCTCTACAAGAGCAGAGTTTGAGTTATTTGCATTCAAAGTTTATAATTAATCGTTTAAGGAAATAAGAAGAAAAGATCTTGGAGGAAAACATGGCTGATAACAATGCCGCTGCACCCGCAGCTTTCCAGCATAACGCGAGACAGGACAATAACAACCAGCAGCCCAGACAGGGCGACGGCCAGCAGGGCGGCGAGATCCGCAGAAACCGCAATCACCGCCGCAGACACGGCGGCCAGGTACAGGGTCAGGGCCAGCGTCAGCAGCGTCAGGGTGACGAGAACCGTCAGCAGCGCCAGGGCGGCGAGAAGGGCGGTAAGAACCCCAAGGAAAAGACTGAAGGACGCGAGGGCAAACCCCAGCGTGAGCAGGGTCAGAGACGCAGGAAACAGGCCGAAGGCGGCGCAGTTCCGGCTCAGGGTCAGATCAAGCGTGAGAAGCGCCAGCGTTTCATAGAAGAGGAACGCGAGAAAGAGCCTGCAGTCAAGAAGGTTGAGACCATTGATGACATCAGGAGCGACAATGCCAGGATCACCAAGGAGATCTATCAGGTTATCGCGTCCATGAAGGACATCACCATTGAATGATATGAAGGGTATTTTCATCACATTTGAAGGCATTGACGGCTGCGGCAAGAGCACGCAGACCGGTCTTTGCAAAACGTGGCTTGAGGAACTCGGAAGAAACGTTCTGCTGGTAAGAGAACCGGGCGGAACAAAGATCGGTGAGAAGATCAGGGAACTCCTTCTGGATAAGAAGAACAGTTCCATGGCTCCCATGACCGAGCTTTTCCTTTTCGAGGCTGCAAGATCACAGATCGTTGAGGAAACGATAAAGCCGGCATTAGCCGAAGGAACGATCGTTATCTGCGACAGGTTTTTCGATTCGTCTTATGCATACCAGGGCTGCGCAAGAGGTTTGGGACCGGAGATGGTAAGCCGCCTGAACATGGATGCGACAGGAGGTCTTGCTCCCGATATCACTTTCTTCCTTGACATAAGCGTTGAAGGCGCGATCAGGAGAAGAAACAGCAGGGGAGAAGAAAAGGACAGGATCGAATCCGCCGGCGACTCTTTTCAGGAGAAGGTCAGAGAAGGATTTGTCCGCGCAGCTTCCGGTGACAAGAGGATCGTAACGGTGGACGCATCGGCTGATCCTGAGACGATATTTAAACAGATACAGGATAAGATAAAAGAATTACTCTAAATGGCATTTTCGGAACTTACAGGACAGAAGAGCGTAAAGTCCAGGCTTGCTTCCGCGGTCAGCGAGAGGCGGAGCGGGACTTTTATGTTTACAGGCCCCGTCGGTTCTGGCCGTCACGCTTTTGCCGAGGAATTCGCGAAGGCTCTGATGTGCAGTGATCCGGGTATTGACGGTGCCTGCGGAAAATGCGACTGCTGCAAGTATTTCGGCGCGGGAACCACGCCTGACATCATGAGGGTGTACAAGCCTTCTGAATCCAAGAACGTCAAGGTAAGCTTCATCAAGGAAAGCGTTGTTCCTGAAGCTGTCCTGAGACCGCAGTTTTCGAGGATGAAGGTCTTTATCCTCGATCTCGATTACTTGGGTGTTGAGAGCCAGAACGCGCTCCTCAAATCGCTTGAGGAACCGCCTGCCCATGTCGTGTTCATCCTTTTGAGCTCGAACAGGGACATGGTCCTTGATACGGTCATATCAAGAGCCACTGAGATCAAACTCGATCCTTATACGAATGATGAGATCATCGAGATAATCAAAAAGCACGTTCCTGACTGCCCCTCGCAGACGGCTGCCATTGCTGCGGCAAACAGCGGCGGCGTTCCCGGAAAGGCCATCGCGATGGCAGAGCAGGGCGAGGATACCGATCTCAAGAGGGAAATCGCGGATATGTTCCTGGATATTCCCGAGGCTTCATATCTTAAACTCCTGAATGACGATGCGGCATTTATGAACGATCACAAGGCTGATGCCGTGGCCGTGGCGTGCAATTTCCTTCTTCTCATCGATGACCTGATGAGACTCAAGGGCGTGCCCGGATACAAGAACATAACTTTTACGGAGCACAGGACAAAGCTCGAAAAGCTTGCCGGTTCCGCAAAGATAGACAACGTAAGGCTTGGAAAGTGCGCCGGAGCCGTAAAGGATTTTCTCAAAGCACTTGATGTTAATGCTAATTATGATGCGGCTTCTTGCGCGATGCTGCTTAAGATACATGAGGAGTTGAAAGAATGACAAGGATAGTTAATGTGCGTTTCCGTGACGCAGGAAAAACATACAGGTTCAGCTGTGACGTGGTAAATCTTTCGATCGGCGATGCGGTAATGGTCGAGACCACCATGGGTACCGATCTCGCCCATGTCTGTGAAGAACCGTATGAGACGGAATCAGAAGAGAAGGACATTACGCCGATCCTTCACAAGGCTACCGAGGCAGAGATAGACAGATACGATGAGAAGTGTGCACAGGAGAAGGAAGCTTTCGTAAAGTGCCGCGAACTCATTGACATGCGCGGCCTGGAGATGAACCTTGTCGACTGTACTTATTCGTTTGACGGCAAGAAGCTGACATTCTTCTTTACCGCAGAAGGAAGGGTCGATTTCAGAGAACTCGTAAAAGATCTTGCTTATGCATTCAGGACAAGGATCGAGTTAAGACAGATCGGTTCGCGTGACCAGGCAAAACTCGTCGGAGGCATCGGCCTCTGCGGCAGGGAACTTTGCTGCTGTACTTTCCTTGACAGGTTCGCTCCCGTAAACCTCAGACTCGCAAGATGTCAGGGCTTGTCTCTCAATCCGGGTAAGCTTAACGGAGCATGCGGCAGGCTTATGTGCTGCCTTCAGTTCGAAAAGGAAGCATACGAGGATGCCAGAAGGCGTCTGCCTGACAACGGCGACCGCGTAAGAACACCTGACGGTGTTGGCATTGTTTCCGATGTCAACTTCATCGAGGAGCAGCTCAGCGTAAAGTTTACGCATGACAACGAGACTACTGTCGAGAGATATGCCTGGGCTGATATCGAACCTCTTAATCCTGAGATCTGCGAAAGGCGTTGTGCTAACTGCGAGGCTAAGAACCGCGGAAAGAACAAAAACACTCAGCAGGATGCTGAAGATATCGACGAGAGCGGTGTCGAGTCTGAAGAATAATAAGGTTAGAGTCTGCCATAAAAATCTTTTAGACATAGTGGCCTGATTTCGATATAATGATATCGATGTGAAGTTAACTTCACTCATGGAAATCTAACTAGGAGGATTCTTACAATGGCTTATGTAATTTCTGATGCATGCGCTTCTTGCGGTTCATGCGCTGATGGCTGCCCTGTTGGCGCTATCTCTCAGGGTGATACACAGTACAACATCGATGCTGATGTTTGTGTTTCCTGCGGTGCTTGCGCTGCTACATGCCCTGTCGGAGCTATTTCCGAGGGCTGATCGCATAAAGGTTAAGCATAATGGCCGTGCTTTCGGGCACGGCTTTTTTATGCCCGCAGTTATATCGGCTTACGGCCGCGGTGTGTGACGGAAAGTGTCACGAAATTGGCCGAAAAAGTGACACCAAATGACAATACGGTGTTGATTTGCTGAAATATGTCACGAAATCAGCAAAAAAAGTGACATGAAACATCACTTTAGGTGTACGAGTATATGTAGATTCCCTCTATAAAGATTTGTTTTCTTTTTTATAATTTTTTAGCTTAAAAATGTGCCTTATAAAACAGGGAGGGTGATCCATGAATAAACGTATTTTGGTCATTGCGATGACCACTTGTATGCTGATGTCATCTGCGGCATGCGACATTTCCGGTCTGGCGAAAAAAGAAACAGAAACGACCGCAGAACCGACAGAGTCATCTGAAGTAGTTGAGTCAACTACAGAAGAAACGACTACAACAGAAGAGACAACTACAACTTCAGAAGAAACAACTGCTGAGGAGACAACTACTTCAGAAGAGACAACGACAACTTCCGAAGAGACGACTTAACCACAACGGCAGCAGCTACAAAGGCGCCGACAAAAAAGCCGGCTGCTAAACCTTCTTCCGTACCTAAAGGATGGTATAAAACTGATGTCTTGGGTTTAAAGTATAAAGGCGTCAAGCGCTATGTCATTTGTAAGGGCTATTCATATAAGGGTTGGCATAAGGGCAAATGGGTCAAACTGTATGCTACACAGAAGGATGTTGATGAAGAAGGCAATTATATCGATGAATACTTCTTTGATAAGAAACATAAGAAAAAGTATGCAGAGTATTGGGGTGCACCCTGATCAGTCGGCAGTATAACGATCAATATTCAGCCGTGCTTTCGGGCACGGCTTTTTCGTGGCCTTTTTCTTTCATTTCCTCCGGTATATGTATATACTAAAAAACATTTGATAGATGATTTATATAGCGATGAGTGAGGATATATGGTTTTTGATGTTTATTCAGGTTTAAGTGAAGAATACAGGGAGTACAGGGCCATCGAGCCGCAGCAGCTGAACTTCAGGGAGGCGGCAAATGACTCTGAACGCATGACAGCTGCTGACCTTAGAAAGGATCTTGGCAAAGACTCAAAGACACTATTCATCTGCGGAGCGATAATAATCGCTCTTGGCGTCTTGTTTTCGTTTTCGAATCTTGGCGGTTTTCTGGTAATAATGTTCGGAGCATTGATCTTCTTTTTCGGGATAATGAAATTTAAAAAGGGAAAGGATGCAAAACTTGTTGCCACGGGCATTCTTCTTAAGAAGGAAAGTTACACCACCGGCGCTGTAAGTAAAAGTGACAGGCACACATACCGCTGGCTCGTAATTGAGGTTGACGGCATGGAAAAGACTCTTTGCACCATTCATGCAAATCCTAAAAACTTTGCTGAAGCACATGATGGCGACAGGATCCTGGTCATCAATGACAGGTCGATCCATTACGGCAAAAAAATAATGTAAAAATAATTTTCGAACCACCCAATAATCCGCATCTCAAATGTGTCTATAAGGTAGATGCGGACAAAGGAGGCAAAATAACATGACAGACAGAGAACTCGAGCAGATCTACAATGAAGCCTACAAGGCGGTGTATTGGACAGCTATGGCTCTCCTCAAGAATGAGGCCGATGCTGAAGACATCGTTCAGGACACTTTCGTATCTCTTATCGAATCCTACGATTCTATTGCAGATAAGACAAAGGTCGTTGCATGGCTAAAGAAGAATGCTGCCAACAAGTGTCTCAACCGTCTTACCAGAACTAAGACCGACAATGTTGAAGACAGGTTCTTTGAAACCATTGAAGCTCTCCCTGAGGACTTTCTGCCAGACTCGATCGTCGAGTCTGAAGACACGAGAAAGATCATCATGAACATCATCGACAATGTTTTGTCTGATGATATCAGAAGAACGCTCGTCCTCTTCTACTTTGACGAAATGAGCACGAAAGAGATCGCGGAAGTTCTGGGGATTCCTCAGGGAACTGTTTTGTGGAGACTGAATTTTGCCAAAAAAAGGATCAAAAAGGAGGTCGAGAAGTATGAAGAAGAAAACAATACGAAGTTGTACGGTATGGCTCTGCCGTTCCTGAGCAAGCTGTTTATCAAAGAAGCAGAACAGGTTACGTTCAAACCCATTCCTGCTTCGCTTATGAATCTGTCCGCATCAGCACAGGCTCCGTCAAACGGAGCAGGCATCAAAGCTTCAGCAGAAGCAGTTACGAAAGGGACAGGATCAATGAATAAGATTTTAATTGGAACAATTGTCGGCAGCGCAGCCGCAGTCAGCATTGCAACAGCAATATTATTAGGAGTTATCGTCAATAATACCCCAAAGCCCGTAAGGACCAGGGAGACGGTTGCAGAAGAGACAGAAGAGACAGAGAGGAAAAAAAGAAGAGAAAGAATAGGGGATGACGAGACAGAACCTGAAGAGACTGAAGAAACAAGAAAGACAAAGCCTACTCAGAATATAACTGAGGATTCAATCTTTGCCGTTATGGATGGTATGACATCTGAAGAAGTCGTCAATAACGTTTGGAAAACCACAAGAATCAAAGTCGGCACGACAAAAGAAGAATATGCATCAAGATTTGTGTTCCCGAGAGAATACAACAAAGCAAATTCGGCTGTAGATAATTTCTATTGGCAGTTCGTAGTTACCGGAAAAGTTAAATTTCTGGTGCTCTCTTGCGCCGTCAAGTCTGACTATGAAACCCATACTGTCACCGAATTAAACAAGGATTCTTTTGTAGAGGCACAGTTAATAATTCGTGATAGGGAATTTGCAAAAGAAGTGTTTGAGAAATTCATTGAAAGGTATAAGGCTGAAGGTTATGCGATAACAGAAGATATCGGCCCGACAGACGATATGCATTACCGGGTAGTCACATTTGAAGGAAACGGCACATCATTCAGAATATCACATATTATGGGAGCCAACGAAAAAACGATGTCAACGCTTGATATCAGGATTCCGATCCCAAATTAGTAAACCCGCAAACTAATGAATCCAGGCTCCGGAGAGATCCGGAGCCTTTTTTATGAAAAAATCCGAAAACACCCAATATTTTCCTCCGGTTATGTGTCTATAGATTAGAAGCGAATAACAAGAGAGGCTTCAAAAAAGCATTTAAAAGCAATAGGGAGGATTTAAAGATGAAAAGATTTATTGCTGTTGTTGCTGCCGTTGGAATTGTATTAGGGCTCGCATCATGCGGTATGGCTCCTGAGAAGAATACGAAAAAGAACTCAGGCTCCAGGACGAAGATTGCTGCAAAGGCCGATAGGGATGAGCACTACTACAAGTACTTCATTATCTCCAACAACATTTTCAAGATGGATACCGAAACGTATACAAGAGAAGAAATAAAGGAAGGTGCCGAAGGTGAGATAATCATCCCTGAAGGAGTTAAGATGATCGGAAGCTTTGCAGGCTGCAAGAACATCACCAGAGTTGTGATCCCTGAAGGCGTGACCGAACTGCCCCGCGGGTGCTTTCAGAACTGCGAATCATTGGAAGAAGTTATCCTTCCGGACAGCATAACGACATTAAATGGAGCTACATTCTGCAGCTGCAAAAAACTCCGTTCGATCACCATGCCCAAGTCCCTTAAGAACATGAAGGATAACGCTGAATTCTGGAAGTGCGGAGAGATTGCCATCTATTTCCCGAAAGAAGTCGAGCTTGAGGTCTGGACCGACTCGGGCAAGCCCGGCAAGGGCTTTTCGACAATGCCCATCAATACATTCAATAACATAACGATCTATGTCGTTAAAGATTCATGGATGGACAATCACTTTGAAGATCTTTATATGGACAGCTCATCTGCATCGCAGCTCGCAGCCAAGAAGGGCGAAAAGCGAAAGGACATTCCTCCCAAGGCTTATTGGGAAGGCTGAAAAACACCTGACTGAAACCGGTCCCGGAATTGTTCCGGGACCTTTTATTTGGAGAGGATAACCTCAGTCTGCGTGCTATAATAAACGCGTTGAACGGAGGGCATTATGGCGATCGAGGACCTTGGAAGAAACGGCTTTAAGCTGATCCAGCCTGACAACTGCTTCAAACTTGATACCGCGGGTGTTCTGCTCGCGTGGTTTGCCGCGTCTTTTGCCAGAAAAGGGAAGAACTCAAAGATGCTCGAATTAGGTAGCAGCGCAGGGGGCTGCGCTATGCTCGTGGCAGCACGAAATAGCGATGCTTCGATCGACTGTGTTGAGGTAATGAAGGAGCCTTTTGATGCACTCGTTGAGAACATTGCTCTAAACAATTCAGGAGACCGCATCAAAGCGTATAACTCTGATGTCAGGGAACTGCCGCGTGAATTGAAGGACAAT
>JAIKZM010000034.1 GCA_024682215.1 Saccharofermentans sp. | reverse complement strand
CTGCTCAGGTGCGAGTTCCTTGAACTTGATGTTAAGAGGGTTCTCAGCGATGTCTGCGATGGTTGCGTTAATTCCTGCACCATCTTTAAGCTTGATGATGTTTTCCTGTGCGAGGAGCAAAAGTGCTCTTGCTTCGTTTGTAACGTTGTTGGGTACTGCGACTACAGCGCCTTCCTTAAGATCCTTCAGGTTCTTTACCTTGCCTGCGTATACACCGAACGGTTCATAGTGAACTGCACCTGCAGAAACAAGAGTTGAATTGTTTTCCTTATTGAACTGTTCAAGGTAAGGAACATGCTGGAAATAGTTTGCATCAAGTGAACCTTCGATAACGCCTGTGTTGGGTGTGATGGAATCTTCAAGCTTTACGATCTCAAGTGTGATTCCCTTCTGAGCGAGGATCGGCTTTGCAACTTCAAGGATCTCCGCATGAGGTGTGATGTTTGCGCCAACCTTGAGTACTACGTTTTCTTTCTGGTCGTCAGGCTTGATATCAGCCTCTGCATTGCTCGTTACCGTACCGCCGTCTACCTTTGCCGTTGCCTCAGGTGCTTTCGCGCATGCGGCGAATGAACCTGTTACTGCAATAAGAAGTCCTGCTGTAAGGATCTTTTTGAATGTGTTTTTCATTTTGTTTATCTCCTTTGTTGTATGTGTTTTTTGCTTAAGAATGATTTGTGTAAGGCATAAAA
This sequence comes from Saccharofermentans sp., assembly GCA_024682215.1. Taxonomy (GTDB): domain Bacteria; phylum Bacillota; class Clostridia; order Saccharofermentanales; family Saccharofermentanaceae; genus Saccharofermentans. The sequence goes on along the minus strand of JAIKZM010000034.1, from coordinate 3,648 downwards.
ATGCCCGGTAAGTTGATTTAACTCCCGGGCGCATGGCTTATGTTTAAGTTGCAATTTACTGCATTAACATCAATCGTTCTCAAGGCGTGAGGAATGTCTTCTTCCGCCCTGGGCCATATAGCGCACCCGGGAGCTAAGCATTCGACAACACATCATCATGGTAGCTGCTGGATTAACTGTTCTGTACATTTCTCACTCCTCCTTTCATCGTGATGGCGATACTTTAACACTATCAACCTACTATGTCAATAGGTTTTTGAGATCAAATTTTCATGTTTTTTCCGGTACTAAAAATGAACGCGCTTATATATACGCGCGCCCTTTAATCAATTAATCTATCAGTATGCTGATATCATTCAAAGAGTTTTCTGACCTTTTCCCTATATGCATCATCGATCTCATATCTGTAACTTGAAATTGGCTGAATGACCGGAATAATGAATACATCTTCTTTTTTTACGCCAAATTCATTAAGTATCATTTTCGCTTCTTCAATTGAAAGAGACTTTTTTGCAAGATCCCATATCTCTTCATCGGTCTTATTGCGGTTTGTTCCGCTCATCATGCCGCAGTGATATGAATCTTCCGACATCTGCCAGACATAGACTTCTATACCCTTAAACGAGGACAGCTCAAAATACTCGGGGTACTTTGCTCTGAGATCTTCGATCTGTGACTTTGTCTCAACTGTTTGTTCAGGGCCTGACGTTAAGTCTGTCTGTCCTTTAACTTGAAAGCATGCTGTAAGCGACAGCATCAGCGATGCTGCTAATACGATCGTTGTAATTTTCATGGGTGTCTCCTTTCCTATCCCGCGTTTGTTATCAATGTAAAGATGATCACCAGTATCAACAATGTAAATCCGGCTGCCGAGACCGCAGTCATCTTCTTATATGAGAGAACGTTTTCTATCCTTGTCCTTACCTTAGCCCCGCCGAATGCCGATACCAAAATGCTCTTACTCTGTGAACTTTCAAGCAGAGTCATTGCATACTGCTTTCTTTCATCTTTTTCCAGTCCTGCCAATGCCATCTCATCACACGCAAGTTCAAGATCATTAAGAAATGCTTTCAGGAATACCCACGACAGCGGATTGAACCAATGAACTGAAGCCGTGATGAAACCCAGTATCCTCCACAGATTGTCGAGTCGCTTTATGTGAGTTTTCTCATGCCTTAGTATGTATTCAAGATCTTTTTCCTTAAATGATCCAGGTATCACTATTCTGGGCTTTAATATTCCGTAAACGGCAGGAATGTCCACTTTGTCCGAAAAGTATATGTTTGATTCAAAAAGAACAGAGTCAGCAACAGCTTTCTTTGTAGATATATAGAGTATCGTCAATACGATCAAAAGAGCTAAAGCTACAACGATCCAGATAAACCCGGTAACGGTAAATACCGTATTCAGGCTGTTGCTCTTTAAGGTAAACGGAGAATAGCTGTCCGCTGCCCTGATCGAATTACTGATTGAAAACGAGATGTCATCCGAAGGTTTAAATACTGTGACGCTCCTTGTCAGTCTTGAAAAAACGGACATCATACTGTATGGGCTGTTCAGTCCGACAGGCAGCACCATCCTCAGAAATGGTATTATCCAGAGGAAAACCGACACTCTTCTCGGAATGATCCTGATCTTTCTTATGAGCATTACTATGAGTCCCATCAGTGATGCGACAATGCTCATATTCAATATCCAGTAACAGGTCTCAGCGATCATGAAAGTCACCTTTTATCGATAAGATCCTTGAGTTCCTTTATCTCTTTATCAGAGAGTTTCTCATCTTCCAGAAGCGCAGAGAACAACGCCTTCCTCGATCCACCGAAGAACTTATTGAGCAAGGATGATGCCTCACTCTTTTGTATCTCTTCCCTGGAAACGAGCGGCGTGCAGATAAACCCGGGCTCATCACGTCTGATGAAGCCTTTTGCTTCAAGTTTCTTTATTACCGTGTATGTGGTGTTCTTATTCCAGCCTATGGCTTCAGCTGCGATCAGGCTGATCTCTTTTGCTGACAGAGCTCCCTTTTCCCAAAGGATCTCCATAACTTTTGCTTCACTGTCGAAAAGTTTCTCCTGCATATAAAGCCTCCAGACTATTCTTATAGTCTATACTACTACGATAGTCCGGTTTTATCAAGAAAGGATCAAAAAAAGCAGGACCCGGAGGCCCTGCTAACAGTTATCATCAGTTTACGAACAGTTGCTGTTATCTCTTATACTTCTCTTCAAGCAGTTTGGTGTAGTTATGATGGAGTCAGCTGCTTATAACAGCTTAATCCCCCGGTGATCTTTTCCATATCTTCCATGTTTAGTTCAATATTGTCATTCATTTGTCAGTCCTTCTTTCTCTCATGATGATTTCATTATGAGCAATTCTTTGAAACGCGGTGTCAACAACACATAAAGACTGTGTAAACAAACTCTGCAGTTACATTCCACTGCTTGAAGCAGAATATAAGAAGAGGCCGCTCCAACCGGAACGGCCTCTTTGAACTATTCGTATGAGTTATTCAGATCAGACCTTGATCTCCATGATCCAGCCCTCAGGTGCTTCGACAGTACCCATCTGGATACCTGTGAGAGTCTCTCTGAGCTTTGTCATGACAGGACCCATCTCCTCCATGCCGGAAGCGAATGTGAATTCCTTGCCGTGATCGTTGACAGAACCGAGAGGAGAGATAACAGCTGCTGTACCGCAGAGACCGCCCTCTGTGAACTTGCCGCTCATGATCTCATCGAGGTATACCTCACGTTCCTCGATCTTCATGCCGCAGTAATGCTCTGCAACATAAACGAGTGACCTTCTAGTGATGGAAGGCAGTATGGAATCGGACTTAGGTACAACGAGTGTTCCCTTGCCGTCTGTGAGGATGATGTTAGCACCGCCGGTCTCCTCGATCTTTGTTCTTGTAGCCGGATCGAGATAGATGTTCTCGGCAAAGCCTTCCTTGTGTGCAGTAACGATAGCATGCAGGGACATAGCATAGTTGAGGCCTGCCTTGATGTTACCCGTTCCGTGCGGAGCAGCACGGTCGAAATCAGAGATCTTGACCTTGATCGGCTTAGCGCCGCCCTTGAAATAAGGGCCTACAGGTGTAGCAAAGATCCTGTACTGATAGTCATCAGCAGGCTTAACACCGATAACGGGGTTAATACCGAAGATGTAAGGTCTCAGATACAAAGATGCGCCTGAACCGTACGGAGGAACCCAAGCTGCGTTGCCTGCAACTGTCTCCTGAACTGATCTGAGGAACAACTCCTTGGAAATCGGGGGAATCTCAAGGCGGACTGCAGAGTCATGAAGTCTGTCAGCGTTGAGGTCAGGACGGAAAGTAACGATCCTGCCGTCTACTGTCTCATAAGCCTTAAGGCCTTCAAATACTGTCTGTGCATACTGGAGAACGCCTGCATCCTCGCTCATGACGATCATGTCGTCATCAATGAGAGCGCCCTCGTCCCATGCGCCGTTCTTGTAGTTAGCTACGAATCTCTTATCTGTCTTCTGATAAGAGAAGGTCAGGTTCGACCAATCGAGATTCTTCTTTTCCATAGAATCAGTCCTTCTTTCTATAGTTTCTTGATTAATAAAGCATTATACAACTGTAAAACTTCAATACAAGCCTGAAAATCACACGAATCTGTATCC
>JAIKZM010000031.1 GCA_024682215.1 Saccharofermentans sp. | reverse complement strand
GGTATCCTGCCTTTGCCATAAACTGTCCCACGTAATCGAACTGTTTCGGATTACCTGCATTCCAGCCTCCGCCGTGTACCCAGACAACGATCTTTTCACTCACGGGCTTGGGCGGTTCATAGTAAAGGAAATACTGTTCTTTATCACTTCCGAAATCAACGCGTTCAGGAATTATCTCTTTCTTCCCCGTGAAAAGAAGTCTGTAAAACAATGGGTAGTAACTTAAGTTCTCTCTTATGTAATCGATCATGAGATAAATCCCTCTACTTCCTTAACCCATTGCGCACTTTTGAAGCAGGCCAGTTCCGCATGAGCAAAGCCTTCAAAGCATCTTATCTCAGTCTGGGGATTTGCTTTTTTCATCTTTAGCGCGCACTTGCGCGAGACCTGTTCGTTTCCTTTTGTTCCGTGCATAAAAAGAATGCGCATGTCATCCGGATATCTGCTGAAATCGAAATCCGTAAATACAGTGTCGATCATGTTAACGATCGACTGTTCATCCATGTTGTCGGCAACTTTCAGATAGAACGGTATCATCTTCTCAGGCAGGAAATCCCTTTTTGCGCTCTCTAAGATCTTCGGATCGCGGGCCTTGGACTTTGCGATTACCGCTTTGTAATTCTTCTTGAATACAGTCTTCAACAAGCCGTTGATATTAGTAAGCGGCGCTCCGTCGAGAACGAGATTACCGATCTTTATGTCTTTGCTTTTCGCAGCCGTTGCAGCGATCCTTCCGCCCATCGAGATGCCTGCGAGAAGAAAGACTTCTCCGCCGAGTTCATTCTTTATATATTCCGTAATCTTCGCTGCTTCGTCATCAACTGATATGAACGCGCTCTTCTCACTTTGTGTATGACCGTCAAGTTCAGGTACTATTACATAGTACTTTTCTTTGAACTTTTCTATGGCATCCGTCCAGATCTGCCACGGGTTGAGCATTCCGTGTATCAGTAAAATCGCTTTGTTTTCTTTATCTCCGAATGTGTGAAAAATCATATCAGACCTTACCTCCAAGCATTAGTATCACTGATCTTGCGAGCTGGTCGAACATGTCTTCGGGCTTGTACTTGCCTTCAACATGAGGGACCTTAAAGCATTCCGTAAGCACATAACCCGTCTGAACTCCGTGATATGTGACTATCATGAACTGCAGTATCTCATCGACTGAAGAGACAGGCTTCAGCTTATTCTTTTTGATTATCTCAGTCAGGAATCTGCCTGTTGCTTCCGTAGCATATAGAAGTGGGCTCTGCTCGTCTTTGCCGAGCCTTTGAGCAATGTTCATTGCCCTTTCGGGGTCCGCCATCGCCATCATGTCGCTGTATATTGAGACTTTAAGAAGATCCGTTCCGACTTCCTTCATGTAATCCGCGAGCATCCTGCAGATCGCCTTTATCGTCTTCTCCCACTTTTCAGGCTTTGCTTTTGCAATGATCTCATCCAGTCTGTCATCTATCTTGTTGTTGGCATTGATAGTGATCACCAGATCCTTTAAGACTTCGTCCAAGTCCTTATAGTACCTGTAGATAACACCGTGCGAAAAGCCTGTCTCCGCTATTATGTCCTTCATCTCGACAGAAGTTATGGGCTTTCTTACGCATACGCGGTAAGCCGCGTCGATTATCTCTTTGCGCTTCTTCTCATAGTATTCTTCACTTACTTTCGGCATGCCAACCTCCGCTTATCTCAAATAAATGACTCGATGTCATTTTAATTCGTCTGCTGGTCTTTGTCAAGCAAATGCTCTGCCAGACGCTCTGTTTAAGCAAAAACAGAGCGTGCAACAGAGCATTATCCCTGAAAAAGCGAAAAAACACCCGTCATGCGCTCTGTTCTGATCAAAACAGAGCGCATAACAGAGTTTTTTACATAAGGATCGGTCTTAGACAGTTTTTTCCATTAACGCAACCAAGCATCGGTTTAGTCGAGAGAATACTTCGTTATCAATTTCATGATGTCCTGGAGTTCTTTATTGTCATAGCAGTAGCCGTCATAGAGTACATGAGCATTGCCTTCGGTATCGTAATAAGTAAATGTGTATGTGGTTCCGTCACATATGTCCTCGCTGTATCCCGCAAATCTGTTATCGGCTGCAGCTTCAACGCAGAAGTTATATATCCTGAGATACTCGTCGTCGGGCATTTTCACTTTCGAGTTATTGAACGGATTAGGGTTGTTAGCACAGCCGTCATAGGTTACGGACATCCTCACCACCGCTTTATCATATTCTTCCACCGGCATTGCCTCCTGCGGCTGCGATACTATAACGAGCAGATCGCCCCTGTGCTGCTGAAGCTCCTTGACGTCAAACCTATCAGCCTTAGAGCAGCCAATCATTCCAAATGCCATAACCGCTATCATAAATACGCTGATCACCTTTGCTAAAGACTTCATTTCATTCCCTCCAAATCGGTTTCTGCTCTATATACAGACCCGGATGCGAAAATGTTGCAGAGCTGTGGCATTCAACTTATCTGCAATACAGCCAATCAAATTTGTGGTAGTATATGTGCGTTTTAATATAAATAAGGAAAGTGTAATGAATAAGATACTGCCGAAAATCAAGACATTGCTTAAGACCGGCTTCTTCCATATTTTCGGAGCCAGCGCGATCAACAAGGTTCTTGCGTTCCTGTGCAACATAGTACTTCTCCATATCATCAGCAAACCTGAATACGGAGTATTTACTTATGCATGGAACATATACAGCATTGTCATCCTTTTCAGCGGTATGGGCATCACGACCGGTCTTCTCCAGCTCTGCAGCGAGCATGCCGGCGATGACGATTACGCAATGAGGGCAAGCGACTACGGGACAAGATTCGGTCTGCGCATAAACATGATCCTCTCAGCCGTACTTCTCGGCATCGGTCTTTTTGCTCCGCTCAAGATCGAAAGCAGCAGGATCATACTGATAGCAACATGTCTCATGCCTTTTGTCCAGCTCTATTTCGAGCTGATGAACATAAATCTCAGAGTCAAAAAACTGAACAGCCAGTTTGCGAAAATGCAGCTCATCAATACGATAGTCTTCTACGGCGTATCGCTCACGAGCGCTTTCGTAATAAGGGAAATGGGCCTTGTTGTGGGTCACTATGTTTCCTGGATCGCGGCGATCCTTATCGGCATGTTCGTCTTCAAGGTCAAGCTTCTCAGCAATAAGAGAGAAACGATCGGAGAAGACAAAGTGCCTCTTTTCAAGATCTCAGTTATATCCATGACAAATAACAGTCTGTCTCATCTGCTTTACCTGCTGGATGTCTTTGTCTTGGGCATCGTAGATCCGCAGGAAACAATCCTTGCCAGCTACAAGGCCGCAACTCTCATACCGACCGCACTCACATTTATCCCCGCTTCACTGATGACTTACGTCTATCCTTACTTCGCGCAGCACAGACAGGATAGGAAGTGGTGCAGGAAATACTACGGCATCACACTCCTGGGATTCGGATCATTCAACATACTTGTATCGGGACTGCTCGTGCTCCTTGCTCCGGTCCTTGTCAAATACACATATGGAGCGCAGTATCTTGACTGTGTACCTGTCTTCAGGATCCTATCAGTCAACTACTTTATCGCGGCTACGTTCAGAACGCTTTCGGCTTTCCTGCTGCTGACCCAGAGAGCATTAAAGTTCAACCTTTTCGTTGCCGTTGTTTCAAGTGTCGTTAATATATTCGCTGACTACTTCTTCATCAGGGCATGGGGATCTGTCGGTGCCGCATATGCCACAGTACTGGTTGTTCTCGTTTCGAGCATATTGAGCACTTCTTACCTGCTCTATCTGTTCAACAAAAATGACGACAATAGGGATCCTGAGTCAACGGAGTCCGCAAAAGCTGAATAATACCCGGTCCGGCATCTGCCTCGAAGCACAGATGAATTACAACGGAAACGCGACGGCTTCCTTATATATCTTCTGAAGAATCCCGATAAAATCCTGTAGGCTCTCCCTGTTATCAGTCTTATGCGTGCAGAGCACCAGATGAAAGCACTCCTCACACTCAAATGGTATCCAGGCAAACTGCCCACTGTGATCGTTGAGGAAACCCGGCGCTAGGCAGACCCCTTTTCCTGCCGCCACATTTGTCAGCGTACTGTCGTGATCCGGGCTGTTAAAATAGCTGATCTTTCCTGAAGCAATAAGCCGTTGCTGTATAGCTCTTAATGCATCCGGAGAGCCGCCTCCTACCATAAGCGTCCTGCCATAAATGTCTTCATCTTTAATGACGTTTTTCTCTGCAATCGGATCGTTTTTGTCAGCTATAAGATAGATACGCGAATCAAATAACTTGTAGACATTAATTCCCGGAATGTGCTTTGTCTGCTCCGTAAGCGCAAAGAATATATCGGCTTCGTTTTTCAGGAAGACCTCCAGCCCGCGTCCGTAATTGAACATTGGTGTTACCTGGACACCCGGGTGCTCATCTTCAAATACGCGTATCGCTTCAGGAAGAAAGTACAAGGCCTGGCGTACAGACATAACAATGGAGATATTGTCATTGTATTTGGCACTGAAATTCTGACCCTGCTCGATCGCACGTTTCATCTCTTCGCGCATGTTTGTCAGATAAGACACGAACTGTTGTCCGGCAGGCGTAAGCGCTGCTCCTTTGCCGTTTCTCTCAAAGATCGAAAAACCGATCTCTTCTTCAAGCAGCCTGATCTGATAAGAAAACGTTGGCTGACTTACAAACATGTTCTCAGCACCTCTGCTGAAGTTCTGAGTTTTCGCAAGTTCTATACAATAATCGATCTGTTTGGTATTCATGACGGCTTACCTGCTATTTAATTTTTAAATCGAATATCTACTCTTTCTATTGGATATTTTATCGATGTCATGTGAAAATGTAAACATAGAAAACCAATAACGGAGTCAAATGATATGGCTAAAACACTTATAGCATTTTTCTCGAGAGCAGATGAGAATTATTTCGGTGGTGCGATGAGATACGTAAAAACCGGCAACACTGAGATCGTCGCGGGGATAATGAATGATCTGATCAGCGCCGACACATTCAAGATCGATATGAAGCAGCCCTATTCTCCCGTTTATATGACTTGTATCGATGAAGCGAAAAAGGATCTGAAAGAGAATGCCCGTCCGGAGCTCTCAACATATATTGGCAGCATCGACGGCTACGACACCATCATACTGGGATTTCCGAACTACTGGGGAACGATACCCATGGCAGTTGCTACTTTCCTCGAAAGATACGACTTCTCGGACAAGACGATCCTTCCCTTCTGCACCAACGAAGGAAGCGGCATGGGTTCAAGTGAGCGTGACATAAAGAAGTACGCCAAAGGTGCTGATGTTAAAAAAGGTCTTTCGATCACAGGTTCTCAGGCGGCAGATTCAAAAGAAGCCGTTAAGAGATGGTTCGCAGCTAACGGATTGATCTGAACAGAAGGTATCAGTTATGGAATACGAAAAAGGTTATGTTTATGAACTGATGGACCGTGGAGGTCCTACCGATAACAGAGAACCGTACTTCAGGGAAGCTGTTGAAGAAATGATGCGGGCAAGAGTTCTCTGTGCAAAAGCAAATGCATGTATGCCTGATGATCCGTCTTATGTCAAATATCTGGAAGATCTTTTCGGCAGAAAGCTTGACGATATAAGGATACTGACTCCTTTCATATGCGATTTCGGAAACCGCGTAAAGTTTGGCAAAGGAGTATTTATCAATCATTCTGCAATCCTTTCTGCTTCCGGTGGGATTGAATTTGAAGATGGCGTTATGTCCGCACCTGGACTTCGCATCGCGAGCATCAATCACGATATGAACGAGCGGCATACAAAATACACTTACGGAAAAGTTCTCGTTAAAAAGAATGCCTGGCTCGGAATGAACGTAACGATCTGTCCCGGAGTCACGATCGGAGAA
>JAIKZM010000216.1 GCA_024682215.1 Saccharofermentans sp. | reverse complement strand
CGGAGAGCGGTTCGATAAGTACTTCTCTGATTTCAGCGAAAAGTACGGCTTCAAGGACATGTATTCGGGCGGATTCTATCCTTATCCCACACCCGAGGAGATGTGGGCATACTGGTCAAGATATATCTACATCAACCGTTATATGGATATACCCAAGCCCGTTTACGAAGAGCTCTTTGAGCTTGTAAAAGATAAGGATTATTTCGTCATCACGACCAATGTGGACCACTGCTTCCAGAAGGCGGGATTCGACAAGAAAAGGCTCTTCTATACCCAGGGTGATTACGGGCTTTTCCAGTGTAGCGAGACCTGCAGGGACGTGACCTATGACAACAAAGACATGATCCTAAACATGTACGAGAAGCAGTCAGGCATGAGGATCCCGGCTGAACTCATCCCGAAATGTCCCAACTGCGGCAAGCCCCTTACGATGAATCTCAGATCTGACGACAAGTTTGTCGAAGACGAAGGCTGGCACGAGGCTGCAAAGCGTTACGAGGAATTCAACGAGACACATAAGGGAAAGGTACTTTATCTGGAACTCGGTGTAGGATACAACACACCGGTCATTATCAAGTATCCGTTCTGGCAGAGGACCTTTGATAACCCCAACGCAACATATGCCTGCATCAATTTCTCAGATGCCGAATGTCCGGAGCAGATAAAAGACAGGGCGATCCTGATCGAGGGCGATGTCGGGGAAGTGCTCGAAGACCTCAAAGGAGAAATGAAGTGATAATTCAGACGGGGATGAGGACCGATATCCCGGCCTTTTATTCTGAGTGGTTCATAAACAGGATCAAAGAGGGATTCGTTCTTGTAAGGAATCCTTATAATCCCGTGCAGGTGACAAGGTACAGCTTATCGCCTGATGTCGTCGACCTCATTTCCTTCTGCACCAAGAACCCTGCTCCTATGCTCGGTAAGATGGAGCACCTGGATCCATACGGGCAATACTGGTTCGTCACCATAACGCCCTACGGGAAAGACATTGAACCCAACGTACCTGATAAACAAAACGTGATGGAGAGCTTCAAGATACTGTCAGACAAAGTTGGCGTTGACAGCATGGGCTGGCGCTATGACCCCATCCTTGTGGACGGCAGCCATACCGTAGAGTGGCACATAGAACAGTTCGGGAATATGGCAAATACTCTTTGCGGATACACGAAGACCTGCGTAATCAGCTTCATAGATATCTACAAAAAAGTCGAAAAGAATTTCCCTGAATCAAGGAAAGTATCAACGCAGGACAAGTTTACGATTGGCAAAGCTTTTATTGAGATCGCCAGAAATTACGGCATGACCATAAGACCGTGTGCAGAAGGAACAAGCCTTGCGCAATACGGGGCGGACTGCTCCGGCTGCATGACGGTTAGCACATATGAGACCGCACTCCACTCTAATCTTACTGTTCCAAGGAAGGGAAAGAATCAGAGAAACGGTGAATGCGCGTGTCTCTTGGGAACAGACATCGGAGCATACGATACATGTGGTCATCTTTGCAGATACTGCTATGCGAATACCGACCCTGATCTCGTCAGACAGAACATGAAAAAGCACGATCCAAAGTCGCCGTTCCTTTTGGGAAACTTAAATCCTGAGGATGTCATTCACGAGGCTGACCAGAGAAGCTGGATCGACAGACAGATGAGGCTTGATATCTTCTAAAAAGAATATCCCCGGCACACTCCTGAAATGTGCCGGGGATATTGCTATTTTGGCTAGGATAAATGGTTATGTAAATGCCTTTTCGAAGGCCTGATCAAGGTCATCGATAAGGTCCTGAGGGTCTTCAAGACCGATGGATAATCTGATCGTGTTGATCGACAGCCCCGTTACCTCGCGCTGCTCGTATGTGAGCTCGCCGTGTGTCGTCTGGGCGGGATTGACGATGAGAGATCTTGCGTCGCCGATGTTTGCCTGATATCCGAAGATGTTTACCGATTCGATGAACTTTCTCTTCTGCTCTTCGGTGCCGGCAAACTCAAAGGATAAGATTCCGCCTGCGCCGTTAGGAAGATACTTGTCTGCAAGCTCTTTATACTTGCTGCCCTTTGCGTAAGGATAGCTGATCCAGTTGACGTGCTTGTTGGTCTCAAGATACTTAACGATCTTGACTGCAGATGATGTCTGCTTGGAAACTCTCTCGGAGAGTGTCTCGATTCCCAAAAGGATGAGGTATGCGTCAAAAGGCGAGAGCGCTGCACCCAGGTAATTAAGATGTACTGCCCTGATCTTTCCGGTGATGGGAGATGTGGGGAAGATATCGAGGATACTCCTTGAATTTTCGTTCCTGTCTCTTAAGAACCAAAGCTTTCTGTCCAATACGGGGAACTTTGCCGGATCGTAGTTAAAGCCGCCCTTCTCCAGGATAAGGCCTGCGATTACATTGCCGTGTCCGCAAAGTGCCTTTGTTGCTGAATAAACAACGATGTCTGCGCCGTGCTCGAAAGGATTGAAGAGATAAGGCGTTGCAGCGGTGTTGTCTACTACGAGCGGAATGCCGTGCTTATGTGCGATTTCTGCGATGGCATCAAAATCCAGTACTGTTGCCAGAGGATTGGAGATCGTTTCGATATAGATAGCTTTTGTATCTTCTTTAATGTTGCGCTCGAATTCATTGGGGTCATCGGGGTTTGCGATCATGTCGTAATTGACGCCCAGTTCTTCAAGGATCGAATGGAAGCCGTCTACTGCTCCGCCGTAGAGCCTGGGGCTGGTGAGGATCCTTCCGCCTTTTGAAGCAAGTGCAAGTACTGTATAAGAGATAGCTGCCATTCCGGATGCGACTGCTACTGCATAATCAACGCCGTGAAGAGCTGCGACTCTCTTCTCAAGTACCTGTACGGTAGGGTTTGAGACTCTCGTGTAGAGCGGGTCTTCGAGCTCGAATGCAAAGAGCGCATCTGCTCTTGCAGTGCTTCCCATCTCATATGCAACTGTCTGGTAGATAGGTACGCTTACCGCATTGTTATGCTCAAGCGGGTTATATCCAGCACGGATCTTTAATGTGTCAAAATTATAAGCCATATTCATGTCCTCCTGTGTTGGAAGGGATTATAGAATAGCTGCGGAATTAAAGATAATAGACGTTTTTTATCTAACCCGATAAATAAAAGGTATGACTGACCTGATAAAACCGGTTGAGGGTTAGGACGGGTGCAACATTTTTTGCTTCTCGGCTGTATATATAGCAGTGACAACCCAAAAGGAGAAATCAAGATGAACAGGATTATCAGGAAGATCGGATGCGCAGTTATGGCAATCGCACTTATTGCAGGTGTTTTCACAGGATGCAAGGCGTCAGCTTCCAAGCTGCCGGAATACACATCGGTTAAGGAGCAGTCGGGCGAGCTTCCCTCTACGGGAACGGTCGGCGATGTTGAATACAAGATACTGGACAGAGGGCAGCTCGGCGCCTATAACAAGCCCAGGGGATACTATTTAGACCAGCTCGAACAGCTTGATACCCCGTACTTCATCGTTATCAGTGCAGGAACACAGACGAGGACCGGCGGAGAGCTCAAGATCACGGATCTCGGAATGCAGGGATCGACACTTGTTATCGTGGTCGAAGAGACCAAGGCATCCGGTGACAGATACACCGGTCTTGACTGCCCGACCGCCGCTTTGGAGACAAATAAGCCGGTCTCAAATCTTCTGATCGTAACTACCAAGGGTGAGCAGCTCAATAAGATCGAGCCTTGAACTTAAAACGGCATGATCAAATAGAAAAATAAAAGGCTTTGGGTTTCCCCAAAGCCTTTATACTGCTTAGCCTTCTATGGCGATCGTGGTATTGGAAGGAAGTTCCTTGAGTTCTTTCTTCGGAATGCAAAGCTTCAGCACACCGTCTTCAAACTTTGCTTTGACATCTTCGACTTTTACGCCGTCACCAACGTAAAAGCTTCTCTGCATCGCTCCTTCGTATCTCTCCTGACGGATCACTTTGCCGTGCTTCTTTTTCTCGCTGTCATGCTCCTTGGAAGCCGCGATCGTAAGGTAGCCGTTCTCGAGATTGATCTTGATCTGATCCTTCTTGAATCCCGGGAGATCCATGTCCATCTCATAATCCGTCTCGTTCTCGTGAACATCCGTCTTCATGAGGTTCTGCGCATGCTTTCCGTAAAGCTGCTTATCGATGTTGGCAAGCTCTCTGGTAGGGAAACCCCAAAAATCATCAAACAGATCTTCTCCAAATAAACCGGACATCAACATACTGATCATCTCCTTTGAAAATGTTGTTATCCGAGCAAGAAGCGGAGGTCTGATCTTTTATTGATCTTCGTTCCTTTGTTCTGACTCCATTATAGTCTCTTTATTAGCACTCGCAAGCGGAGAGTGCTAATAAATTTGACTATCTTTGACTTTCGTTTTTGTGCAGTTTTTGATGCGCTGCTTCCCGGCAGAGGAACAAAAATATCAGGGGGATGCAATTCATCTGAAAGCAGTATATCCGGCGCCTGAAATTCAGAGATAGATAGTATAATTAATATTGCATGGGCCGCGGGCATGTGATGCCCCATGGTTTTCGGCCCAAACTTTCGGATCGGGGGAATGTCGGCTCGTGAGCAATCCATTGGTCAAAACTTTGAAGACCGTGAATTTCATGGCTGGAAAGGCATCTTCACTTGCGGAGATCAAGCGCCACAGGAAACAGTCCGAGTGGGCACACGGCCTAGCGACGCCCATAGGCGAGGTGGAGCGCAGGAAGTTCCGCACAGGAAGGATCCCCTGCGAGGAGTTTAAGCCCGTCAAGAAATACGATCCCGGTCATGTGATACTCTACTGCCACGGCGGCGGTTATATCACCGGCGGACTCGGCTATGCGGGCAATCTCGCCGCAAAGCTTGCCATTGCAACCGGGTTTACGGTCTATTCTTTTGCATACAGGCTCTCGCCCGAGCACCCTTATCCGGCGGCATCTGAGGATGCTTACGCGATGTGGAGATACATCACGGGAAATGTGGCAGAGGCGGATCACGTGCTCCTGGCGGGAGATTCGGCAGGCGGCAACATGGCGCTCTGCCTGACACAGAAGCTTATCTCGGAAGGAGAGCCTGCACCGCGCGAGCTGCTTTTGTTCAGCCCGTGGACTGACATGACCTGTTCTTCAGATTCCTATGTGACCAACAAGGACGTCGATCCTATCCTTACGAAAGAGTTTGTTATGAATTCAGCCAAAGCGTATTTGGGTGACAATGATCCGGCTGATCCTTTGTTCAGCCCGCTTTTCGGAAACTTTGAAAAATTCCCGCCCGTATTCATAATGGCGGGAAGAAACGGTATCTTAGTAGATGACAGCATCAGGCTCAAGGAACGGATAGATCAGGCCGGAGGTCAGGCTGTTCTTGATATTGAAGAGAAAGGATGGCATGTGTACCAGCACGTGCCCGGCGCATTGTCACGCAGGGCGATGAAGAGGCTTGGGACGCATGTGTCGCAGGAAATAAGTGGGAAGCGATAACTGGTACAGGATCGATAATGTTGCCAAGGTATTTCTGGCAACTGCGGGAAAGCGGGACACAAGATCGTTCCGCTTAAGCTGCACGCTCAAAGAGGATGTCGACCCCGTTCTCCTGCAGCAGGCGGTGATCTCTGCGATCGAAGACCGCCCGCAGGTGCAGGTCAGGATAAGAAGAGGCCTTTTCTGGCACTATCTGGAAGATACTGACCTCCTTCCTGTCGTTAAGCAGGAGGATGACCGTATCTGTCCCATCCTTTATGTGCCGTCAAAGACCATGCTCCACTACCAGGTTACATATTTCGGAAAACGGATCAATCTGGATATCTCTCATGTGCTTGCAGACGGAACAGGCGCGATGGAATTTCTGAACATAATCGTGCTCGATTACTTAAGGAGAAAATATCCCGGCGAGTTGGACGGCATTACCGTACACTCAGGCGCTTCCGAAGGAGACTTGAGCCAGGACAGTTACCGCCAGTTTTTCGGAGGCAAGAACCTGCCTCATGCGTCTGACCGGAAAAAAGCTTATCACTTAAACGGACTTAAGCTGCCTTATAACCAGCTGCAGTTCATTGAGATAAAGATGCCGACTTCACAGATCCTTCCTAGAGCAAAAGAATTAATGGTCTCGCTGACGAGCTACTTAGGGGCTCTTTGGATGCTCGCTATCCGCGATGAGATCCCGCCCAGAAGGCGTGATCTGCCCGTGACTATATCACTGCCGGTAAACCTCAGAAATTACTATCCTTCAAAGACCGCACGCAACTTCTTTAACAGCGTAAATGTCACGCACGTCTTTGACGGCGATATCACGCTCGAAGAGCTCGCCGCGGAATTTGACGCTGCTCTTAAGAGTCAGCTTACCGAAGAAAACGTCAAGAAACAGATGGATACCTTTGAGACCATGGAGTACGTTGCTCCGGTAAGAGTGGTGCCGCTGTTCATAAAGCAGCTTGTGGTGCGTCATTTCACACTGAAATCAAGCAAGAAGGTGACGATGACGTTCTCCAATATGGGAGTGCAAAAGCCCCCGAAATCCC
Organism: Saccharofermentans sp.; assembly: GCA_024682215.1. GTDB lineage: Bacteria > Bacillota > Clostridia > Saccharofermentanales > Saccharofermentanaceae > Saccharofermentans. Next base: position 13,365 of record JAIKZM010000216.1, on the reverse strand, counting down.
TGGGTGAGCGGATAGAGAACTACAGCGGATTCTGCAGCACTAATTCCATTTTCTCCACCATGTTCGGCTACGGGGATAATCTGACATTGGGAGTCTCCCTGGCATACGCGAACACCGGTGTCGTGAAGAACTTTGTGCGCAGTCTTTCAGAGTCCGGAGTGGACATCACCGTAAGTGCAACGGAGGTGATCAAATGAGACGCTGTCCTTATTGCAAAGTTAATATCGCAGGAGATCTCGGCAAATGCCCGCTGTGCCAGAGCAAACTGGGCGGTGGCGGTGAAGAGCCCTGTTATCCTAAGTTTGAGGCACAGAAGAAGAGGTCTTTCTTCTACAAGATGCAGCTGCTTGCGGTCTGGAGCGTACTGATAATCGGAGTCTGTCTGGATTTCATGGTGAAGATCAGATTGCCCGGGCACCCCGATCTTCACTGGAGCCTGCTCCTTGCGATGTGGCTCGTAGGCTTTGAGTTCGGGATCATGCGCCAGTTCAAGCCCGGTACGGGTTCTGCAGGCAAGGTGACCATGATGGTCATCATCACTATCGCGATGTGGTGTGTCACTGCTTACTTTTTCGGACTCTTGAAGATAACACTCGATCTAGTGGTGCCGGCCGTACTCGCGGCAACGATCATTGCCAACTTCGTGCTTGCGCTGATAGACAAGAACGGCAACACGATGCTCTATCTTCTCACGGGACTCTTTATGGGGCTCGTGCCCAGCATCATATACTTTTTCGCAAGCGCAAAGATGCCCCTTGCATGGGTCATCTGCCTAATGGTCAGCGTGATCCTTTTCGCGGGTTCGGTCATATTCAGGGGACGGGCAGTCGCAGCAGAGTTCCAAAGAAGGTTCCATTTGTAAGGTTATCAGGCGGAAACCGGAATTTCGAGACATGCGGACCTTAAGAACCAACACATGGAATAAATTGAACGAGAAGCAGAAGGCTTCCGCATTGCTGTGGACAAAACAGGAAACTGCCCTCAAGATAATTCCGGCCGCAGCATCGATCGCAGTGTTTTTTGTATTATATGCGGTTTACGCAATTTCACGCATAGTCAATGGCAAGAGTGTAATAGGAGACCGCAGCAGCATTATTATTTTACTGATGCTGGTCGTGATCGTGTTATTTTGTTTATCGCTGATACTGACAGAAATACGAAAGATCATAGCAATAAGATCGGATAAGGCTATGATCACAGATGTTGTGATCGTTTCCAAGGAAATACGCCGCGGCCATAGAAGCAGCATACACTATTATGTGAAAGTTAACGGGCTTTTCGAAGACAATAAGCCGGTTGAAAAATACATATCGATCTCGAAAAATCTGTACAGCGTAGTCAATGCTAACGAAAAAGGATACGCCATAAGATTTGATCCGGCTGATAACGGTAAACTTCCCGATAAGATCGGGTATATTCCAAAATAAAGACCGGCAGACCTTACCTGAAGATTGCCTCATTTTCAAGGGTTCTTTTCGATTGACACCTCCGGTTTAACGCGTTAAACTGAATTCGGTTTAACACGTTAAACCAGTTATTTTTTGAGGTTGGCCATATGGAAGAATTGGTATTGTTTGAAGCTGAGAAAAAACTGATGGAGATTATCTGGCAGGTTGCACCTATTGAGTCAGGCAAGCTGGTGAAGATCGCAGGCGATAGTATCAATTGGAATAAATCAACTACATATACAGTTCTCCGTAAACTGGTCGCCAAAGGTTTTGTCAAGAATGAGGATTCGGTTGTAAGCGTTCTTATTCCCAAGGAAAAAGTGCTGATATCGGAAAGCAATCAGATAGTCGAAGAGAGCTTTTCCGGTTCACTGCCGATGTTTGTGGCGGCTTTTTTCGGGAACAAGAAGACGTTAAGCGATGAAGATGCCGATGCTCTGATGAAGCTCATAAAGGAAAACATGAGAGGCGGTAATTGATGGAAACCCTGTTCTTTAAAGTTTTCGGGATGTCTGTCACGGGGAGCATAGTGATCCTCATCACTTTGCTTGCCAGATTCCTTCTTAAGAAAAGATCCAAGAGATTCATCATGATCCTCTGGGCTTTTGTGGCCGTAAGGCTGCTCATTCCCATAGGGTTTGATTCGTCATTCAGTATCTTCAACCTTATTCCTTTACAGACACAAACCTATACTGCAGCTCCAAGGGTTCAGGATGCGGCAATACCTGACAAACGCGCATATATCAACATCAATGAGGAATCCGTAAATACCGGAGCCGTTACGATGTCTGAGGACCCCGGAAGTGCAGAACTGTTACCGGATATCAAGACCGTACTTTCGCTGGTATGGTTTGTTGGCGCTTCAAGCATAGCAGGAATCTGCTTTGTCCGATATATCAGGCTTAAGAAAAGCCTGGAGAACGCTAAGAATATTAGCGGCAATGTTTATGTATCTGAGAAGATCAGCACACCGTTTGTTTTCGGCCTTTTTGTACCCAAGATATATTTGCCTGACGTTCTCGAAAAAACCGAGAAGGAATATATCCTGCTTCATGAAAAGACACACATAAAACACGGAGACTGGCTTATCAAGATCATAGGCATGGCTGCGGTTGCCGTTCACTGGTTTAATCCTCTGGTATGGCTCTCATATTTTTTTTTCGAGCAGGATATCGAGATGAACTGCGATGAGAGTGTTGTGGCAGGCTTAAATGATGACCTGAAGCAGGCTTATACAATGTCTATCGTCTCCTATGCCAAAAAAAGCAACAGCAAAAGATATCTGGTAACACCGTTGGGATTCAGTAAAGTCAATTTCAGCAAAACGGAGGTTACAAACAGAGTGAAAAACATAATCAACTTTAAAAAGGGAAGGACAGCCACAGCCATTGCCATCACAGCCGCGCTTATCGTTATCGGCGGAGCATGCATCCCCAATTCAAAGACGAATGCTGATGAAGCAACCGTTGTGACTGAGACTACAGAAGAGACCAAGGCCGCGGAAATCACGAAAGAAGAGACAGAATCAACCGAGACTTCCGAGACAACTGCTCCTTCTGAATCAACAGAAACTTCCGGGACAACGCCCCCCTCTGAATCAACAGAATCGGCACAGAACAAGGAAACTGAAAAGGAAACGGAGCCTGAAGGACCGGAAGAGAATTTACCTTCCAACCCCGCGCCGGATTACGATCTTGCGCCCGGTGACGCAAAGTATGCAATGGTATTTTTAGGAGTTCCGTATGTTGAAGGCGGTGAAGACGAAAACGGCTTCGATAATAAGGGGTTTGTAAAATATCTGTATTTTCAGCTCTTCAGTGCCGGTTTCCCGGAAGACTACGATAAGTTATTGAACTTCGGCCTTAAAGTATCGGAGAGCAAGGCGCAAGTCTCTGACATAGTATGCTTCAGTGAAGGCGATAACAGCGAACTCATAGCGTTCTGCATCGGCGACGGAAAGGCCGTCTATGCATCTCCAAAAGAAGGAAAGGTTGTCTTAAAGGACATCAGCAAGATGAAGGTCAAGTCCATAAGACATCTGATCGATTTTTATGCTACATCCGGCAACGGATGATTGGATAATCAGGGAATACAGCCCATCGGATCTCACGGTCCGGTGGGCTTTTTCATTATCTGGGATAGACAGCTGTTTCTACAATTACAGTTGAAAGTGAAGAGACAATTGGGAATGAAATTCGCAGACTGACGCCTTCTTGCGTCATACAGCAAAGATTACATGTCATACGCTCTGTTTTTGATGAAACAGAGCGTGAAACAGGTAATTTAACACCTTTGACGGAGATATTCTCCATAGCACGCTCTGTTTTGAGCAAAACAGGTAGTGAAACAGGTAATACTGCGCCCGGACAAGGAAACTGTACTTTCGGGGCCCTGTTTTCATATTATTAGGACAAGGAAAATATCTGCCAAGACAAGCATAAAAGGGGAGTCATATATGAAGCGTGAATTGGGAATCGCAAGATGCGGATTGGCATGCTGCCTTTGTTCGGAGAATGTTACATGCAAGGGCTGCAAGAGGGACGGATTCAAAGAACTGTCGTGGTGCAAAGATGCCGAATGGTGTGAAGTAAGAAGATGCGGGATCGATAAGGATATCGCCGGGTGTTATGAATGCGAGCCCGCGGACTGCCGCAAGGGTCTCTATGCGGATAAGATCAAGGCACGCGCTTTCGCTGAGTTTGCCAGAAGGTATGGCGTGGAAGAACTGCTCGATTGTCTCGAGAGGAATGAGAAGACAGGTATCGTCTACCACCGTGAAGGGATCATGGGCGATTACGATGAATTTGACGACCTCGAGAAACTGATCGGTTTCATCAAGACCGGTAAAAGGTGAGCTTGACGAAAAGCAGGCATCAGATTCCTAAGACCTGATGCGTGATAGGAATGCTGGCTGACATGAGTAAAAAGAAACGGATACCTTTTAAAGCCGGGGTCCGTCGGTTTCAAATGATTTTCAATAGCATGAAAAGCGCTGAAGGGAAGGCTGATCCCGGCAAATCCCGAAAAGCTTTGAAATAAGGCACTTTAGACATTCATTTACCCTATTTCCCAAACAAACCGGGCTGACAGGCGATATTTTGGGCAAATTTGCCATAGTTTTTGCAGGACATGGTCTATATGCATTCGTAGTATTCTACGTACGGCGCATAAACTGCGTTTTTCAGAATCATTAACAGCAAAGAGGTAAGATAATGGATCACAATGTCATTTCTGATGAGTACCTGCAGAAGATGAACGCATACTGGCGTGCAGCAAACTATCTTGCGGCAGCTCAGCTTTATCTGCTCGACAATCCTCTTATGAGAGAACCTCTCAAGAAGGAACACATCAAGAAGAAGATTGTCGGACACTGGGGTACGGTTCCCGGACAGAACTTTATCTATGTCCATCTCAACAGAATAATCAACAAGTACGATCAGGATCTCATCCTGCTCTCAGGCCCCGGTCACGGAGGAAACTTCTTCGTTGCCAATGCGTACCTAGAAGGTTCTTACAGCGAAGTCTATCCGAACATCAGCCTTGATATGGACGGCCTTCAGAAACTCTGCAAGCAGTTCTCATTCCCGGGCGGAATCAGCAGCCACGTAGCGCCTGAGACACCCGGTTCCATTCACGAGGGAGGTGAGCTCGGTTATTCGATCGCTCATGCTTTCGGCGCAGTCTTTGACAACCCTGATCTCATCGCAGCATGCGTAGTTGGTGACGGTGAGGCAGAAACAGGCCCTCTCGCCACATCATGGCAGTCAAATAAGTTCCTTAACCCCGTTAGTGATGGTGCGGTCCTTCCCATCCTTCACCTCAACGGCTTTAAGATCTCCAACCCCACGATCCTCTCAAGGCTTTCTCACGAGGAGCTCGAGGCATTCTTCAAGGGTAATGGCTGGAAGGCATACTTCGTTGAGGGTGATGACCCGATGACGATGCACAGAAAGATGGCTGAGACGCTCGACATCGTTGTAGACGAGATCAAGGCTATCCAGAAGCATGCAAGGGAGAACGGCGATACAACAAGACCGGTATGGCCTATGATCGTACTCCGCACACCTAAGGGCTGGACAGGTCCCAAGGAAGTTGACGGTAAGAAGATCGAGGGTTCATTCCAGGCTCACCAGGTCCCCGTAATGATGGATAAGCCTGAGCACATGGACATCCTTAAGCAGTGGCTTGAAAGCTACAAGCCTGAAGAGCTTTTCGATAAGGACGGCAGACTCATTCCCGAACTTAAGGAACTCGCTCCTAAGGGTGACAGAAGGATCGCTTCCAACCCTCATGCAAACGGCGGTAAGCTCTTAAGAGACTTAAGACTGCCTGATTTCCGTAATTATGCAGTTGACGTACCTGCACCCGGCGCTGTCGAAAAGCAGGACATGATCGAGCTCGGAGGATACATCAGAGACGTATTCAAGCTCAATGACGATCAGAAGAACTTCAGGATCTTCGGACCTGATGAGACTATGTCCAACAGACTGAACAAGGTTTTCGAAGTCACGAACCGTGACTGGAACAATCCCATAGACGAGGATACAGACCAGTTCCTCGCTGCTGACGGACGCATTATGGACTCCATGCTTTCAGAGCATATGTGCGAAGGCTGGCTTGAAGGATACATCCTTACAGGCCGTCACGGTTTCTTTGCAAGCTATGAGGCATTCATCAGGATCATCGACTCCATGGCTGCACAGCACGCCAAGTGGCTCAAGGTATGCAACGGACTTCCCTGGAGACGCCCCATCGCATCACTTAACCTTCTGCTTACATCCAATGTATGGCAGCAGGACCACAACGGATTCACACACCAGGATCCTGGTTTCCTCGATCACATCTCCAACAAGAAGGCAGACGTCGTAAGACTTTATCTCCCGCCGGATGCTAACTGCCTCCTTTCCACAATGGATCACTGCCTTAAGAGTAAGAACTATGTAAATGCCATCGTTGCAAGCAAGCATCCGAGGCCGCAGTGGCTCACGATGGATCAGGCAGTTAAGCACTGCACTCAGGGTATCGGCATCTGGGACTGGGCTTCTACTGATACGGGTGATGAGCCTGATGTCGTACTCGCATGCTGCGGTGATACACCTACGCTTGAGGCTCTTGCAGCAGTCGACATCATGCACCGCGAGATGCCTGACGTTAAGGTACGTTTCGTTAACGTAGTCGACCTCATGAAGCTCGAGCCTAAGGACAGACATCCTCACGGACTTTCCGATGTTGAGTATGATGCCATCTTTACGAAGGATAAGCCGATCATCTTCGCATTCCATGGCTATCCCAAGCTTATCCACGAGCTTACATACGCAAGACATAACCACAACATTCATGTATATGGTTATCACGAAGAGGGAACGATCACCACACCGTTCGACATGCGTGTCCAGAACGAGATCGACCGTTTCGACCTTGTTATCGCCATGATCAATCACATCGAATCTCTCGGAAACAAGGGTTCATTCCTCATCCAGAAGATGCGTGACAAGCTGGTTGCTCACAAGACTTACATCCACGACGTAGGCATCGACATGCCTGAGGTCGCTGAGTGGAAGTGGACAGGCATTAAGTGATCTCTCATTTCAGATGACTGAAGGGGGCTGTTGATTCAGCCCCCTTTTTTTATCGGGTGATATAATTATCAGAAGTATGGTTACAATTCTGCTTATCGTTATTTATATTGCATTTATCGGACTTGGCATTCCTGATTCTCTTTTTGGAACTGCGTGGCCGGCCATTTATGCTGAATACGGTCTTCCGATCTCACTTGGCGGAGTGATAACAACTGTTACTTTTATCGGGACGACGGTCTCGAGCCTTTTGAGTGCCCGCCTGATCAGAAAATTCGGAACGGGCCGGCTGACAGCCGGATGTACGCTTCTCACCGCATTGGCGCTGCTGGGGTTCTCGCTTTCGCATAATTTCATCATTTTGATCGTTTTAGCCGTTCCGCTGGGTCTTGGAGCAGGTTCCATAGATACAGCTCTCAATAACTATGTTGCCTCACACTACAATGCATCCCAGATGAGTTTTCTTCATTGCTTTTACGGAATAGGAGTAACTGTCAGTCCCTTTATACTTTCCATTGTCTTCAGGAATAATGCCAACTGGAGAAGAGGTTACGGGATCTCAACGGTAATACAGTTTGCCATTGCAGCCATAGTTTTCTTTTCGCTTCCGTTATGGAAAAAAGCCGGAGAAAAGAATGAATCTTCTGAAAGTGATATCAAGAGCCTGTCCGTTATTGAAGCTTCTAAGATCCGCGGGGTTAAAGTGATGTGGCTCCTGTTCTTTTGCACTTGCTCGATAGAGCTTACCGTAGGAGTGTGGAGCAGTACTTTCCTTGTGGAGAGCAGAGGTGCGACAGAGGGGCTGGCTGCCGGAACTGTTACATTCTATTATCTCGGAATGACACTGGGAAGATTTCTTTCAGGTGTTCTGGCCCGCAAACTTCACAGCCGTACGATAATTGCGATCGGTTCCGTGTTTTTGGGCATCGCGCTACTCACTCTGGTCATTACAAATAACAGTTATGTGTCTGTTACGGCGTTGTTCCTAATAGGACTGGGTAACGGTCCGATGTTCCCGAATCTTAATTTTCTGACACCTGAACAGTTTGGTGAAGAGAATTCGGCGGCTCTCATCGGTACGCAGATGGCAGTTGCGAATGTTGCCATTGTCATAACACCGCTGTTTTTCGGTTTCTTCGGACAGGTACTGGGAATGAATCTGTTCGGTTATTTTCTGTTGTTTTTCTACGCTTTCCTTGTAACAGGAGTCGTGCTCAACAGAAGACAGTTTAAAAAGAACTGACATTGACTTATTGAGATCTGAGTAATAGTATAACCCTCAAACAAGGAGGCGGTATTAATGCTCAATAACATGACAACAATGTATATGCGCAAGTTAACTTATGACATGAAGTCATATGGCATTGTTGTTGCACTAAGATGATCCGCTAATTATTCAAGTTACACCAAGGCCATTTATCACGAGATAAGTGGCCTTTATTATTTTCAAAGGAGGAGGACATGATAAGAGAGATAAAAGACAATGAGATAAGAAGCTGCGTCAGCGTAATAAGACAGAGCTTTAAGACCGTGGCAGACGAGTTCGGATTCACGGAGGAAAATGCTCCGCTGTTTACTGCTTTTGCGACGGATGAAGCAAAGGTCCTTAAGTGGAGGGATGAGCAGCACCGTCCGATGTTCGGATATTTCGAAAATGATGTTCTTGAGGGCTACTATAACCTGGCTTTGACAACGGAGGGGGAATGCGAACTGGGCAGTCTTTGTGTTCTTCCTGATAAGCGGCATTCGGGAATAGGCGATGCGCTTCTGAAGGATGCCGTATCAAGAGCCAAAGTTTTGGGGTTTGGTAAAATGAAACTAAGCATAGTCGAAGAGAATAAAGTGCTCCGCAAATGGTACGAAGATCACGGATTTGTTCATGTGGGAACGAAGAAGTTTGATTTCTTTTCGTTTACGTGCGGGTATCTTGAGAAGGATCTGTGATGAGAACAGGACGATAGAAGAGACGCTTGCTTTGACTGAAAAATCATTCGGGCTTTTGTTTTGAGATCGTTGTAACGTATCCCTCTTTTCGCCGTCTAACGGATATAAGGTATTTGAAAGGCGGGATTATTTATGAAAAAGAAAAGGACTCCGGCAAAGATCTTCTCGATCACTAAAGATGCGGGACTGAACCGGCTGATATGGTATCTGATGCTGGTGGTTCTGTTATCGGCATTTTGTTTCATAACACTTCATGTCTGGCTTTTGCCTTATTCGGCCGCATACAGCGCGAACGGAGTGATCACACCGGGATATCTGCTCTACGCAGTAATCGGGATATTGTTCTCGACACCCGGACCATTCGTGGCGGTACTGATCCTCTCTTTGTTCATCGAGAGGACCGGTCTAAAGCATATGATGCATAATATCTTCCGCACCGAAAACAAACCCGCGGCGATCCTTATTACGTCCTTCTTCTGCCTGATGGCACTTGCCTATGCTCTTCTGTTCGGTAAACCCAACGGTTCACCGTGGTATATGTTTATCTTGGGATTGATCGTAATGATACCGTTTGTCGGGATCGCCGAAGAGACAGGCTGGCGCGGCATTCTCCAGCCTGAGCTGGACAAAAGACTGCCCTTCCCGTTTTCTGTTATCCTTACGGCTGCCATCTGGTGTGTCTGGCATTTTGATGCCTGGATCGATCCCACATCCCGCCACTATAATGACAGTTTCATCGGTTTTGCCATAACCATCCTCATCTGGTCGTTTGCCATGGCCGCGATATACAAGGCAACCGGGAGCGTCTTCGCCTGTGCTTTCTATCACGCCTTCATTGATTCCATCGGCGCGGTATACGACTGGAATTCTCTTTTCGACAGCTTTCCGGGAAGTGTTTCAGTCAACGTGTTCCGCGCAATCTGGCTGGTCTCTTCGATCGGATTGTGGGTGTTATGCAGCCACATGGAACATAAGGATTCCAAGGCTTTATCCGGACATGACTGAATAAGAATGAGGTCCTGTAACTGTACATTCGTGTCTTGTTTTTCTATTATTTATCTGATGATCTCGGATCAGGCGCAAAGACCACTACGAAGGAAGAATGGTTTTCTCGATCTTAAAACAGGAGTGGGCAGGGAACAGGCTGCAGTTCAATGTTATAATTCTGAAAACCTGAGAATCAGAGGATAATTGGCGAATGAAGAAGATAGGATTGGTCGGCGGGACAGGACCCGAATCGACATTGATGTATTACAAGATATTGAATACGGAGATCGACCGCATAACGGGCGGAAAGGCCATGCCCGACATTGCGATCGAGAGTGTCAATTTCACCAGGGCATGGAACTATGTAACTGAGGGTAAGTTCGGTCTCCTCGCGGATTATCTGTATGAGAAATTACAAGCCCTGGATAAAGGCGGTTCTGAGGTCATATCCCTTACTGCCGTTACTATGCATGTTGTCTACGATGAACTGGCTGCAAGATTTAATAAGCCGGTCGTCAGTATTCCCAAGACGGTCAGTGATGAAGCTGCAGCCAAAGGGATCAAGCGCATAGGTCTTCTCGGTACCATCTTCACGATGGAGAAAGACTACATGAAGAAGGATCTAAGGGACGCCGGGATCGAGGTTTTCGTTCCATCGGAAGAAGACAGGAAACTCGTTGCCGCAAGGATCTTTGAAGAACTCGAGAAGGGCATCGTCAAAGAATCCACGCTTGAAGAACTTCAGGCTGTAATTAAAAGAATGAAGGAAGAAAACGGCATCGAAGGCGTAATACTGGGATGCACGGAACTGCCGTTGATACTTAATCCCGGCAACTGTCCGGTCGCATGCTTTGATGCGGTCGACATACATATTAGAAAGCTGATCGAGCTTTCGGTCAGATAATTGATGGAAGCAAGACCTATATGAGACGTTTATTTGAGATCGATCTGAAAGATTACGAAGGTTGTTCAAAGGTTTTCAGAAGGCCATCTGCAAGAGCAGTTATCATCAAAAGAGATAAGATCGCTCTTGTTTATGCCACGAATGATAGATACTACAAGTTTCCCGGCGGCGGAATACATGAAGATGAGGATAAAATAGAAGCGCTCATTCGGGAAGTCAAAGAAGAAACCGGCCTGTCGGTTGTTCCTGAGAGCATTGCCGAATACGGAAGCGTCCTTCGAAGACAAAAGAGTGACCGGGATGAGGATACGGTTTTCGAACAGGAAAACTACTATTACTTCTGTGAAGTCAAAGATGAAGCAGGCGATCAGGATCTTGACGAATATGAGAAGGATGCAGGCTTCATGCTTGTCTATGCAGATATCGATGAAGCGATAAAGACAAACGGTGAATATAAGAGCGGATGTTTCTTTAACGAGGTCATGATCGGGCGGGACAAGAGAGTTCTGGAGATGATAAAGGAAGAAGTCCTGCAGGCGTTCTGACCGGACCGCCGAAAACGGTTTCATCTACACTGTATTTAACACCGCCGGACACAGATCTAACGGACGAAAACACGATGGTTATTATTATGTATTATCAGTATAATTGACGGCTGGAAGATCTTTTATACGGGGAGATATACAGTGGCAGGACAATTGCGCCATAACGGCGATCTTGTGACCGTAGAAGGTCACAGAATGCATATATTCAGGACAGGAAAGGAAGACGGACAAAAGCTTTTGTTCCTGTCAGGTTCAGGAACCGTGGCGCCTTCGCTGGACTTCAAGATCTTATATCAGAAGCTGGAAGCGGAATTCAGGATATTGGTCATCGAGAAATTCGGCTACGGTTATTCGGATCTGTATGACAGCAGAACCGACATTGATTCACAGGTATCGTATTACAGGCAGGCATTGGAGAGTATGGGCGAACAAGGCCCTTATGTCCTGCTTCCCCACTCTCTGTCAGGACTTGAAGCGATAAGGTGGAGTCAGAAGTTCCCGGAAGAGATCAAGGCGATCGCAGGGCTTGATATGGCGGTTCCTGCCCAGTACATAAGTTGGGGACAGGAAGGTGTGGATAAGAAGATCGATCAGATGCATAAGCTGCAAAAGCTCCACAGAAAAGGACTTCTTTTCTGGTATCCGCTCAATAAGCGCGGTCTTGATAAAGAAGAAATAGTTCAGCAAAAGCTCCTGTGGAAAAGAAACGGAATGAACGACTGCTACATAAGCGAAGCAAGAACGTTATTAGATAACGCAAAGCTCGTCGATGGTGCAGGAACCGTAGACTGCCCCGTTCTGATGTTCGTATCTGACGGAAAACAGGTGTCTGCAAACTGGATACAGTTCCAAAATGACTTTGCAGAACATAATAACGCAAAGATCATTCAATTAAACTGCGGCCACTATGTACACTATTATGAAAGCGACAGGATAAGCAAAGAGATCACAAGGTTTCTGACGGAAGATTTTCCTGCGGATAGTATCTGTAATAGCGTGGAAGGGTAATTCATATGAGTTTATTAAATAGATTTTCGAATATGATCATAGCTACCATATCATTGATCACGCTGCCGACTCTGGTTGCAACGATAGTGCATTTTATTGTGGCATATATCCGGAACATGAATGAGTTGAAAAAAATAATGGATCAGAAGTAACTTGTTCCCAAAATGATGCCGTAAAAAAGGCCCGGCATTGAGCCGGGCCGTCTGTTCCTGATAAAACTCAAGATCAACCGTTGAGCTTTTTTAGCATGTCATCGTAGGAGATTCCTGATGACTTCGTGCTCCCCAAGAGCTGGTAAGGTATGGAATTGAAGTCCTTCTGATATTTGGCGGAGAAGACTGAATCGCAGCTGCCAAGGATATCTTTCTCCAAGCGGTGGAACTCATCGACTTCGATCTTTGTGGACGTGGTGTACTTGTCTATGCCCTGTACGGTGCAGACTTTGATCTGAAAGTCATTGCCGTTCTTGTCTTTGATTGCAGGGCCGAGGGTTAAGAACATCTTGCCCGTGTATTCCATGAAATGGCCTGTACCCTTGCTTGAATAGATGTTGTACTCCGTAATGGATCCGTTGTCATCAAGATAGCCTCTGTATGAGACGATCTGACCGGCTTTTGTTCTGAGTACAAAGAACTCGGCGATATTGCTTTGAGAATCGACCAGACTTTCAAGAAGGATCATGGAAGATCTTTGCTTGCCGGGATCGTAAGAATAGACATAGAGAGCGACAGTGTTGCTGTTGGCGGCGTTTTTGGTAAAGAAGTACAGATCGGGGATATCATCTCCCGTAATGTCAACGAGGCCGCAAGCATTGGAGTTTACGTTCTTCTGGAACCACTCAATGCCGTCTTTGTTTGTCTGGAGACGTTTTGCGTAGTCGGCATAAGCGCGTGCGATGGTGTCTTTATCGGCGCTCTTTCCGGATGTTGGCTTAGGTTCATTTGTCTCGGAAG
>JAIKZM010000192.1 GCA_024682215.1 Saccharofermentans sp. | reverse complement strand
CATTTATAAAGTACATGAAAGACAAGAAGGTCTCTTCCGATGCCCGCAAGGCAATGGAGGAAGAAAACTGCCACGACATGTTCTATAACGGCCAGGGCCTCTGCATGGGTTCAGGCCAGGTCTGGCTCCTCGATCCTTCTTACATGACCGATGAGACGCCTGTGATCAAAATCAAGACGATACAGGGTCTTGAATAACCTAATCACTCCATTTTCTCCAAACATATAAGGGGTTACCTCAAGTGAATTCTGAGGTAACCCCTTAGTAGTTTTAATTGTTTTAGATCAAATCTTATCCGACCCAGGGAGTGATGATATTGCCTTCTTCTTGGTTCCCTTCATTGCTGTCGGTAATAATGTCTGCTGCATCAAAGGCAATTACTTCGAACTCAAGTTCTTCGTATTTTTCCACTTCATTATCCTCCGTCGATTATATTAAGCTGTCTTATATCTCTTCGCTGAATCGAAGTAGTTGTAATATGCGATCATGGCATTCTTCTGATCGGTATCGAAAGAACTGCTGTTTAATACCTGCTTAACATAATATATAGGAGAGACACTGATCGTAGCGTTACCCTTGTCTGTCTTTATGGTTACGTTCTTGTTATCGCCAAGTTTCTTCGGCCCGATCTCTACAACTGTAAACACATAATATTCTTCGTTGCCGATGGTGACAATAGTGTATTCTGATGAGTCAGAAGTAATTGTTACGCCTGATGCAGGCTTTACCGCTATCCTCAGATCTGTCTGTGAATTAAGAGCCAGGGCAAATCTTACATCAGCAATGAGCTCGCCTGATTGATCCAGCGTCATTCCAAATTTATTAACAGTAGTGATTGTCTCTTCCAGACATCCGTCAACGATAATGGTCTTAGGAATATCATCTTCGATAAGCGTGGAAACAGGGATCGGAATCTGATTATGGGTCCTGCCGTCAGTCCAGCCTGACTTCTGCAGATAGTAACCGTAAGCCTGGAGCTTGTATATAAGGTTCATCAGGTAGAAATCACTTCCCTACGAACTCCTCTTAACGTCGGTGATATAGCCGATTACCGAATAGACATCGGTCGTTGTCTTGTTATCACCATAGTGCAGTGTGGCAGTAACAGTATCAGCCAATTCCAGAGCATTCATGTAGAAAGTGAATGCACGCTTGTTTCCGAATCCTTCGCCTGTTTCTGACTTGTCGTAATCGACTCTGAAGGTTCTGCCGTCAGAAGATGTGAAAACGACATAGCAGCTTGATGCGTCATAGTTTTCGGGGAAATCCACAAGGAATCTGAGGCCGATCTTGCCCGCAAGGATCATGCTGTGATCAGTAGTAAATACAGGCTCAGTAATAGGACCCTGGTTAGCGGAATAATCTGTAGTTGCGATATCGCGATCTGTGTATTCATCATCATAGACGTATTCTATATATTGACTATCTCCGACCTTTATATAATATCCGCCATTAAATGTCTGCGTGGTATCCTTTCCTCTCAGGAAAAGAGAAAAACCGGAATCGCAGTTTGTGACATCCACGAGATAAAACTGTTCGTCATCCATATGAACAAGGTTCCACATATGGTCTCCGCCGTCCATTTTACCTGTAACAGTTATGGCAAAGATGTTCTTGTCCTGGAATGTGGAATTTAAGCAGAGGAACAGGAAAGCTTTTGAATAGCCTTCACACACGACTGTTGTCTCAGGATTTCCGTCGAAAACCCAGATCATCTGCCAGGGATTGCCGTAAGCAGGGTGATTTGCAGCCGCATAGTCATTGTAATCTGTTAATTCGCAGATTCTGTTCTTGTATGCTTTGAGTTTCTTGTAGTCGTCCAGAGATGCATACTCGGAAATGATAGCCATTGCGTTATCGCGGGCTGCCACAGCAGACGCACCATAAGTGGTGTTTACTAAATATTTATTGCCATTAGCCTGATACTCTTTAGCTACAGCAAGATTAATAACTGCATTTGTGATAGTAATTCCATTTGAAGATGATGAAAGACCATAATCCATACCATAACCGGCGGTTTTATCAAACCAATAAAGTTCATATGGACAGGCTTGCAGCAAGACCTTGATCACAGCGTCTACATCATTATTAAATTGGGCTGCTGCAGTGTTAAATCCAGCATTGTATATATTCTCCACCCCGAGATCTTCAGCAGAATAGGTAATATCAGGCAAAGACAGCTCTGTACTTGATTCTTCTCCGGCAGCTATCTTTTCTATTTCGCCACGCAGATATGTATAAATTTCAAGACCTTTTTTACTTAATTGTGATTCATAATTTGCTGAGCGCTTTCTTAATGAAGTTTTACCAAATACATGGTTGATATAATCCTGTGCGAGTTCGTCATTGCTCTTGTCGAACTTAACGCTGACGGTTCTTGAAACAGTGGAACCGGCTTCTTTATCATTTCCGTTTTCAGGATCTTCAGTTTTAGGATCTTCAGCGGGAGCCTTTTCATCCTTTGCAGGCGCAGCAGGTTCCTCAGCCTTGGCAGGCGCTTCCTCCTTGGAAGGTTCTTCTTCCTTGGAATCTCCTGCCGGATCTTCTGCGGGAGCCTTATCGGGTTCTTCCTCGCCCGGAATCTCAGCAGGCTGCTCCGTCTTGACGCCGCCTCCGCCTTCCTGACCTTCGTTTTCAGCAGCCAATGCTATTCCGCTGCTGGATAACACGATTGCTGCGGTTACCATTAAACCGGTAAGTCTTATCAATAGCTTTTTCATGTTTTTGCCTCCAAATCCTTTACTCCAAAATCTGGGCACAATAATATTCTATTATCTCAAATTATTTTTAATGCTTCTTGTACATTATCGATTTTTATTGTTTGTTTTATTATAAAAAATAAAAAAGCTGCTTTAAAAGCAGCCTGTAAGATCTGATATTAGTGAACTCAAAGGGTTTATCAGCCGCCGGCAGGAAGGAAAGGTAGCACAATAACGCCTTCGTCTTCGTTTTCGCTTCCTGGGCTGGTAACGATTACGTCTTCGGCATCGAAAAAGATAATATTCATTTTGAGTTCTTCGTAAGTTTCCATAGCAGTTATTGTACTATAAGTTGCAAAAAGTGCAAATTTTGAGGATTTTGCTTAATCTCTCCACATGTAGCCGCTCTTTATGACGGTTTCGATGTGATAGCTGGCTTTGCCCAATGTCTGGCGGAGCTTTTTGACGTAGGTGTCGACGGCTCTGTCGTAGCCTAAGAAATCCTCGCCCCATACGGCGTCGAGGATCTGGTCTCTTGGTAAGACCTGCTCTTTGTTTTCGACGAAATATAAGAGGAGCTCATATTCTCTGGGCGAGATATCCAGACGCTCACCGTCAACGCTGACGATGCGTTTGAAGGGCTCAATGACGATCTCGTTTATCGTGATACGGCCGTTTTTGACAAGAAGCCCCCTGTAACGGTTGATCAGGGCGTTGACCTTCATTAAGAGGAGCTTGGTCGAAAAAGGCTTGGTCACATACTCGTCGGCGCCGACCTCATAGCCTTCTATTATGTCGCTCTCGGTCCCTAAAGCGGTAAGGAATATGACCGGAACGTCGTAGCGGGTCCTTATGAATTTGCAGACTTCAATGCCGTCTTTACCGGGCATCATGATGTCTAAGATTATCGCATCATAGTGATTCTGCATGACGAGGCCGCAAGCTTCGATGCCGTCAGATGCCTGATCGACCTCAAATCCGTATTTCGTGAAAAAAGCAGAAGTGATGTGCCTTAAAGACACATCATCTTCCGCTATCAGGAGTCTCTTGGTGCTTGTGCTGTCCATTTTTCCTATTATGCCTTTTTCATCTCGAACCAGAAGGTCGTGCCGGAAGCGCCGCTTTCGACG
>JAIKZM010000084.1 GCA_024682215.1 Saccharofermentans sp. | reverse complement strand
ATCTTTCTGCGACCGAAATCCTGGTAAACGAACATATCATACATATATTTATAGTTATGAAATGTTGAATCCCTGAGACCTCTTTTGACCTTGCACCACTTTTCGTAAACATCATTTACAGTCATATTGTTGTCGAGCTTTATGCCGTCAACAACATCTTTCTGTATAGTTTTCTCAAGCTGGCGAAGCTCCTCAAGAGTGTCGGCGTAGATCGATCTTCTCTTACCGTTTCCAATAGGATACTTGTATTCGTATCCGCCATTCTTCCTTACCGACTCATACTTTTTAAGTACGCGGTTCTTATCATCTTTTCTTCTTATCTCTGTAGCCATTTATAACTCCTTTCACCGCGACTACAAAGATCATTATGAGGTTATTATAACCCCATAATGTCTTTTAGTGTTGGTGATCAGATGGAGAACTGATCCATCACATACTTTTCAAACTCTTCACGCTTGATTTTTCTATGTCCGCCGATCCAAAGCACAAAAGGACAGTCATCACCGGAAGTCAGTTCACGGATCTTAGTCCTGCCGATTCCGAAAAGTTCTGCTGCTTCCTCAACAGTGAGGAGTTTCTTGTCTTTCAGCTCAGCAATACGGGACGCGTTCTCTTCCCCTTTCCTCTGCTTCATGAGCAACTGGAAGAGATAACCGGTATCTCTTTTCTCTTTGGTTGTGTCGCTTGTGTTCTGATCTACGATGATGTTGATGTCGTTCTTTTTCATTTTTTTATTCCTCCTGGATATTTATGCTGTTTGTGACGACTGTGATGATGTGACGGCTTTATTGCCACTGTAACGATGAAGTTCAATGGTGTAATCATCGGTTACAATATCGAACGGATAGCATCCTTGAAGTTTCGGTTCTATAACCTTTTTAGCCTGCTGATCAATCTTGGCGAAGGTGAAATATGTTCCATCACGCCTGTGGTCTCTGTTAAAACTGAATCCCAGTTTTGCAAGGTCACTGCGCCTGTTCCAAATTTTTCCGCTGATCGACTGCGGCTTCTTGCGAGCCTTTATCAGATCACAGAACTCAGTAGCCTTGCCGTCAAAGGAACCGTGCTCCTTAAGGTAATCGAGGGCTTTCTTGAGATCTTCATCTGTCTGGAAGGCATCTTCGATCGGAGTGTTCTCTTTTTCGAGTTCCCAATGACTGAGTGTGTTGTTGAAGCTGATCGTGAGGACACGTTCTTCCATATCACGGCTGCGAATACGAAGTTTGATATCCGTATCAGATGATTCTTTGCGCATAATGAATGCACCATCGGATGCTCCAAACAGACCGTTAGTGCCTAAGATATCATCGAACGGATCTATCGATCTCATCTTTCTGGTGTGATGAATAAGCAGGATTGTGACATTATGCTCTTCACAGAAAGTGTGCAGAGGCGCGATAGTTTTGTAGTCTCCCAGATACGGATCTTTTGTATTTAGATCTGCTTTGTTCTGTTCGCAACGGACAGCCGCTAGAGTGTCAATGATGAACAGACCGATATTAGGATGTTCTTTCAATGCATCTTCAAGCTGCTCTTCCAGACCGTTACCGATAGGATAGGCATTAGTGGTATACATAAACTCCTTGGGCCAATCGTTTGCCATGCTGAACAGACGGTCTTGCAGCCTTTTCGCTCCATCTTCAAGACAGAGATATAACACGTCTTTCTTCCTGGTTTCATAATTCCAGAACTTCATACCGGTACTGACACAAAGGGCAATCTGAAGTGCCATCCATGACTTACCGACTTTTGCGCTGCCGCAAAGAAGATATAAGCCTTTACCCGGAAGGAAGTGATCGATCAGGGGATCGATAGTCTCGAATTCCTTTTCGGCAAGATTCTGTACAGTATCAACTTGAAGCGGTTTAAATTCTTTTTTCATACTTACGATAACTCCTTGTTTTTATCTTGCCCATCCGCCACGACTTTTCTGCTGTTTTGCGAACTTCGGATTTATATCTGGCAGTTTGTCGTTCTCTGCAATCCTGTCGCAATCTGCGAAGCAATCGTCACACAACTTGATCATGTGACGCACTACTTTGATCTGTGCGGTAATGTTTCCTATCCTCTCATTCAAGCTGGCAAGGTGAGTCGCATTGTTT
>JAIKZM010000078.1 GCA_024682215.1 Saccharofermentans sp. | reverse complement strand
TTATATAGAGGAAAGTATCAGAAGGAGTATTCATAAGCCGGTGGCACCACCGGCAGATGGTTCTAAGCTTTTAACACTGGTAACGTGTGAATACACAATACCCGACGGAGACGGCCGTTATGTTGTTGTTGCGAAGGATGTAACAGCTCGCGCGGGCGACAATGAGAAGAACTAAATAAGGAAATTATATGTATATCACAGACTTTCCTCTATATCATAAGAGCCGAAATATGTTACTCCGCGAATACATGAGAACATATATTATCTCACACCGCACTATGGCTGAAATGATTACGAAAAATGGAATTCTTGGAGATGTTGAGGAATGGAAAAAGAAAATAGACCGATATTGCAGTCTATTAAATCCTCAAACAATAACAGATGAACAATGGAAGATGTTTGAAGACATTTTATACGGAAAGGAGCAAAACATGAAATACGAAGAAGCAATAGACCTAGTAACTGAAAATGTATTTATAAAAGCTAAATTACTTAGAGGCTGTCCGCCATATGAACATGATTTTGCGGCTTGTAATACAGACGAAGAAAGAATTGCCGTCACAGAAAAATATGTAAATATGTTCTTTGATGAGAATCTTAACGACAGAGAAATAGACGGAGCCACCATCAAGCGGCTCTTTGTTGATATGGACGGTACTCTAGCTGAATTTAAACCTACTAAGAAGTTGGAAGATTTGTATGAGGAAGGTTACTTTAGGGAACTGAAGCCGTATCAGACGGTAGTTGATGCAATTAAATATATCATACAAAATAACCCTGATATTGAAGTCTTTGTTCTTTCCGCATATCTGACTGACAGCGAATATGCATTAAAAGAAAAGAAAGAGTGGCTAGATCAGCACTTACCTGAATTAGATACAGAACATAGACTATTCTGTGCCTGTGGTTCTGATAAGGGAGCTGTTGTACCTGGCGGAATCCGTCATACTGACAGACTTCTTGACGATTATACGCACAACCTTATGTTATGGTCTCCGCCGGGCATCGGCCTGAAGCTGCTAAACGGTATCAACGACACTCACAAGACATGGAAGGGTGCAAGGATAAACAAAGAACTGACAGCTAATGAACTTGCAGCCGAGATAATAAAGGATTTCGACAAGGATATCCCTTTTATAGAAGGTGAGGTTGACCTATGACCGCTCTATACGATAAATACGGGTTCGACTGGCTCAACTTCCGTCTGCACTTCAAAAATGATATCCTTCCGGTTCTTGAAAAGAACGTGCCGGTTATCGCAGTCCGTAAGATAAAGGAATTGGACTGGGTGGAAGGATGGGTAAAATCAGAGACAACCGAGCTTAGATATCCCGACGAGATAATATTTCTTTTACAAAGGCTAGTCGTAAACAACGCTGCGGAACTTGCGGCTTTTTGCGAACCGGCAAAGCTCAACGACCGGGATTATGTAGTAGAAGGCTATAACTGGTGTTGTGCAAGACTCATAAGAGACAATGGCGAACTATGTAAAGAAACTAATCAATACCTGATGGATAAGATATACGAATTTGATAACGAGTTACAACACTCAGAAGACGTTGAATTTTAAATAGGGGGACTATATATGAATAACGTAAGATGCTGCGAAATGCTTAAGATATGCACACCGAGCGAATATGCCGTTGTGGATCTGACCGAGAATCCGGGCGGTCTGGTTCTAACTATCTCAGACGGTAACGGTGACATCGCCTTTAACGGCCGTTGCAGCGACAGCAATTTCCAGACAGAATTGGAGCTTGCCGTAAACAGCTTTGTAGGTATATGCGGTTATGAGTTAAACAATAAGCTCAAAAAACTTAAACAGAACGGTGTTAATTTCCCGTATGCGACTTTTATGTGCGATATAAAGGAAGACTGGTCTATGGTGATAGGCGATTATGATACGGGCATTGGTGACTGGAGCAGCAGGACGCTCGACGAATTACTGCATTTTTATCACTATGACTGTAATCCAAATAATCCGACTGACAGAGTAAAGGCCGTAGCTTATATAGCTCTTAAAGCTGCGGAATTAGAAAGTCCCGAACTTGTTGTAAAAAGGGATGCTCAATACCAGATCCTGCGCGGTGCATACAATAAGCAGAACAGAAAAGCATAGTAGGGGGATAAAGCAATGGCAATAGCCGGAAGGCCAAGAGAAACGCGGCTTCATTATTTATTTAAAGCGCTGTGTTTCTTCCCTATTCCGTTACTGTTAGGAACTTATATAGCCAAATATTTTCCGATTTCTAACATTATGGAAAACTTTGAAACAATAAATTGGCTCGACGGTGTAATTCGTCCGGAAATAAATGAATATACCGGCGGCTGCGTGATGATGTGTTTTATTCTTTATATAGTTATTGTTAAATTCCTATATGAGCCTGACAACAAGCGGTATTTGGCAGAATATGGTTCTGCACGATGGGGTAAATGGCAAGATTATATTAGAAAATACGCGGTCAAGGAAAACGAGAAATATCAGGAAGCAAAAAAGAATCTAAAAAAGCGACTGATGCCTCGCAATTCTCCTTTGGCGGATCCAAACCTAAAAGCAGTAACCTCTACCAACCGAATAATGTCGGAACACGTCTGTTTTGACACTAATGTTCGTACTTCTCACATGAACGCAAACAGCATTGCCGTCGGCTCCGCCGGTTCTTCAAAAACAACCTCTTTGGTATATACGAACATAATGCAAGCTGGCGGTTCAATGATCGTCTGCGATCCGAAAGGTGAAGTAACGGAACGTATGGCTGGCTTTTGTGAAAACGCTGGATATAAGGTTAAGATACTTGACCTTATAGATATGGATAATTCCGATAGGTTTAATCCGTTTGCGTATGTTACGGAAGATACTGATATACCTTCAATGATTTCCTTCTGTTTCAAAGGACTTGATACAGAGAAGTCAGGGGCAAGCAAGGATCCGTTTTGGGATGATGCAAACATGCTTGAAATAGCGGCTGTATGCTATCTCTTGTGGTACGATGCCCGCCCGGAAGACAGAACATTGTCTATGGCGATGCACCTTGTCAACCTTAACTCTTATGAAATATCGAGAGGCGGTGTAAAGAAAACCGGTCTTGCGTGGTTGTTTGATGACTATGCTCAAAAGCACGGCACAAACAATATGCCTATGACATACTACCAAATGTTTGCGAAGGCAAAAGATAAAACGCTGTCTAACATCGAAACGACGCTGGCAGCTAAAATGCAGATGCTTTTGCAGCCAAAGGTTGAAAGGCTTATGAGTACGGACGACCTGAAACTACACGAACTCGGAAGAAGTAATCAGATCCTTTTTATGAAGGTTCCTGACAGCAACGACTCATATAACTTTATCGTATCAATGTGTTATATGTTCCTTTACAAATCCTTATATGAAGTAGCGGACATAGAAGAACACGGCAACGGTTGTAAAGTACCCGTAACTATGTTACAGGACGAGTTTACGAGCTTCCCGCAGCCTAATAACTATCTGACGATATTATCAGGATGCCGTTCAAGAAATATCGGTCTGTTTCCGATATTTCAGGATATTGCGAGACTTAAAACAATGAAGTGTCTCGGTGAAGGCTGGTCGTCAATATTCGGTCAAGTCGATTCATGGGTATTTTTAGGCTCACAAGAACCTGAGACTTGTAAATTTTTTAGTGAACAGCTCGGTAAAGAAACCGTCGAAGTAGTAAATAAAATGAACCGCTCGGCAAGCACTTCCAAGGTTGGACGCGAGCTGGCAACTCCCGATGAACTAATGGCGATGGATAAAAACCATTGCATCGTTAAGTTTAGAGGTGAGTCTGCCATCTACGACACCAAATATCCGTTCTTAAGACACCCGAACCTTAAACTAACGGCTATCCCAAGAGACGGTAGCGGAATACCGTACTATGTACGAGACCGCAAAACCATTAGGGCTTCGGAGAAGGTTATTACTGAAACAAAGCCCATTGAACCCAAAGTAGAACCGGAATCCGAAAAGAAAACTGGATAACGGCATCTACAAGCTTTTTCTGTTAGTCCTGACAAAGAACTGACCGATAAAAACAATTCTATTCGCTCAAAAGCCGTCTTATGACGGCTTTTTGATACACAAATACCATATTCAAAGGAGCATGATGATTATGAAAGACGTAAAGAAGACACTTAACAGAATTAAGGTTAGCGCAACATGTGCAGCAATTACAGTTGGATGCATGGCGTTTAATGTGCTTGCAGATGGTGAAGATAAGACCGGTACAGTAAAGAAGGTAACTGGCCAGATAGAAACAGTAAAAACAATTATTTACGGTATAGTAGGCGCTGTTGGTGGAATTGTCTTTGCTATAAATCTCTTAAAGGCGCTAAAGGGATATAAGAACGGTGACGATCGTGCCGTCGACCAGGGTATTTCCGGTGCTGTTATCGGAATAATCATGGCTGGTTTTGGTACGTTTATGGGAGTAATGGGATTTTAACGGAGTGGTAAAATGATTTACTATGTACCTGACGTATCAGCTGAAAACGGTGCAACAACCTTTATAAGACTTGCTTATGATCTATGGAAAACCGTCTTGAAAAGTTGTTATGATGTGCTAAAGACAAATCCGTTAAATTTTGGTTCGGGTAAAACAAGTCTTCTTTCAAAATTGCTCGACGGACCGGTAGAATCAATAATTACGGGTGTTGCCACCGGATTGCTTATACTTGTTTTCGTAGTAGGTGTTCTCCGAGAAGGCGGTCATATTATCTCTGAAAAATCGCATCCGTATGGTGTTATATCTTTGCTGATTAGATTTTTTATATGTTCTGCGCTTGTCGGTGGGGGATACTTGTTTATAGCAAGGACAATCTTTGATATCTTTACTACGGCAATCAACGGTCTGAACATTGGTTCAAACGATGGCTATGGTTTATCTAATCCAAATACTGAAGAAATTCTAGGAATTGCTTCAGGCCAAGAGAAAAAGGGATTAATACAAAACTTGATTGATTACATAAATCCGCTCAATGGTATTAAATTGGGAATAGTTGAAGTGCTTGGCCTGGTCTATCTGTTAATAGTAGTCGTATGTGCTTTTATTGTCTTATTTAAGGTATATGGCAGGTTTTTCAAAGTTATTGTAGCAGTTGCTCTTGCTCCCATCGGATTTGCTTTGTATGCAAGCCCTATGACAGAACAGCAGGCCAAGAAATTTCTGTTTTATCTTATCAAACTTGCAGCTGAAGGTTTGATAATAGCCTTGATTCTGATCCTATATACTAAATTCTTATCTTTTGGCAAAAATATCACACAAGAGTTTGTAAAAGCTATTGTTCAGACTTCTGGCGGCGACCAAATGCTAAAAAGCTATGTTGCTTTCATGATCTCACAGATATTCTTCTGTATATTGCTCGTATCGCTGATAAGTGCATCTGAAAAGCTAGCGGACGAATTGTTATAAAGGAAATAACTATGGAACTCAATGTAAATAAAGATATTTCAAAGTATCGCATGACATTTAAGGGTTATACGCCCAGGGCAACCGTATGTACTGCTCTTATTCTTTCTATATGTTTAGCAATTACAATTGGTCTGTATGATTATCTTCTGATAGAATCGCAACTTGTACTAATAATAGTAACCTGTTTTCCAATAGCCCTTTTCTATTTAGACGATGTTCCTTTATATAGTCTTCCGACTGAAAAGATCATCAGGCTTATTTTGCTTTATATTCTCAGCCCGAAAAAATCAATTGTGGAAGGTAGCGATATGTTAAAACCGAGAAAGAAAGACAATTTTCTTGTCTCATATTTATCTAAACGAAAATTCAATGTGCCTAGGTCTGTGCAGGACTTTATTCCGCTTGAAAAATTCTACGATAACGGTATGGCTTCTGTAGGAAACCGTTATTCAATGGTATATGAATTTTCAGATGTCGATTATTCGGTGCTTTCTGACGGAGATAAATCTATAACTCTCTCTCAATACGAGCAGATTATAGCCTCATTTACAGACAATTCGACGTATAAGATATCCGTTATCACTCACAATTGTACGCAAGAAGAAGTGTACGACAAAATGAAGCTTCCTGACTTTGCACCTAACCAAAAGTTAGCGGACAGTATTAACGAGCAGATTTTTGACTGTATCGCAAGCCATGACCAGACAGTAACCCGTCTGTATCTTACGGTGACGAGTTTCCAAAGGACAAAAGCAGACGCTGAAGCGTATTTCGAAGCTCTTACGAACAATCTGTACGGAAAGTTCTCGACGATCGGCTCTATGATTATGAAACTGAATCTCAGGGATAGGATCTCTCTGTATCACTTTCTTAATAATCAGAATAACGGTCAAGTCTTTAATTACAATTCAGTCAAAGATCTTAAGGGCGGCGATATAAAGAATTATTGCTGCCCGGATATGTGGCATATTCATCAGGATCATATTGATACTGGAAGCTGCTTATATCGCTCTTTTTATCTTCAAAACATAGGAACGACGCTTGATGATAAGTTTTTTAGAACTATGTTGAATAACATACCTGAACTAAGCTGCATTTCTATTGAAATGAAGAGCTTAACAGCTTCGGAAGCTCAAAATAAGGTGAACAGAGCAGTTGCTAATGCTGAAACGAAGTTGTCAAAGTATCGACAGGCTAAAACACGTTCCGGCGATATTTCTTCATATGCTCCGCCGGAGCTTGTTGAGGAAAGTCGTGCGTGTACCAGTTTATATTCAGATATAAATGAACACGATCAGAGATTATTCTTTGCGACTATCCTTGTAACGATTACTGCAAAAGACAAGAAAACACTTGATACCTATTCCAAGATCTTTACTCAGAACGCATCTGAGAAATCTGTAGTCTTTAATACGCTCTATCACCAGCAGTCGCAGGGCTTATTCTCTTGCTTGCCTTATGGAATAAACAATCCGATAGAGGTAAACCGGTTGTTTACTACTTATAGTATTGCTGCCTTTGTTCCTATCTCGGCTCAGGTCGTAAGGTCTTATGGACCAAAAGCTCTTTGGGAAGGCAGAAACCCAATTACCAAAAAGGTCAATTCGATTAATAGAAATAACCTTCCTAATGGAAACGGCCTTATATTTGGTGACTCCGGTTCGGGAAAGAGTGTCCAGGCTAAAACGGATATTTGCCAGCGAAGGATTAAAGAACCGGATTCCGATATCATCATTTTGGATCCGAAAGGCGAGTATTCAATTTTAGCTGATGCTCTTGGCGGAATTGCCGTTGATATATCTGTCTCTTCACCCGACCATATTAACCTTATGGAAATATCTGAGAAATACGGTGCTATCAACGACACAAACAGTTCTCCTATCAAAGCCAAAGTATCGTTCTTACAGAACGTCGTTCAAATCATGGCGGAAGGAGAGGTTACGAAAACAGCTCTTAACTCTATAATCGACCGCTGCGCCACAAGGTTATATAAGAAATATATGACCGGTGCTTCAAAAGAACAGCCGACACTAAAAGACTTGTATAACGAACTGGTATCAGAGGAAAAAGACGGTGAGCAGGCAAAGCAAATAGCTCTTGCCATTGAAACTTATGCTGCGGGTTCTCTTGACGTTTTCAGTCAACAGACAAATATTGGCGACGATCACGGTTTTATCGTGTTTGATATGCACCGTCTGGACGATAGCTTTAAGACACTCGGCCTTATGATTATGTTAGACCAGGTCGTTAACCGTGTAGCCCGTAACAGAGCGCAAGGTATATACACTTATGTATATATTGATGAGTTTCACAAGTTCCTTAACACCGAAGCCGAAACACTTGTTATGGATCTATGGAAGATGGGCCGTGCGATGCACTGTTTCTCAACCGGTATTACTCAGAATATCGTTGAGGTTCTTAACAGCAGCAACGGACAGCTGATAGCTCATAACAGCGAATATCTTAAGATCCTGAAATGTGGAAGAATGGAGATCGTTGAAGACTTGTCTCGTGTATTATTTATACCGCAGCAGTTACTTACTTATATCTCCGGTATCGCAGTCGGTAATGAAAAACTTCGCCGCTCGACCGGACTTATTAAGTACGGTACGACGATAATACCGTTTGAAAGTGAAATACCTCACGACTCATACCTTTACTCCATTATCAATTCTGACTAATTACTATGCCCCGTCTAAAAGTGGGGCATAGAAATACTTATAGGAGAAGTAGCATGTGTGAAGAAAAAACATTTTCTCTTAATAGCAATGGTATGCCGCAAAGGAAAATGATAGGAATTAAAGTTCCAATATATGTAATCGATTATTTTAAGGAAGAGGCTGTCCGTACTGGCTTTCCTTATCAGACGCTTATTAACCTCTACCTTGAAGACTGCGTTAAACAACAAATGAAATTAGTTCCAACATGGAAATCAAATAATTCAGACAAATAAAGAAGGTGATAAAATGCCTGAAAATCGAACACTCGCAGAACAAGTCGAAGTACAAAAAGCCAAAGTTGCAACAGAACAGCAGCGTTTAGAAGAGCTGCTTGTTAGACTTCGTACTGAACACTCGGACGATAAAAGAGCATATAACGAGCTATTGTGCGACTGTGGTAAAATAATAGAGAAGAAACTTGACAGACCACTAACAAAGGATGATCTATTCAGATTTGAAAGATTTCTAGATTCGCGTTCTGTTACGGACTTCTTTCCGGAATGGATGAATAAGCCATTGAACAAAAGTAAAAGGGAGACAAAATGAATAGCATAAAAACATTGTCACGAAAAGTAGTATTTATCATAGTTGCGGCCCTTTTGTCATGTCTTGTGTTTACTGCATGCGGGCATAAATTATCAGGCAAATATAAAGGAGAAGACGGTTCCGTAATTGAGTTCACTTCGGATGAGAACTGCAAAATGTATAGCAGCTCTAGTTCCGGCTTTGTTGAGGGCACATATCATTGGGCTGATGATGATAAATGTTATTATCTTGAATTCAGTAATTATTGGACGGGCGGTATTCGTGTTAAAGCAACTGTTGATGGTAATAAATTAACTGTTCAATATAGCGGAATGGAACAGGTATTGACTAAAGAATAGATTACTATTAAGAGCCTAATCATTGAAGCACCGCTTTGGCGGTGCTTTATTTTTCCGAACATTTGAAATGAAAGGAGCAGCATATGAGTTATTACGGTAAAAAAGCCCAAGTACGCTCAAAAAAAAGAAATAACTCGGCTAATTCTGAGTTTCAAAAGGCTAAGTATGTTGACGAACATAAGAATAGATATGATTACCGTGATGACTATCTCCGTGAGTATGACAATATTCAGGATAGCCAGCTTTATATGCGAGAGATAGAAACGTACTCAACAGAGGACCTTGTTAATGAAAGAAATGCCGATATTAATTACGAATACAACAAGAGTACTGAGGAATATATCAGCAGTAAAGAGTCCCGTTCACGTCTGACTGCCAAGAAAAACAATTATCGGCGTTCGGAATATGATAAAAAAGCCTACAGCCTAAATGCCGAAAGTTCTAATAATGTTTCAAGTAAGTCAAGCAGCATTGCTTCTTATGCGAATTCTGCTTTGGAAATAAAGGATACTGTTACCCCCGAAGCATTTAAAATACAGAACTACTCTGCAAAAATGAACTATCAGCGTTATAGAAAAATGCAGGATAAGGAAAACGGGAATACCGATCCGACTGATGATGCACTAACCGAGATGGGTAGCCAGATTAAAACGTATAGTTACAAGGGCTTTAAGACTTGGAAAGCCCTTGGCAAGCTCTTGTGGCGCGTTAATTGGATTGCAGGACTCATTTATACGTGCGTATCAATAGTTTTGGTAGCAGTAATCAGTATCATATTCATCTATTCTATTCCTAATACTGAAAGCGAAAGAGATACAAGTGCTGGTCAGGTTGTAGCTGAGTTTGCCGCAGGAGAGATAGGTAATCACGGGAGTAAATATAACAATTGGCGCG
Organism: Saccharofermentans sp.; assembly: GCA_024682215.1. Lineage (GTDB taxonomy): Bacteria > Bacillota > Clostridia > Saccharofermentanales > Saccharofermentanaceae > Saccharofermentans. Next base: position 25,825 of record JAIKZM010000078.1, on the reverse strand, counting down.
GTGCTGCTCCTGGAACGGCTTGGTGTCAGAACTTCGTAGAGTATGTGTTGCACAAGTCAGGATACGGCAATCTTGCTTCAGGGGCCGGCGGTGTAACAACGGCATACAAGTATTACAAAAACAATCCGAAAGTTGCAACGATACATGTCGTTGAGGGCAAAAGCAAGGAAAACCTAGGCGTTACACCTCAGCCCGGATGGCTTATCGTATTCGAATGGGCCGATGGCGATAAATATCGAGATCATATAGGTATAGTGGAGTCTTATGTTCCAAGTACCGGTATTGTAACAACAATTGAAGGTAACACCTGGGTTGGAAGAAATAAACCCTTAAGGACTTCGGTATGTCGTGTGCATCGAAAGGTTGGTCTCAGTCCGAACAAAAAGCATATATATGCTTTTATCGAGCTTGCTTATCCTAAAAATATATAAGGGCAGATATGTCAAATACATGATCAAATGTTCGAATTATATGGCGGTTCCGGTGTTAGAAACTATCACGGGTTGATGAATAATATGAGTACAGAAGCTATAAAGCAGACAGATAGTATCGAGTCCGGTCCGGTTCTCTGATTAGAAAGGTGACATTATGGTATATTACGTTGAAATCTTTGACTTTGAGCTGAATCCTGATAGCTCAATGTCTTCTGAAGAAGTTAGGGAATATGCGGAAAGTGCCAACTTAGATACAGTCCGTCATTATTCATTTACGGATTTTCAGAAGGCTAGGCGTTCTTTTGAGATTGCAAAAGTAGCAGCTGTCGCCGCCAAAAACGATGGAAACATCTATGAGGTACGCGGAATTAAGCTGATAGAAGCAGAATCTGAGGATGAATCGGAATTTCAAATGACGATTGACAGTTACTATCCTGCAATTGACATATGAGGCTGCAATATTAGCGTGTTATAATATCTAAAATCAGGAAAGGAGATGTTTATATGGCGTTGGTACCGAAAGGCTATGTCATGTCTGGAGACCGTGTTGTTGCTTCGATAGAGAACGACATGGTTACAGTTATCGATAAACAGAGATGCCCATACTTCTTAATGAACATCTCCAACATCGAAGTTTGGCTTGAAGATAGAGCTTTTGATACAACAAGAGGTCATTCAAGATCGTTGCGTCGGGTATCAAACCTGACGGCCAAGACGGATGCGGAGATAGCCTTACACTTCTATGGGGCTACCATTACCGATAATTATTGGATAAAGTTCACGGAAAACTATAATTTGTCCTATGAGGATGTTCGTTTTAAAACGGATCAATTATTCCAACTGGCACTGAGCGGCGCTGCTTCGGATCTGAATCATAAACCGGAAGATATAAAGTCGCCGCAGTTTACTGTTTCCGGCTGCCTTGAAAAAGGCTGGAAGCTTGAAAACGATAAATGGTACCTTTATAAGCGTTCTAATTCCATTGAGCAGTTCAATGAATTGTTCACGGCTGCCGTTTCAAAGGCTCTCGAAATAGATACCGTTATCTACGAAGCAACTACATCCGGTGTCAGATCAGCCAGTTTCGCATCAGGTTATAACTTCGAAGATATGAAGGGTATTATCGGTGAAAGATATGCGGAATACGACTATGTGTATGACACTATAAAAAACACATTTGGTCCGGAAGCAGCATTAGACTATATAAAGCTCATATATGCTGATGCTGTTTGCTGTAATCAAGACAGACACAGTAAGAATTTTGGCGTTTTAAGAGACATCGATACCGGTTCCTTTATCTCTCTGGCACCGAATTATGATTTTAATCAGTCCGTGTTCGGAGATAGTATTGACGTGAATACAAAGGTAGAGGCTTCTGCAGATCGCCTTATTACTGATTTTTGCGCTCTGATTAAAATCCGAAAAATAGACTGTTCACTGCCACAACTAACAGAAGAGACACTAAGGAAAGCAACCGAGGGATTAGAAAGATATCCTGAGTACGAAGATGCCATGCGATTTATTCTTCACCGACAACGGTTGATTAGCAACTGTCTGTCTGTTGACAACTGTGTTCAACAGACATATCCGGAAGAAACCGAGGAACCGGATGACACTCCGGAACACTTCTGAAAATCTATCTAAGTAAACCCCGTCATTGACGGGGTTTTTTCATTAACGGGAGGAGAATATGACCGAAAAGCAAATATATAACAGACTTAACCGCTGCTATCTCAATTGCATGGTTGATAACAAGGAACAAATAAATACGGACGAGTGGTACGGTACTGACGATATTAAGGACTGGGAGTGGCATAGGCCGGGCAACGACAAATATTATCGCATATATCTTAATCCGGACAGCACCATTACTTGTTACGAGAAGGATACCGAAAATGGAGAATACCATATAACAGCCACTTTCAGTAACAAAGATTATATGTTTGAGCCTGAACCGTCTTTGACAGAAGAATGCGACGAAGAACCGGAGATTTAAAGGAGTAAAGATATGGCTAACAGAAATACAAAGATGTTCGTCTGCACTTTTTCAAACGGTCTGCAGTCTATAATGGGTGCTGATTCAAAAGAAGATGCTATTAAGGCAGTCGAGGCAATGGAAGAAATAGCGGGCTCAACGCTTATAGATGTTGAAGAAATTGCTGCAATGCCCGGCCCTTTGGGTTATTTAGCACCAGGTCAACCGCAGCTCAATGACGGCAACGAGCCTGACGATGATATTGATATGGGATTTTAAGGAGTTTGTATGGAACAGTTATCATTGTTTGATCTGGATAAAGTTGTTGAAGCAATACAAACCGAACCGGAAATACCTGTAGAAACTACAATGTCTGCTCCGACGGTGCCTTCTGTTGCACCGAAAAAAGCAGTTGCACCCGCTAAACCCGTTCTATCCAAAGAAGAATTAGAACGGTTTGATACACTCGAAAGCCTTTATGACCTGACTCAACTGATGGGAACAAATAAATGTCTTCTTAATATCGGAGAAGGCTATTATCATCGTTCAGGGTTTTATTCGGTTGACATCAGGGGCGCTAGAAGAATAGACCGCATAGATTCAGAACTAAAAAATAGCAATAATTATTCCGTAGTAACCATAAATTCTCGATGGGAAAACTCAAAAGAAAAACACCCCGTTATATATTTTGATAAGCAAGGGAACTGTTGGAGCCGCGCTTGTTCTGTCGAGTATCGTGGTAGCAGCGCAAACATGGACCGACCTTATCAGTGGGACATCAAGTTTATCTGGGAAGGTAAGTGGAGACTACTGACTAGCCTTCCTGTTGATAAACCGATATTCTTGCAGACTGAGGCGGTCAGGGAAGAGATATTCAAGGAAACAATGCCCTATACATATAAGTATTATAAGGCTGATAACACCCCCTTTTCTAAAGAACTGCTTATGATGTGTCCTCAGATCGAGCTTCTTGAAAAGGCCGGCTATAAGTTTGTCGGACAATTAAACTATTATCCTGATACCTTTGAAAGTGATGCCGTTACAGCCTTTAACCGTTTGATTAAATTTGATAGGAATCCTGGCAAACTTCAAAATATTTTCAAAACGACTAAAGAAGTATGCAAGATATTGAAAGAGGAAAGAAACCTTTTGACTTGGGATAGGATAAGGAAACTTGAAAAGTTCTCCAAAAGCTCTCCGGACGAAATCCAAGTCATCTACGACAACCACTATAACGATAGGGAGCTTGCAAACATACAACATATCCTCAAACAACAATATCACGATAAACACGTCTTTTCGTTTCGTTCTCTCGTAAACTATTTAAACCGTGTAGATCAGTATGAGGCCATTGAAGCGGAAGAGGCGCTTCAGCTCATCAGTGACTATTTAGGCTCCTGTCGCCTTCTGGATATGGAACCTAAAATCGACGGTGACAGCCTTAAGCGTGAACATGATGTCGCAGCAAGGCTTGTCCGTGAAAAACGCAATGAGATAGAAGCGAAGAAGATGGCTGAGGGATGTAAGAAACTACAGCAATACAATTATGAAAATGACAGATACATAATACGTGGCATTAAAAATTACGATGACTTATTAGACGAGGCAAAACAGCAGCACAACTGCGTTGCATCGTATTCATCGAGAATTGCTAATGGAACTTCGCTGATTTTCGTTATGCGTCGTAAGACAGTCCCCAACCGTTCTTTTGTAACAATTGAACTATCTCCGGATCTGTCAACGGTTAGACAGAAATACGAGGCTCATAACACACCGTTGAGGAATAAAGAGGCTTCCGATTTCATTGACGAGTGGCAGAAACACTGTAAAGACGTAAGGAAAGGTCTTGTTGAACCGTATATTCTTGAAACGGATAGAGATAAGACAGAATTGCCTGCCATAGCTGATACTGTCAACGCAAAAGACACAATAGCAGTTGCCTTTGTTATGACAGCTGCCGAAAATGAAGTTGAGGACGACGTTGATATATAAGAGGTAATTTATTATGGAAAGGTCAAAACCATATACGGCCGCTGAGCTGTTTGAAAAGATTATGAATCAAGTCGGTACTCCTGACTGGGTTGATTATGCGATAGCGTGTAACCACTCATACGACGAAGCATCAAGGCTCCTATTAAAATATGATGAGTTTGATATCTTTACTACGACCGAGTACGGCGGCAGTGAAGGTGTATATACCGACATATATATAAAAGGTAATTATAAAGGGCCAAACGAGGACTATGACCGCACACCGATAAGCATCGGAACGGTCAAAACGCTGGAAGAAGGCCCCGAAGCAGTCAGAAAAATGTACGGCTTGGCAGCAGATATATATATTGCCGCCGTTGATTTCGTTCACAAAAATATGGACGACTTCATATGGCACGGATATAAAGTTACCCTCAAGCTCGGCGACAGAGTTTCCTTGTTTTTCGGCTCGGAAGAAACAATGGCTCGCAGAATAGAAAAGATGGCTGCCAACGGTGAAGATGTGAGTCAAGCGGTTATAACTGATATGGTGACAAGAAGGACGATAGATCCTACCAAGTATATTCCCGTCGATAACGAACCGGACGAGGAACCCGATATATAATCTACTCATTTTCCCCGGCCTGAGAGGTCGGGGATTTTTATTTATTAACTATCAAACTTGTTTGATTACAACAGGGTTTTAGGGGGTTGCCCCTAACAAGACGGGAAAATTGTATATACATTTTCCCCTGCTTGCTATAAACCTCGGACACCCAAAATCTAACATCGTACACACCGAAATCTAACACGGGTGTTTGGATACCCTATGGGGCTATCACCACCATAGGATTATCCAAAAATAGCCTCAAAAAGAGGGAGTAAAAATGAAAAAACGGATGATTACACTGCGGCTCTCGGATCAGGAATACGAAAGACTATCAGAACTGGCCGAAGAAGCTGGAACGGGAACGAGAAGCGGATATATCCGAGCCTGCATCAATGAGAAAAAGATACCTAATCTTAATGTGGCTGAATTAAAAGCTGTTAAATACCAACTCCTAAAACTAGGTAATAACCTTAATCAAATGGTTTACATAGCTCGAATTGAAGGAATCTGCGATACGGCTGAATTAGAGCAGCTTTTAAAGGAAATCCACGAACAAGTGCAAAAAATTTATAAGATTATCTGAGGGATCCGACTATGGCTATAACGAAAATATGGGCCTTACACGCATCGTTACGAGCAGCCGTGAACTACGTCAAGAACGACGAAAAGACTACCGAGACCGTCATTGCCGATAGAATAGCAAAGGAAAACAATTTCATAGAACCGGATATGACCGGAAAATCCGATATTGAAATAGCGGATCTCAATAAAGCAATAGGATATGTCTCACAGAGCTTTAAGACAGAAGAAAGAAGGCTTGTATCTGGGATTAACTGTTCTGTCGAAAATGCTTTTGAGCAGATGGATAAAGTAAAGGAACAACAAGGCAAGCACGGCGGAGTCGTCGGTTATCACTGCGTTCAAAGCTTTCTTCCGGGCGAGATAGATCCTGACCTGGCACATTTAATTGGTATGGAATTAGCCCAAGAAATATGGGGCGATGCAGGCTATCAAGTTGTTGTTGCCACCCATATAGACAGGAACCATATACACAACCACTTCGTTATCAATTCAGTAAACTTAGAAGGCAAAAAGGATCCGTGCTGTTATCAGAGGAAGATTTCTGCCGTTTCTGACGAGATTATAAAAAGATACGGACTATCTGTTATAGCGGAGCGAGGAAAAAAACCGTCCGGACTACCTCATTTATCCCGACGACAGCTTGCAGCTAAAATAGATATAGATCAGGGCCTTGTTATCTGTAATAACATGACGGAGTTTGCCGAGTATATGGCTAGAAAAGGATACTATGTAAACTTCGATGACGGAAAACAGTATTGGACTGTGCAACATAAGGACTGGAAACGGCCTATGAGGTTTATCCGTCTGGGAGAAGAATACTCAAACAGCAAACTACTTTACAGATTATCTCACGACACGATGCTGCCAAGAGAAGAAGGTTCGCTTGAAGACTTGTCCGCAAGACAGCTCTATATGTATGAAAACCGTTATCAGCGGATCCAAGCACATTGGAAAGATACTTATCAATATAAATACTTTATGTTTATGCTGAAAAACTTCGGTATAAACCTGAACGATTACAAGTCTAAAAGAGAATATCTGACGCGAGAACAGCAAAAGAACTACGATGCTATCTGGCGCTCCATAAGAATTGTAAGCTCTCTAAAAGAACAAGGCATTACAAACAGAGAAGAAGCAGTAAATCAGGACTTAGAGCTGCAAAAAGGCATTGAAAAGCTCGAAAAAACTCAAAAAGAGCTTCGTCAGACAATAAGAATAACTAAAAGAAACCCGTCAAGGTTTAATGAACAGCTGGAAGCACAAAAACAGCTTGACGATACAAACACGGCTTTGGAAAAGTTAAGAAAACAGCGGAAGGTACTAGCTGTTATTCTTAAAGACGAACCGGATCCGACACCCGAACTGAGTATGAATCCTGATTTAACTATGTAAAACCCTATTCCAACATTATTATTCTTGTGATTATAACACGGTGGTGTTATAATATGTTCAAAGGAGAATACCTATGAACAGTAGTTTTAAGTTGATTTTTAATAATAGCGGTATGTCAATGTATAGTCTGGCAAAGAATACTGGTCTGCCTTATACCACCATCAACAGATTAGTAAATGAAAAACTGGATATAAACGACTGCAATGCCGCAGCGGTTTATAAAATAGCTAAAGCTTTGGGAGTAACTATGGAACAGGTAGTTAGAAATTATGATTTTTTAACAGGAACCGAAGGTGAATACCTAGGTGTTAAGTATAAATGGACTAAAGATAACGAAAATCATCAACTTTTAGTGCTTTTTGACGGAGAACAAGAAGTCTTCGTCTGGCAGGCGAAAAGGCTGCTGACAGACGAAAGAAAGCGAGAAGGATATCAAGGTGTCGTAAGATTAGCGGTTAAAGACTATCTCGTTTATAAACAGTCATCTTCACGATTAAAGGAAGTAAGAAAGAAATATGTCAGACACTAATTATTATTTTTTAATGCATCAAAACAACAATTGTGCAATTCTTGAGTTTAATTCAATTACTGGTGGCCTAGTCAATTATGATGTAACTGACAAGGCTCTTATGCCTATGAACGGCAGAGCTGATATTAGAAGTCTGAATAATTGGTGGATCCATCGTCCGTTTCCAAGCACCAGAGAAGATATGAAACAAGTCTTAAAGAGGGCCGGAGCAAGTAATCCCGAAACCTATCTTCTGAAAAACTTAGCCTTAAGTATGACAGACACCTATTGGATCTGTCCCGTAGAAGAGCCTTCGCTGCAGTGGGACGACGTTAAGCTGACTAATCAGATATCATTAGGTAAAACCAACATACCTTTTCACAATATTGATACCTATGATCCGAATGCGTCTCTTGGCGGCCAGATGTCTAAACATTGGGATTTATCTAATAATCCGCCGGTATTAGTTAAAAGGGCTATTGAATATGACAGCCAACAAGCTGTTAATGAAGTGTTTGCAACGCTTATTCACTCCCGCCAGCCAAAAGCACCTGAATATGTTTCTTATAAAGCTTACCGAGATCCGCAACAAAATAAATTTTTACTGTCATCATGTGCAACATTTGTTGAACCCGGTCTTGAGTTTCTTCCTGCCTACGAGATAGGAACCGCAGAAGATAGGGATTTATCCGACTACGACAAATATATCAAAGCGTGGGTCAATTGCGGTATGGATGAAACAAAAGTCAGGGAGTTCTTTGACTATCAGACTATTACTGACTTTATTTTATCTAATGTTGATCGTCATCTTGCAAACTTCGGTGCATTAAGAAGAGCAGACACATTAGAGTTTATAAAACCTGCACCTATTTATGATTCCGGCAACAGTATGTTTTTTTCGGAATTTAATACCGAGCGATTTCTGTCAAAGCCTGAATTATTAAATAGAAATATAGTTTCCATTTATGATAAAGAAGAAAAAATGATGGCAAGAGTCAAAAACAAGAACATTGTTGACCTTGACGCACTGCCTACAAAGGAAGAAACAAAAGAATTGTATTTTTCTTATGGTATTCCAGAAGCTAAAGTAGATTTTATTGTAGATGCTTATCAAAAGAAAATTGAAATGACGCGGGAGTTTCAAAAAGGTAAAAGTGTATCAATGTTTAGCGAAACCGGCATGAAATACAAAAAAAATACTATACGCTGGTGTTCCTCGCCTTCAACACTTTCTCAAGAAACTAAACCAACGGAAGAACCCGAACCTGAACCAGACACTGACGATGATATAGACATCTAAATAAAGACTCTCTGCCCCGGTGTAATGCCGGGGCTTTTTTCTTTGGCCGTATAAAATCTAAATAGATAAAAGTTACCTAAGTTGCGCTTTTTGTGTAAAAACAAAAAGATGAGAAACCGAAAAGGCCTTTATTTTATATTATCTTTACTTATAAATAAACATAAAAGCGAGTTCAAGTCTCGTCGGCCGCACCAAAGATAACCCGGAACTTCTGGTTTCGGGTTTTTTCATTTAATCACCATTGTTTTCAGAGATTATCCCTTCTTCGTTCGTAATAGAACATGAACTGCTGCATTATGCCAGCAATATCGGGATATTTTGAACAATCGAAGCTGCCGCCGTAGTATCTGTCAACGATCCTCTGTATCCAGACGTCGACAGGGAAGCGGGAGGTCCTTGCGAAAGCGAAGAGCATTACACAGTTGGCCACCTTTGTTCCAACGCCGTACATGGCCGTCAGAGCCCTGTAGAGGGCATCGTCATCGAGCCGGGCAAGTGAATCGGGGTCAAGCATGCCGTCGTTGAAACCGGCGGCCGCCTGCGCGATATAAGGCGCCCTGTAGCCGACACCTGTTCCTTCTATCTTTTCGAGACTTAACGAAGCAAGCTCTGAAGGCGTAGGGAATGCATAGTATTCGCTCTTTAATGGCTTGACGAATGGCGTCTTTAAAGCAGGAACGGATATCTTCCTGCCGCACAAGGCGCTGATGCGCTCTACGGATGTCATTATCGACGGGATCGAGCGGCGCTGCGAGATGATGTAGCTGATAGTCGTCTCGAATATATCCTGTTTTAAGATCCTGATACCGTCTGAAAAGGCTGCCGCGTCCTTAAGATATTCATCTTCTGGATCGATGGAGGCAGAAACCTTCACATAATCCCGGTCCAGATCGAAATAAGATTCCCAGATCGCGGAGAACTCCTTTTCGCTGCATGAAAAAGCGAAAGTGTCATTTCCGAGGTCAGCGACCTGCAGATATCGTCCGAAAGCTATCAGTTCGGTGTGTGTCTTATCTATATCGCGGATCCTGAAAGCCTGACCTGAATCAGCGATCTTGTGCATGTTGAAAAAACTGATCTTGCGTGTGACCATATCTATCTGCGCAGTCCGAGTTTGTAGTAATTGAAGAGATGGCAGATCTTGCTGCCGTTATAGAGCTTGATGCGCTTGTCCGCTTTGAATCCCGTTGCTTCCTCAAAATCATCATCAGGCGTGATAAGTGAGAGCCTGATGCCTTTTTTGCACTGGCCGGAAGGGGTAAGGAGCCTCCTGGCGATCAGCCGGTAGATGTCTGCGGCCTCTTCGGGTGTCATGAGCCTTCCGCCGTAGGGAGGGTTTGTAAGGACAAGCTGTCTTTCGAGTCCGGTGTATGTAGCGAGCAATTCGGGAGTTATCTCACGGGCGTCTTTGATCTCGAATCTGCAGAAATCGGCTACGCCGGCTGCCTTTGCGTTCGCGATCGCTGAGCGTACCGCCCTTGAATCGATATCAGAACCGAAGAAGTAACAGTCATCGGGAGCAGTTAAGTCTTCGTTGTCCATCGCTTCTTCAAGAGCCGTTCTGTATGCTCTCTTGCCGATGTATGGGAGTGCTTCGTAATCGAAGTGCCTGAACCTGCCGGGGGCGATCCCTGCAGCCATCTGGGCAGCCTCAATGACGATAGTGCCGGAACCGCACATGGGATCGACAAGGGCTTCCTTTCCAAAAGGGCTGTATCTTGCGTAAGTGATCATGCCTGCAGCGAGAGTCTCCCTGATAGGAGCTTCATGTGTAAGCGGTCTGTAGCCTCTCTTGTGAAGGCCTTCGCCCGTCGTGTCTATGAGCATGCGGCAGTAGTTGTTTACAAGGGCAAACTGGATGCTTATGGTTCCGAGGTGTTCATCTTCCTCGATAACGGCATCGGGTCCTAAGCCTCTGGAGGCCGCAAGACTCCTGGCAATGGCTTTCTTTGTAAGCTTTTGAAGCATCTTTATGCCGTCGAGCTTCGACTTTCTTGAAAAGCCGTTTACTATGAATGCCCAGCCCCTGGGAATGAAATCGTTCCAGGGAAGCTTTTTACAGGATTCGAAAAAAACGGCGCCGTCCTCGGTGAAGTTTTCAGAAGAGCCGGTCTTGAAACCGCCTACTTCGAAAAACACCCTTTCGGCGTGTCTTGCCCACATGTTTACACGGGCGATATCCAAAGCCCAGTCGTCTTTGCCGGTCTCGATCGTGATGACACCGTCCCTGACGTCTAACCGTGACTTGTCAAAACCCCTCGCGAGAAGGTCGTCGCGTGTAGGTGCCTCAAGTCCGAATAATGTGGTAATTATTATTTTCATGCGGAGATTATAACACCAATTTATAGCACTTTATGAACTTTGATGAGAATTGCCTTGTCAATAGTAATTTTTCAAAAATAGTTGTATTTCTGTCGCGGACACATGACTTCGAAAATATGGGCAATTTCTCCGCAAACGCCTTATTTTATTGACATATCAAATAGCCTTTACCATTTGGTAACTGTTTTGTCAACAAACGGTAACAAAATGTCAGAATGCTTGTATTACTTGCTTTGAGGGGCGAAATATTTCTGAAAACCTGTCTTTTGAGTTATCGACAAAGTTATGCACATTATGAACATTTTGTGCATAAGGAAAGGAGTTTAATCCTGCCGATTATTTGCTATAATCAGCACTAAATTATTAATAAGGAGAGCAGTATGTCTGAGTTGATCGAGAAGGCAAAAAAAGCCCGCGAAGCGTCCTACAGCATGGCGCTTTTAAACCGCGAACAGAAGGACAGGGCCCTCACGGCTATAGCAGATGCGCTTAACGCCGGAAAGGACAAGATCTTTGAAGCCAATGCCGAAGATCTGAAGAATGCGGAGGATGCAAACCTCGAAAAGCCGCTCATCAAGCGCCTTAAGTTCGCAGATGCGAAGCTTGCCGATGTCACTGACGGCATCTTGAGCCTTAAGACTCTTGAGGATCCGGTAGGTAAGCAGACTCTTCATACGACTCTTGATGACGGCCTCGAGCTTTACCGTGTAACATGCCCCATCGGTGTGATCGGAGTTATCTTTGAGAGCAGGCCTGATGCGCTCGTTCAGATTGCTACGCTCTGTCTTAAGAGCGGAAACGCGGTTTTCCTCAAGGGAGGAAGCGAGGCAGCAGCCACAAATAAAGTGCTTTCGGAAATCATATATGAAGCAGGCGTTTCCGCGGGACTTCCCGAAGGCTGGCTCAATCTTCTTACAACACGTGCCGAGATAGCGGATATGCTCGGACTCGATGAATACATCGATCTGATAATACCGAGAGGATCAAATGCTTTCGTTCAGTACATAATGCAGCACACCAACATTGCCGTTCTTGGCCACGCAGACGGCGTCTGCCACACATATATCAATGAGAAGGCAGATCCTGCCAAGGCTTTAAAGGTTGCAGTAGACGCCAAGACACAGTATGTCTCTGTCTGCAACGCCACTGAGACGTTCCTCGTTGATGAGGCTCTCAAAGACACATTGCTTCCTGAGCTTATTAAGGCTCTGCGTGATGCAGGCGTTACGATCTACGGCGATGATTATGTTTCCGGGGAATTCGGAGCAGAAAAGGTGACCGAATGGCATCACGAGTATCTTGACATGAAGTGTTCTGTTAAGGTCGTCAGCGGCATTGACGAGGCGATCGCCCATATCAACCGCAACGGTTCGGGCCATACAGATGCCATCATCACCGAAGACAAGGCGGCAGCAGAGCGTTTCATGCTGGGTGTTGATTCCGGAAGCGTTTTCCTGAACTGCTCAACAAGGTTTGCTGACGGCTTCAGATACGGATTCGGCGCGGAAGTCGGCATTTCAACATCCAAGATCCACGCAAGAGGTCCTGTAGGTCTTGAAGGTCTGGTTTCATACAAGTACAAGCTGATAGGAAACGGCGACATCGTAGGCGACTACGCTTCAGGCGCAAAGAAGTTCAAGCACATACACCACGTTTGATTTTTATTTTTCGGAGGCACACATATGGTAGTTACAATAGGATCAGATCACGCAGGTTACGATTTAAGACAAAAGATCGTGGCGCACCTTAAGGAAAAGGGCTTTGAAGTCATCGAAAGAGGCGCAACAACTGCTGATCAGCCTTATTCATGGGTAGAGGCAGGCGAGCAGATCGCTGAGGATATCCTTTCCGGCAAAGCAGAGAAAGGCATCGCCATCTGCGGAACAGGTATCGGTATTTCCATCGCATGCAATAAATATAAGGGAATCCGCTGTGCTCTTTCCCACAACGAGTACACGGCAAGGATCTGCCGTGAGCATAACGACGCTAATGTGCTTGCGTTTGGTGCAAGGGTAATCGGTCAGGCTGTAGCTCTCGGTATGGTCGATGCCTTTTTCGAGGGAAGCTTTGGCGGCGGAAGACACGGTGAGCGTGTTAACCAGCTCAAGGCTTTAGAGGACAAAAACTTCAAGTAAGGAACGGCTAACCGCTTATTTTTGTGCGTTTTACTCCTTTTAGGTGTAAAATGTCGGAGTAAGAAGGGGGAGGATCTTTTTATGTATCAGGTCGCGCTATTTGCCGGAAGCTGGATAGCTGAGTTCTGGCAGGCATTTTGCACCAAGTTCGCCGAGGCTTTTAAGCCGGGTGATATCGGTGCAGAGATCAGCGAGGGTATCCTGCAGGTCCAGAATTATTTTAATATCGGGGACTTTAAACTCCTTATTACTGATGCGGTCATCGTTACATGGATCGCGATCATTGCCGCGGTTATCGTTTTCCGCCTTATGGTCGGCAAAGAGACGATCCGTCCCAATACAAAGCAGACTGTCCTTTGGATGCTGATAGATCTCATCATAAGCTCTGCAATGGGCTTTGGCATGAACAGGAAGGAAGCTGAAGAAGTCGCTCCCATGATCATGACCTTCGGCATCATCATCACCGGATGCAACTGTATTTCATATTTCAAGCTTGCGCCTCCGGCCAAGAACGTCGGTTTCCCGGTAGCATGTGCGATAGTGGCGATAATCTATGTCATCGGCATTTCCATCAAGTTTGTCGGCCTTAAGGGTTTCTGGATCTCGCTCACGACGCCTCTTAAGGCAATGCTCCCGTTTAAACTGCTCGATTTCGTTACCAAGCCCGCTTCTCTTGCACTCAGGCTTTTCGGTAACGTATTCGGTTCTTTCGTATTCATGGAATTCATCTCCATAACAGTTCCGATCATTCTTCCGGGAATCGTCGGACTCTGGTTTGACATAACCGACGGCCTTTTGCAGGCGGTCATCTTCTCGTATCTTACGATGAGCTATATCGGAGAGATCGTTGAGGTAGGCCACGAGTACGAAGAGCATCCCGAGGAATTCAAGAAGCCCAAGAAGGAAAAGAAAACAGAGGAGGCCAAGGCCGCCGCTTAATAGTTTTGTGAAAAAGAAAGGATATACAGGAGGAATCTAAAATGGAAAGTGTATTACTGGCATGCATGCCTATCATCTCAGGAGCAGTTATTGCAGGAGTTGAGACAAGAGCTATTGCCGCTATAGCTGCCGGTATAGCTATCAGCTGCGGCGCACTCGGATCCGCATTTGCAATGGGTAAGGCTACCAGCCACGCTCTTGATGCAGGTGCAAGACAGCCTGAAATGATCGGTAAGATCCAGTCCATGCTTCTTGCAGCGATCGTTTTCATCGAGACGCTTTGTATCTATTCACTCGTTGTTGCACTTCTCCTGATCTTCATGTTCAGATAAGGGCTATTTCTTTTCGGACATAGAAGGGAGCAGTATATATGCTGTTTGAAGCGCTGAACATTCTGGCTTGGGAAGAGGAGTCATCCCTGTTTTCCCCTGACCAGTTCGCAGGGTACGCGGTGACCATCGTTCTGACGGTCATTAATGTGCTCGTCGGTTTTCTAATAATCAAGTTCTTGCTCTATAAACCGCTCATAAAGATGGTACATAAGCGTCAGGAAGCCCTGAATGCCGAGCTTGACGCGGCTGCAAAAGCAAAGGAAGAAGCGGATAAAGTAGTTGCCGAGTCCAAGAAGACCATTGATGACGCAAAGCTGCAGGCTGCGCAGATCATCGAAGAGGCCAGGGAGAACGCCGGCAAGACCACGGAAGCTGTTATCGAAAAGGCTAACGCCGAGGCCGCAAACATCCTCGAAAGAGCTGAGGATGACTGCGCACGTATGAAGCGTGTCGCACTCGAAAACATGAAGGATGACATTACAGACCTCGCTGTCGAGATCGCCGAGCACGTAATCGGTGATGCTGTTCCGAGAAGCGAGCTTGTGGCTTCTGCCCAGAAGCATACAGATGTATATGTAGATGCAGAGGTGAAGAAGGGTGAGTAACGTTACTCCTGACAATTCACAGAAACCCAAGCCGAAGGGAACGCTTCTGCGTATTGAGACTGCGGGAGACATCCCGGAGGACAAGCTTGAACGCATTGCCGCGAAGTTTGCCCAGCATTACGAAATACCGAACTACCGTCTTAAGATCGAATCAAAGCCTTCTCTTGTCGGCGGATTCATCATCTACTATCACGGCGACCGTTACGATTATTCCGTAAAGGGACAGCTTACCCGTATGAACGCTTTTATCAAGCGTACGAGAGCTGACAGTTTCAAGGTCGCCGATTCATTTGATCATAAAAAAGACGACAAGGTTTCCCGAGGAGATGACGGAGAGATACCTGATTCTGAACTCTTCTCCGGAAAGGAAGTCAGAAAAGAAATAGAAGAGGCTCTCGCTCTTTTCCCTGAGACATCAGGACCGAGCCTTGATAATGCTGAACTCTGGCAGCTTGATGATGCCGAATTCGACAGACGTGTAGAAGAAGCCATCAGCTCAAGTGATATGATCGATGAGATCGGTACGGTCAATGCCGTCAGTGACGGTGTTGCAAGCGTAACCGGACTCCGTCACTGTATGTCGGATGAGCTTATTACATTCTCTTCAGGTGCAACAGGAATCGCCATGAACCTTGAAAAGACCAAGGTCGGCGTCGTTATCCTTACAGGTGAGGACACTGTCGTTGAAGGAATGAGCTGCAAACGTACTATGACCACGGTAGATGTCCCGGTAGGCAACGGACTCCTCGGCCGTGTCGTAGATCCTCTCGGACGGCCGATAGACGGCAAGGGCATGGTCAGATATGTTGATACGCGCCCTGTTGAGTCGCCTGCTCCCGGTGTTACCGACAGATCGGAAGTCAACACGCCTCTCCAGACGGGCATTACCGCAATAGACGCGCTGACACCTATCGGAAGAGGCCAGCGTGAGCTTATAATCGGCGACCGCCAGACCGGCAAGACTGCCATCGCGATCGATACCATCCTTAACCAGAAGGGCAAGGATATCATCTGCGTTTATGTTGCGATCGGTCAGAAGATGAGTACGATCGTTTCTACGGCAAATCTTCTTTCCAGAAAAGGCGCGCTCGATTATTCCGTAATCGTTGCGGCATCCGCTTCCGATTCAGCTGCAATGCAGTACATTGCACCGTTCTCGGCATGTGCGATTGCCGAGAAGTTCATGTATGACTACCACAAGGATGTCCTGATCGTTTACGATGACCTTTCAAAGCATGCGCAGGCATACAGAGCAATCTCACTGCTCCTCAGGCGACCTCCGGGAAGAGAAGCTTACCCCGGTGACGTCTTCTATCTGCACTCTAGGCTTCTCGAGCGTTCGGCAAAGCTTTCCGAAGAACTGGGAGGCGGTTCCATTACTGCGCTCCCGATCGTAGAGACTTTGGGCAATGATATCTCAGCTTATATTCCTACAAACGTCATATCCATCACTGACGGTCAGATCTACCTGTCGCCCGAACTTTTCTTCTCGGGTCAGAGACCTGCCATTAATGTCGGTCTGTCGGTATCCCGTGTTGGCGGTGCTGCCCAGACCAAGGCTGTAAAGAAGGTTGCAGGACCTTTGAGGATCTCTCTTGCTCAGGCGCGTGAAATGGCTTCGTTCTCACAGTTCGGTTCTGATCTCGATGAGAATACGCAGCTCCAGATCAAGCGCGGATCGGTACTCAATGAAGTTCTCAAGCAGGAGCAGTTCAAGCCATGGACTATGGCTGAAGAGGTATTCATCCTCTACATCGCTACTACCGACAAGATGAATTTCCTCGCCAAGGAAGACATAAATGAATTTGTTTTTGCTTTCGTTGACGATACCTGGGAACGTCATCAGAACATTTTCGATTCCATTACGGAAGAAGGCGTTCTGTCGGATCAGGTTAAGGCTGACATCGACAGTGCCTACGAGGCTTTCAAGGACCTGTTCCTTGCTGAACATACCGAATATCAGGAAGAGGACTGATAAGGTCCTCATCTTTGGAGTTTAAGTAATCATGGAAACCTTCAGTGCCATAAAGAAAAGACAGAAGAGCATCAGCGACATAAGTCAGATGACCAGCGCGATGCAGCTTGTCAGCGGAGCCAAGATGCGCCGCTCTCTGGCACTTCATGAATCGATGTATCCGTTCTTCAGGATCTGTGTAGAGAGCATGCAGGATATCTGCACGCACTTTCCGGAGATCAACAACCCGTTCTTCGTTCTCAACCAGAAGGAGGAAGGTGAGACCTGGAAGATCGGTTATTACGTTCTTTCAGGCGATCAGGGACTTGCAGGCGCATATAACAACAATATGGTTGCCATTACCGAGGACCATATACAGAAGAAGATCATCGACAATACGAAAAAGGGTCTTCAGACCAGATATGAGCTCAATATTTTCGGCCGCCTCGCGAGAGAAAAACTTGAAAGACACGGCTATATATGCAACAGGGAGTTCTCGTTCCCGATCACCGAACCGACCTATTACGATGCGCGTACTGTCAGCTCGATGATCAAGAGAAAGTTCCTTTCGAAGGATTACGACCTTATCTATCTGCTTTACACTCATATGGAGTCTTCCGTAAAGATGGAACCTATGGCTGTAAGGCTCTTCCCGGTCGATATGAAGTCCATTTCCAAGCTCCTTCCGGACAACGTGCTTGATGCGGGAATGGCAGTTGACCAGGGCTCGGAAGTCGAATACTTCCCGGATGTTAACGCGGTATTTGATTATCTTATCGATGCTTATGCAAATGCTATGGTCTTCGGTGCAATGGTCGATGCTTATGCAAGCGAACAGACTGCGAGACTTACAGCGATGCAGAATGCAAACGACAATGCCCGCGAAATGATGAAAAAACTGGACATCTTAAGCAACCGTGCAAGGCAGGCGAGGATCACGACGGAACTTACCGAGATCGTTAACGGTGCCGAGCAGGCAGGTAAGATGTAGGAACGGCATAGTAAGTATTACATGCAATAAACAAAGGCTTTTAGACAAAGAAGAGGAATCAGGATATGGCGATCGGCAAAGTTATTCAGATAATCGGACCAGTAATTGACTGCGAGTTTGAAAGGACCGAACTGCCCAGGATCAACGAAGCGATCAGGATAAACAAGCGCAGCATAGAAGGTCAGCCCGTCAGCTCAGAAGATGAGCCGGGTTCATCCGTTCCGGCCAGGGATGCGATGAAACCCAATGCAGCTGATTTTGTATATGCCGAGGTTCTCCAGCAGAGAGGCAACGGCGTTGTCAGATGCGTTTCATATAATCCTACAGAAGGTCTTATGCGCGGACTTCCATGCGAATCCCTCGGTTCCGCCATTAAGGTTCCTGTAGGCGAGCATATTGCCGGAAGGCTTTTCGATGCGCTCGGAAGACCAATAGACCACGTTGGCGACATCAATCCCGACAATTACTGGCCTATCCACAGAAAGGCTCCATCTTTTACCGAACAGTTTCCTACCGAGACAATCCTTGAGACGGGCATTAAGGTCATCGATCTTCTTGTTCCTTTCTCCAGAGGCGGTAAGATCGGTCTTTTCGGAGGCGCAGGCGTAGGTAAGACAGTCCTTATCCTTGAACTTATCCGCAACATAGCAAGCGAGCACGGCGGCTTTTCGGTATTTACCGGTGTCGGCGAGAGATCCCGTGAAGGTAACGATCTCTGGAATGAAATGAAGCAGTCGGGTGTTCTTGATAAGACAATAATGGTATTCGGTCAGATGAACGAGACTTCAGGTGCCAGAATGAGAGCCCCTCTTGCCGGACTCACGATGGCCGAGTATCTAAGAGATGAAAAGCATAAGGACGTCCTCCTTTTCATTGATAACATTTACAGATTCGTTCAGGCGGGTTCTGAGGTTTCAGCGCTCCTCGGACGCATTCCTTCCGCGGTAGGTTATCAGCCTACGCTCACGGAGGAGGTCGGTGAGCTTCAGGAAAGGATCACATCCACACGTAACGGATCCATTACTTCCATACAGGCAGTCTATGTTCCTGCCGATGACATCACTGACCCCGCACCTGCGACAACATTCTCGCATCTCGATGCTAATATCGTTCTTTCCCGTGCGGTAGTTGAACTTGGTATCTATCCCGCGGTAGATCCTCTTGAATCATCTTCGAGGATCCTTACTGAGGATGTCGTAGGTTCCGAGCATTATCACGTTGCTCGAAACATCCAGGCTATGCTCCAGCGTTACAAGGAACTCCAGGACATCATCGCTATCCTTGGTATGGAAGAACTCTCAGAAGCTGACAGACTGACGGTATCACGTGCGCGTAAGGTTCAGCGATATCTCTCTCAGCCGTTCTTTGTTACTGCGGATTCAACCGGTTTTGAACCGCGTTACGTGCCGCTTAAAGAAACGATAAAAGCATTCGGTGAACTTATTTCCGGATCTCTCGACCACATTCCTGAACAGTGCTTCTTTATGAAGGGCGGACTTGATGACGTCATTAAGGCATACAAGGATCTCACACCGTAATGGCTGAAGAAACAAAACACAAGATCCATCTCATAATCATTACCCCCAAGAAGACTTTTTATGAGGGCCTTGTAAGCTCTGCAGGTTTTCCGACGATAGACGGTGAATTCGGAGTAATGGCCGGCCACACGCCTTTCGTTGCCGCACTTTTCCCCGGAACATGTACTATCAGGGTCGATGATGATATCAAGCACTGCGTAATCTCTGAAGGTTATGCCGAGATCAATCAGAGAGCCATAATCGTAATATGCAATTCCGCCGAATGGCCTGAAGAGATCAAGGTCAGACAGATCTTTGAATCTTACAGGGACAGCATGGCCGAACTTGACAGGCAGAACAAAGACGGTAATGCAGGTCAGGTATACGCTGAGGATGTAAAGCGTATGGCGGACAGGTCTCTTGCCAGAATGCGCTTTATAGAGCGTTACGGATCAGATGTTCAGAAATCCAGGCTTGCCCAGTTGAAGAAAGAAGGGCTTTGAAACGGAAGTCCACCGCGCCTATGGTTATCTTCTGTCCGTTCTTGATCTCACATCTTCGGCCCATAGCGGCTTTTTTGTCATCGATGTATGTCGTTCCTCTCTTTGAACAGTCACTTATGAAAAATGATCTTCCGCTGAGGTAGATGATAGCGTGCAGCGGATCAACAGAAGGATCGTCGACCACTATATCGGAAAGAAAAACGTCTGAACCTATTGTTGTTCTGTCCATTAGCAGCGAGTATGTACGCGTTGCTCCGTCCTTCGGAGAGGTGGCTGTAAGCGTACCCGTAACAAGCGGTGTAACAGGGTGAAGCGGTTCGGTATCTCTTCCGGGAGAATCCTCGCTTGCTCTGACCCTTTCGCTTTCATCTTCGTCTGAAAAATAGATCATTCTTCGCATATCGGAAAGCGATCTGTCATCATCTTTTTCTTTGCTTTTTTTCGTCCTGTTGTTGATGAAGAATCTTACAAGGAATACTCCTGAAGCAAGAATGAAGAGGAGAGACGGCAGAAACCCTGCAAGATAAAGCGATGCAGCAGCTGCGATGCTGCAGGCCAGTGACCACAGGAGTTCCGGAGATCTGTCCGCATGTATGTTCCTTCTGTCCGGCAGATGCCGCGGGGCATTTGATCCGTCCATTTCAATCATCTGATCCTGAACTGACGAGCCGATCTCTGATTCTCTTATCTGGCGTGCAGTTTTAAGAAATAGAGACTCGTCATCTGTTTTGACGCTGTATATGAGTTCCTGCTTCTCATCATTTGTCAGAACGCCTTCAAAGAACGGTTCGGATAAAAACGATTCAAGTCTTTCCGCGCCGAGAGATGACAGCCTGAGGTTTTCCGGCTGGCTTTTTGCAGGGCGCAGACAGAACCTGATACAGGCACCTTTTTCATCCGTAAATACATATTCAGGGTCTAGTACGAGTTCCGAAGGGCTTATCAGTTTATCCAGAAGAACCGGAACAGAACAAAAAAAGTCACCTGCGGATCTTCTTCTGTCCTCCAGAAGCTTTGTAAGTTTTCTGGAGAGGCGTGAACCATGCATCAGAGCGCTTCCAGACTGCCTGATGGATATCAGTCCTGAAAAATCAAAGTAGGCTGATGAGGAAAAGCCGTTTAAGTCGATGCTGCATGGCAGCAGACACCCGGAACGGTTCGCTGCAATTACTTCACCCGCATAACTGAATATGAATTCGGGGGAATCGAACCGTTCAACAGCAAAATATCCGAAGGGACCTTTTTTGATCTGCATAATCAGAACGCCGACTGGATCTTAGTCTCGTCAAAACAGAAGCTTATGATCTTCTTTCCGTATGCCATAAGACCTTCTCTAAAGAGCAGGGCAAGTGAAACGAGGACAGCGATGATGATAACGATCTCAACGGTTCCCATACCTTTTTTGTTTCTGCGTTTAATCCTTTTTCTCATTTTAGTTACCTCCTGTTTGTTCTTATATGCCAAGTGAAATAATTGCCGGTGTCATAGCGACCATAAGGACACTGATAAAATCCAGAGTCATAGGCAGAAGCAGACCGAGGGCCTCGCGTTCCTGCTTTTTCCTTGCGGCATTCCTGCAGAGATTCCAGCAGGAAGATGCCTGGAGCTGGAGCAGATTAAGGACTTCTGCGGTTCCGAGCCTGTCATATCTTGCAACCAGCAGCAATGCTGATTGAGCTTCCGGGATCTGTATCCTCAGCGAGAAACGTTCGACTGCCTCGGAGGCTGTTATACCTGAAAGCATCATTGCCCGCAGGTTCTTGATCTCAAGTGACAGACTCTTGTTGTCACCGAATGCTTTAGCGCAGATCTCGATTGCTTTTGGAAGCTGCATTCCAGCTTCAAGGAGAGTGGACATGAGACACATGAATAATGGAATGTCAGTCATCAGATCCTCTCTTTTACGTTCAACTTCAGATCTGACCTCGCGGCTTCCGAGTACTGCCATCAAGATCACAAACGGGATAACAAAACACGGATTTTTCCCAAGCTTTAACAGGACAGCCAGTCCGATGAGACCGGAAGCCGCACAGATCAGGACCTGTTTTTTAAGGTACTGCTCATAAGCGAGATGCGGATTTACCGACAGCTCGTTAAAGAGCTCGTGCCTTGATGTGATGAAACCGGTCGGAAGGATACGTTTGAAGAAGGAAGTTAATGGGTATTTCGGGGAAACCTTTAGAGAATCATCGTAACCTAAACTGGCCGATGAACGTATCCTCCTTCCGGAATCGTGGGACATGTATCTTAAAAGCATCGCACATGCAATTACGCATATGCCGAATGCTATTGCAAGGAGAACTGACCCGATGTTTGTATGACGGGCCATATCTATATAATCGCGGCTCATATAGTTGAGTGCGAAAGTAACTGCGAACGGCATTGCACAGAGCATGGCCGCTTCTGCGTTCTTGCCGGCGTTTTGTGCAGCGATCTCACTTTGGACTGCATTCATTTCAGAGAGCATCTGACATGAACTGCGCAGTATTGCAAGACTGTTGTTTCCTATCTCGCCAGATATGGCGAGGGCGTGGAAGATCGGAACGGTTTCAGGAAATCTGACAGCCTCGGCGAATGAATTCAGAGACTTTTCCAGACTTGTGTGAAGCTTCAGGTCATTTTCAAGGTTTATCAGAGGCCTTATCAGTATGCAGCGTTTACCGAAAGTGTGCTCGATGACAGGACGCATCATGAGGAGGGATTTCTCTATGGAGTAACCGCTCGACACGCTCGTACAGAGAACCTGGAGCATTACGAGGAGCTGGGTCCTTGTATGCCTGCAGCCGTTTGAATACAGTTTTTTCATCGCTTCCTTCCACGGGAAAATACCGAGAACAGCCGATAAGATCAGCCTTATCCGTGAAGACGAAATAAACAGGGAGGACGCGGCATAAAGAGCTGCGGCAAAAACCGGATATATCCAGACGGTCTTAATCAGGAATACAGTGTATGGGTTTAAAGATACCGATCTAAGCTTTGTATGCCATGACGTCTTTAAGCTCTTCG
Source organism: Saccharofermentans sp. (assembly GCA_024682215.1). Lineage (GTDB taxonomy): Bacteria > Bacillota > Clostridia > Saccharofermentanales > Saccharofermentanaceae > Saccharofermentans. The sequence continues at coordinate 2,749 of JAIKZM010000078.1, read as the reverse complement.
TCGCTGCATATTCGTTCAAGTCCTTTTCCTCCTTTGTTTATGTATAGTGTCTTCAGTTTGTATTCGTGTCCTTCCGAAGGAAGCACGCTGCATATTTCATCTATGTATCTCCGGCCTTCGCGGCTCCTTGAGATGTGCAGTATCAGATCTATTCCCATAGACAGCTGGGTGACGATCGCATCGTAGGGAAGATTGGAACCTGCCATTACCATTCCCGTAAGTCTTTCAAGCATCTCGAAACATGAGTTGGCGTGTCCTGTACACATTGAGCCCGGGTGCCCGGTGTTGAGCGCGTTCATCATGTCGGCCGATTCCGAACCTCTGACTTCACCTACGATTATCCTGTCGGGACGCATTCTCAAAGATGCGCGTATCATCATCCCTATGTTGACTTCGCCTGAACCGTCAGGACCTGGAAGCCTTGCTTCCATCCTTACAAGATTGTCGATCCCCTGAAGGTTGAGTTCAGCCGAATCCTCTATGGTCACTACGCGTTCATCTTTGGGTATGAACGAGGACAGGCAGTTGAGAAAAGTAGTCTTGCCCGACCCGGTTCCTCCGCTCAGAAAGATCGTCTTTTTATTACGTACGCAGTTGCTCAGAAACCTTGCTGCTTCTTCACTGATAAATCCCTGTCTGATAAGTGTTACGATGTCATGCGATATTCCTGTGAATTTCCTTATCGTTACTGTTGTCTGTGATGCTATCGGAGCAAGCACCGCGTTCGCTCTGGAACCGTCGGGAAGCCTTAAGTCTGATATCGGATTGGCTTCGTTAAGAGGCCTGTTCCGGTTTGCAAAGAAACACGAGATCACTGTCTTAAGTGTTTCCTCGTCTTTGAACCTGATATCTGATTTGAAGAGCTTTCCGCCGCGCTCGTAAAAGATCTTGTCAGGACCGTTCACCATGATCTCTGTGATGGTCGGATCCTGCATGAGCGGTTCTATGACATCCATTCTCCTAAGGGAATTGAAAACGCGCTTTGCCATGTCGCGTTTTTCCGCCAGAGACATCTTTATGGAAGGGGAACTGCTGATAACGTCGGCTATTATCTCCTTTAGCCTGTCATCAGTCGGATCGCTCTCATTTCTTATCGCATTGAGTACGCAATAGGTCAGCTGCTCTTTGATAGTATCCAGGTCACATATCTTGTTCATATCGCAGCTCCGAGTATTCCGCCGGTTTTGCCGGTGACGGGCCGCAAGTCATTATCAGCTGACAATCCGGCATAGTCAGTTACGATGGTGCCGTGCGTCAGCGCGCGGCTTATTGAGGTTATCAGTCCTGAAGCGGCAACTTCCTCGTTTTTGTTCTTTCCTGAGAACAGAACTGTAACTTTGTCGCAGTCGGCTACGAGTACTGGAAGTTCAGCGGATCTGAAGCCTTCAGCTATCGCCAGAACATTTATGCGGCGGTTTCCTTCAGATATAAGCTGCCTGCACTTATCAAGCAGTATCCTGCATCGCGTGCTTCCCAGGTCGTAGACATCGTCGTCTCCTTTTGAGGTGCCCGGAGTCAGAAAACCCATATTGTCACGGCTGCAGTATTTGAAGATGTCATTTGGTTCAAACCTGCGCGAAGCACAAGCTTCAAGGATCCCCGTCATGTTGCCTGCCAAGTATTCCGTTCCTCCGTCTTCAGGTGACCTGAGCCTGCTTGTGAAATCCAGTCTTAATGCCAGATCCGCATCGGTCAGATCACCATAATTGTTCTTTATGTAAATCTCGCGGTCATTGATATAAACGAACGGGATCAGTACCTCGATGCGGCCTTTCCCCGAACCGTCACTGTCACTGGTCTGATCAGTAGACACGGAATTATCCAGACCGAGAGCACTGCATATCTTTCTGCAGTCGATGATCCCGTCCTGATCGATCGTGGGAACCGGCTTGTCCAGACATCTGTTAAGTGACTTGACGGCATTTTCGTTAATGTCAGCATTGAAATCCTCGCCGAACTGTTTCGGATTAAACAGAACCTTTGTGAATTCCCCGAACATGTCTCCGTCTGAATCTGTCCTTGATTCCAGATAAGGATCCGTTATGTAGGCTTCGGGATACAGTGCACCGAGCCTGGCTTTCATCAGGGCATACATATATTTGTCCTTTTCGTATATCTTTATCGAGAATGCCATTTCCAAGTCGCCTCCTTTGTTTTTGATGCATGCCGTCGTCTGCTGCCTGGTATCTTAAGTTCATGCTTGCCACGGATTGTAGCCTGGAATGAAGGGGGAGATTACCGACAAATACCGACAAATACCGACAAGAAAAAAGCCCTTTTCAGCAAAAAACAGAGCGTAATACTTAATTATTCTTATTACGGATCTGCGGCCTTCCCGGTAATTTTGAGGACAGGCTGAGAAATTCAGAAACATTACCGCTTTACAACGATTATCCGTATGGGTACAATTAAGCCGCTGAAACATTTTTGAGTTCATTGCTTATCAAGAGAGGCTAGAGGGAACCGGCCCAATGAAGCCCGGCAACCGCGGAGAGCAGCGGTGCCAAATCCGGCAGGACACCAAATCAGGCGACCTGAAAGATGAGGAACGTTAACAGATAGCGTACGCCTTCCTTTCGGGGAAGGCGTTTTCTTTTGGCAAGGGCATTGAACGGAAAGGATTATTATGAGAAACAGAACAGGTAAATGGCTCTTTACATCTGAGTCAGTAACAGAAGGACATCCTGACAAGGTCTGCGATCAGATCTCCGATTCTATCCTTGATGCAATCCTTAAGGAGGACAGCATG
>JAIKZM010000220.1 GCA_024682215.1 Saccharofermentans sp. | reverse complement strand
TTGTCCAATTGTCCAATTTTTGATTCAACGTTTTTCAGGGGCAAGACTGCTTCAACAAAGCGATTATTGACAGAATAATTTTACAAAATCGGCACTTCCGAAGACAAGGCTACGGAAGGCTCCCTGCAACGGCACGTTTTGCTCGGAGCAAAACGGGAGTTTCGTCGGAGGAGAATCCGACTTTCCCTGGAGGAAACCCCGAGGGCGCTGAAACGCCCTGAAAGCGGGGCGTTCAGGGTCGGCCGAGCACCTGATAAATTTTGTTTACTTCCGTAGGATACTTACTAGGAGAAGATTTCCATATCGAGCTTCGCAGCGGCTCGACTCAGGGCGACTAAGACGAGAAAAGAGGTGAATGATGATGAAGCGAACAACCATCAAGAAGATCCTGCATATGCTGGTGAACATTCTTGGTTTATTACGCAAAGTGTCATACGCATATCTTCTTTTGGTATAAAAAAGTTTTAGGGTGTACCGACTTATGGTACAGGCTCAGTCTATTTTTGCAGAAAATATGATTAGAAATAAAATAATATTGATATCTTTGCATTTATAGAACTAAAAATTTATTGATGATGGAACATTTTACTAACCTTTATCCTGTAAGTAAAACTTTGCGTTTTGAGCTCCAGCCTATTGGTAAGACGAAGGAAAACATCGAGAAGAACGGAATTCTTCAGCGTGACGAGAAACGTGCTGAGGATTACAAAATCGTGAAAGGTTTTATTGACGAGTATCACAAGCAGTTTATCAAAGACCGTTTGTGGAGTTTCAAGTTACCCTCAAACAGCGAGGGACGTCTTAATTCTCTTGAAGAGTATCAGGCACTTTATGAGTTGTCAAAGCGTAATGATGCTCAGGAGGCTGAATTTACAGAAATCAAAGATAATCTGCGTAGCATCATTGCCAAACAACTGACTGAAAAAAACTCGGCCTATGAGCGCATTTTCAAGAAAGAGCTCATTCGCGAGGATTTGATTAATTTCCTTGAAAGCGATGAAGATAAAGATATCGTCAGACAGTTTGCAGATTTTACTACCTACTTTTCTGGATTTCATGAGAATAGGCGTAATATGTATGTCGCAGAAGAGAAATCAACTGCTATTGCCTATAGGCTCATTCACCAGAACTTGCCCAAGTTTATGGACAACATGAAGGCTTTTGCTAAGATCGCTGATACAACTGTCGCAGAGCATTTTGCTGACATTTATGAGGGCTGGAAAGAGTACCTTAACGTCGAGAGTATCGAAGAAGTATTCCGCTTGGATTATTTTACAGAAACACTGACACAGCCCCACATCGAGGTGTATAACTATATCATTGGGAAAAAGATTCTCGAAGATGGCACAGAGATTAAGGGTATCAATGAATACGTGAACCTCTATAATCAGCAACAAAAAGACAAGAGCAAGCGTCTGCCGTTCCTTGTACCACTCTATAAGCAGATTCTTAGCGATCGTGAGAAATTATCATGGTTAGCAGAAGAATTTGATTCTGATGAGAAAATGCTTGCAGCCATTAATGAATCGTACAACCATTTACATGACTTGTTGATGGGCAACGAGAATGAATCGTTGCGCTCTCTTCTCTTACATATAAAGGACTTCAACCTCTCTCAAATCAATATTGCTAACGATCTTTCGTTAACAGATCTTTCGCAGCATCTTTTCAACCGATATGATGTCTTCACCAATGGGATAAAAGATGAATTAAGGAACGTCACTCCAAGAAAGAAGAGAGAAAGCGATGAGGATTTCGAGGATAGAATTTCTAAGATATTCAAGACTCAGAAGAGTTTTAGCATTGACTTTTTGGATAAATTACCTCAGCCTATCATGGAAGACGGGAAGCCTCGAACCGTTGAAGATTACTTCATGACTTTAGGTGCTGTCAACACAGAGACTACTCAAAAAGAGAATCTCTTTGCCCAGATTGAAAATGCCTACGAGGATGCACGAGCTATCTTGCAATTGAATGATACTGGTGATACGCTGTCACAGAATAAATCTGCTGTTGCCAAGATAAAGGCGCTGCTTGATGCACTTAAAGACCTCCAACATTTCATTAAGCCTCTGCTCGGTAGTGGTGAAGAGAACGAGAAGGACGAACTGTTCTATGGTAGTTTCCAGATGATGTGGGACGAATTAGACACCGTGACACCATTATATAATAAGGTTAGGAATTGGTTGACACGTAAGCCTTTCAGCACAGAAAAGATTAAGTTGAACTTTGATAATTCGCAGCTACTTGGTGGATGGGATGTTAACAAAGAACCGGATTGTACTGGAGTTATTCTGCGTAAAGAAGGTTTTTACTATCTTGGTATAATGGATAAGAAATCAAATCATATTTTCGAAGCAGGTATTACACCATCAGTTGGAGAATGTTATGATAAGATTGATTATAAGTTGCTGCCTGGAGCCAACAAGATGCTCCCTAAAGTATTCTTCTCAAAATCTCGAATAGACGAGTTTGCTCCATCAGAAGCTATTATTTCAAGTTATAAGCGTGGAGCTCACAAGAAGGGTGCTGACTTCAACTTGGCAGAATGTCACAGACTGATAGATTTCTTTAAGCAGTCCATCAATAAGCACGAAGACTGGAGTAAATTCAATTTCCATTTCTCTGATACAAAGTCTTATGAGGATATCAGCGGTTTTTATCGCGAAGTGGAACAGCAGGGCTATATGCTTTCATCTCACCCTGTATCATCTTCTTATATCAATCAACTTGTTGACGAAGGCAAACTATATCTCTTCCGTATATGGAACAAGGATTTCTCAGAGTTCAGTAAGGGAACCCCCAACCTGCATACGCTCTATTGGAAGATACTTTTCGATGAGCGTAACCTGGCAGATGTGGTTTATAAGCTGAATGGCCAGGCAGAAGTGTTCTATCGCAAGGCGAGCATCAAGCCCGAGAATCGCATTATTCATAAGGCTAACCATTCTATCGCTAATAAGAATGATCTCAACTCTAAACGTACCAGCACCTTTGAGTACGACATCATTAAGGATAGACGCTACACTGTAGATAAATTCCAGTTCCATGTGCCTATCACTATCAACTTCAAGGCCGCAGGACAAACCAATATCAATCCGATTGTTCAAGACGTGATAAGACAAGGCGGTTTCTCTCATATCATTGGTATAGACCGAGGCGAGCGTCATCTGCTCTATCTCTCATTGATAGA
>JAIKZM010000079.1 GCA_024682215.1 Saccharofermentans sp. | reverse complement strand
AGGCGCGATGACGATGCTGTCGCCGGTATGTACGCCGACGGGATCGAGGTTTTCCATCGAGCAGACCGTGATGACGTTTCCTGATTTATCGCGGATGACTTCGAACTCGATCTCTTTCCATCCGGAGATGCACTTTTCGATGAGTACCTGTGTGATAGGTGAAAGCGCAAGACCGTTTCTGGCGATCTCGTGAAGTTCTTCTTCTGTGTTTGCAATTCCGCCGCCGCTGCCGCCAAGTGTAAATGCGGGGCGTACGATCACAGGATAGCCGATCTCCTTTGCAAAATCGAGTGCGGAATCAACGTCGTTTACGACCTTTGAAGGAATGCAGGGCTGACCGATGCTCTCCATCGTGTCCTTGAACATCTGACGGTCTTCGGCCTTGTCGATGCACTCGGGAGATGAGCCCAGGAGCTTGACACCGTTGCGCGCGAGGAAGCCGTCCTTTGCGAGCTCCATACAGAGCGTCAGCGCGGTCTGTCCGCCGAGTCCCGAAAGGATCGCGTCAGGTCTTTCTGTTTCAATGACTCTCTTAACTGTTGTAAGCGTGAGCGGCTCGATGTAGATCTTGTCGGCCATCCACTTGTCGGTCATGATCGTAGCAGGGTTCGAGTTGATCAGGACGATCTCGATGCCGTCCTCGCGGAGCGCGCGGCATGCCTGCGTTCCGGCGTAGTCGAACTCAGCGGCCTGGCCTATTACGATAGGGCCTGAACCGATTACCAAAACTTTTCGAATATTCTTATCCAGCGGCATGATCAGTTCCTCCCCTCATCCATCATCTTTGTAAATTCATCGAAAAGGAAGTCCGTATCCTTCGGGCCTCCGCATGCTTCAGGGTGGAACTGTACCGAGAAGACCGGCTTGTTCTTATATCTGATGCCTTCGTTAGTTCTGTCGTTAACGTTCACGAAAAGCTCGCTCGCAACGTTCTCATCGATCGAATCAGAAACGACCGCGTAGCCGTGGTTCTGCGACGAGATGTAAACGTGTCCCGTCTCAAGATTCTTGACCGGGTGGTTCGCGCCTCTGTGACCGTATTTGAGCTTCGTTGTCTTAAAGCCGTGAGCGAGCGCCAGGAGCTGGTGGCCTAAGCAGATTCCCATCGTGGGGATGCCCGTCTTATCAAGTTCCTGAAGCGTAGCGATAGTCTTTTTGTTGTCTTCCGGATCGCCCGGGCCGTTGCTTATGAAGATGCCGTCAGGATTTACTTTAAGGATCTCAGAAGCAGATGCCGAGGCCGGAAAAAGAAAGACCTTGCAGCCGCGGGCCACAAGGCTTCTTACGATGTTTTCCTTTACGCCGCAGTCGATCATTGCGACGGTGTATTTATTCTCAGCGGAATCATGCTCTTCGACTGAAGGAACGGTAACGGCATCAACGGGATCGACGATCCTGTATGAAGCGATGTCCTTCAGCGCCTTGTCCATGTCAGACGGAAGCTGGTCTGTGATGAGACCGTTCATGACGCCCTTTTCGCGCAGGATACGTGTAAGAGCTCTCGTGTCGATACCCTTGAGTCCGGGGATGCCGCTCTCTTTCAGGTAGTTATCTATCGTGTCCTTGCATCTGAAGTTTGAAGGCTCTTCGCACGCTTCTCTTACGATGTAAGCAGAAACGCTCGGAACAGGTCCCTCTTTGTCTTCCGGAATGACACCGTAGTTGCCGATCAAGGGGAAGGTCTGGACGACCGCCTGACCCTTGTAGCTCTTGTCGGTGAGAGTCTCAAGGTATCCCGTCATTGCCGTTGTGAAAACGATCTCCGAGATCACCTCGCCGGAAGCGCCGAACGCCTCCCCTTCAAATACATCTCCGTTCTCCAATACCAAATACCGCTTCATACCATTTCCTCATAGCATATTGGAATAACCCATCAGATATTTATCAACTTCAACAGCGCAGTCTCTGCCTTCACGGAGTCCCCATACGACAAGCGACTGGCCGCGCCTTACATCGCCTGCGGCGAAGACCTTTTCCCGTGATGTCTTGTGATCTCCGGCCGATGCCTTGATGTTGGACCTTGCATCTGTCTCGATTCCGAAGGACTCTGCGATATAACTCTCAGGTCCAAGGAACCCTGCAGCGATAAGAACGATCTGCGCCGGAATGACCTTTTCGGAACCTTCGATGAGGTTCATCTTCATGCGGCCGTCCTCGCCTTTCTGCCAGTCGATCTTAACCGTCTCAACACCTGTCAGTCTGCCTTCGTCATCGCGGACAAAGCTCTTGACTGTTGTCAGATAAACCCTGGGGTCTTTGCCGAATACGGCTATCGATTCCTCCTGACCGTAATCGGTCTTCAGAATCTTCGGCCACTCCGGCCAGGGATTGCCGGCGGCGCGTGTAACAGGTGGTATGGGCATCATCTCAAGCTGTGTCACAGACTTGCATCCGTGCCTTATGCAGGTGCCCACACAATCGTTGCCTGTGTCGCCTCCGCCTATTATAACCACATCTTTATATTTTGCACTAATGTAATTTGTATCAGAGATATTGGATGAGAGGACCATTTTTGTTGTAGATGTCAAAAAATCGACAGCGAAATAGATTCCGTCACCGTCCCTGCCGGGTGCCTTGATGTCTCTCGGGTTCCTCGAACCGCACGCCAGAACGACCGCGTCGTAAGCATTTACGACCTCGTCAGCCGTTATGTCGCGCCCGACGTCCGTGTTGTACCTGAACTCAACGCCCTCGGCCTCCATCACATCGATCCTTCTTTGTATGAACCTCTTCTCGAGCTTCATGTTGGGAATGCCGTACATCAGCAGTCCGCCTGCCCTGTCCGCCTTCTCGAAAACAGTTACATTGTGGCCTCTTCTGTTGAGCCAGTGTGCAGTAGAAAGACCTGCAGGACCTGAGCCTATGACGGCAACCCTCTTGCCGCTTCGCTTTGAGGGGATCTTCGGCTTTACCAGGCCTTCGCCGTATGCCTTTTCGATCACCGCGTACTCGTTCTCCTTGACCGTTACCGCGTCGCCGTTCATTCCGCATGTGCACGCCTTTTCGCAGAGCGCAGGGCATACTCTCGAAGTGAATTCCGGGAATGGATTGGTCATGGTGAGCCTGTCGAAAGCCTTATCCCAGAAGCCCTTGTAGATAAGGTCATTCCAGTCGGGGCAGAGGTTGTTTAAGGGGCACCCTGCGACCATGCCGCAGACGGGCTTTCCGTACTGGCAGAACGGGACGCCGCAGTCCATGCAGCGGCTCGCCTGCTCTTTTCTTTTGGCTTCGTCCAAAGGTTCATGAAATTCGTTGTAGGTCTTGATCCTTTCCATGGGGTCGATGGCAGGATTTTCAACTCTTCCGTGTTCCAAAAAAGCTCCAGTCTTTCCCATATGGATCACCCGTTAACCCTTTCCTGGAAAGCCTTGATCTTGGCTTCATCCTCATCAAGGCCCATGTCCTTGTACTTGGCTATCGCGAGCATCATTGCCTTATATTCGTGAGGTACGACCTTCTTGAACTTGGTGACGTACTCATCAAAGTCTTTGAGTATCTCTTTTCCGAGATAAGAGTCTGTTCTCTTTACATGTTCTTCTATC
>JAIKZM010000193.1 GCA_024682215.1 Saccharofermentans sp. | reverse complement strand
CAACTTCAATCACACCGTGCATCTCATGTCTCCCTTCGCCGAACATTTGCTATTCGCTTCAGGTTGCCTTAATCTTCCCACAACGGGTTTCGATTAATGACATCGCGTAGCTGGTATCGGCTACTCGGTTTGCACGAACCGGTGTAACATCTGCTGCGGCTTCGGTTCTTTCCTGTCGAAGGTGACATCTCACCGATCGCGGTTCCGAAATCCGAATCAACTATTTGTTACAACCTGCGGCTTGTATGATCTCTCACCTTCAACCGCTTGCTCGTCGCTCCCTCAGCTTTCCCGTCTCTGACTTCGTTTCAACCTTTGGTAGTTCCCTCCGGCTTCGTTTCTTCGGCTTCGCCACAAGTGATTCCACTCTGGTTCTTCCCTGTGTCTAATTCGACTTTGGCTTCGGGCGGCCTTCCTTGGAGCTTGGAAGTTATCGCTTCCGTATTCCTTGGAGCTGACTTTATAGTACAACCTCAAGAGCTATGTAACAATACTGCAACAACACCAAATGAAAATCACTTGTTTGTGCAATATGTACAATTAAAGGGTGCTTTCACACCCCTTTTTAATGCTTTGGTTGTCAAATTATACTATGAAGTGATTTTCATTTAAAAGAAGTCTGCGACCGATGTTATGCCGGCTTTTGCCAGAAGACTTACTACCAACATAATGATGCCTGCCATGAGAACGCCAAGGATAACTGCAAAAGAAGTCTTTTTCCAGTCCATGTCGAGCATAGATGCAGCGAGAGTGCCAGTCCACGCTCCTGTTCCGGGAAGCGGGATTCCTACGAAAAGCATCAGAGCGATAAACATTCCGGCATCACCGTTCTTGGTAAGCTTCTTGCCTGCCTTCTCACCCTTTCTCAGGATCCATTTGAAGATGCCGCTGCCGTGCTTCCAGGTACTGCCCCAAACGAGGACCTTTCTTGCAAACAGATAGATGATCGGTACCGGGATCATGTTGCCGATGATACAGATCGCAAGAGTAACATACTCATTCAATCCAAAATACGTGATACCGATAGGCACTGCGCCCCTGAGCTCGATGAGCGGGACCATTGAAATGAAAAATACGCATACATATTTAAGAAACGGGCTCATATTATTCCTCCGAAAAAACTCCGTCTATTATCACACAGTAAGTATTTAATTACAAAGGAAAGTATCAGCGCTTTTGGCACCGCTGTCCGTAAGCCCGATATCCTTGAGGTCTTTATCAAGAAATGCAATGATGTCATCGCGCATGTGATACATCTTCTGAACGCTGTTCTCCAGGAAATAGTAGTGCATGACATACCCTATCGTAAGTCCGAAAAATATACATGTGAGAAGTATCGCGGTTATCGTGAATTCACGCGGGAAGATAAATATCCCGGCGATCGAAAGCAAAAGGAAAAGAGCAAATGAAAGCGTAACCATCAGATGGATGATTCGTTCATGCTGGAAGTACGCAATCTTGATCTCAAACTCGGCGAGCATGCGGCGCGTCTTCTCTTCGCTTGCCGTTTTCATGTCATTATCTATATAGCTCTGGCAGGCCTTCATAGCTGCTGTGACATATTCCTTCACTTAAGCGAACCTCCTGTTGATGTAATTGATCACGCTGCGCTTGTCGGCTGTCCACACCGGTGCCAAAAGGAGTTTCTTGGGACCGTCGCCGGTCAGCCTGTGGATCACTGTATCCGAAGGCAAAAGCTTCAACGCCTTCTCAACAATATCAAAATACTCCTCTCTGCCCAATACTTCAAACTCACCGGAGCGCCACATCTTTTCAAGAACGGTATCTTTAAGGACATAAAGGCACGTAAACTTTATTCCGTCAGTTCCCGCATCCACACAGTGTTTTACGCTGTCCAGCATCTGTTCTTCACGCTCACCCGGAAGGCCGAATATCACATGTGTTATCACGTTTGCACCGGCCTGTTTTAAACGCTTTACGGCATCATCATAAACGCAGGTTTCATAGCATCTGTTTATAAGTTCCGCAGTCTGATCATCTGATGTCTGAAGACCGAGTTCGACATAGACCGGGATCTTTTTAGTCCTTTCGGAAATGACTTCCAGGATATCATCAGGAAGGCAGTCGGGTCTGGTCGCAACGGACAGCGCTTTCACCTTCGGATGTGCAGTGGCTTCAGCCATTGCATCTGCGAGTTCTTCAGGACGGCAGTAAGTGTTGGTGAAACTTTGGAAATATGCAATGTATCCCGCTTCTGGACCTGCCTTTTTTGAGACCTGAGAGATCGCATCGTCTATCTGTTCGCTTATGTTCTTTTTTACGCAGGAAGAAAACTCGCCTGATCCGCCTGCAGAACAGAAGATGCAGCCGCCCGTCCCTTTGCTTCCGTCGCGGTTCGGACATGTTTTCGCAAAGCTTATTGAAGCCTTGTACATCTTGCATCCGAATCTTGCTTTGTAATGCATGTTTGCAGTCAGCATCAGAACCTGTCCTCCGGATGAAACGGGTCATTGCTGACAGGCGCAGCGCCGTCCTCATCCTTTTGCAATTTCGCTTCTGCGGCACTGGTAATGACACCCCTGCCGTATCGTCTGTTTATATCATCGATTACTTTATCAAGTTTACTCGTCTTTTCGTTTTTTTCCTCATCGGTAAACATTGATATCTGCGTTCCCGAGTCAGCCGGTATGACTTTCGCGCATCTGACACCGATGCTCCTTATGCCGTTTTTCCAGTCCCATGACTCATCGAAAAGAGCTTTGGCCGCATTGTATATCGAACCTGCATTGTCCGTCGGCTCAAACAGGATCTTCTGTTTTTCACAGCGCACGAGGTCCCTGTCTCTGATCTCGATCTGGATCACCGTGCCTTTCAGCTTATGTTTCCTGAGTCTTTCCGCAACGCTTTCAGAAAGCATGTGAAGCGTTCTTGAAACAGCTGCATCAGATGTCATGTCGGTCGCGGTAGTCGTGGAATTGCCCACTGACTTTATCTCGCGCTTATATCCCGCAACAGCAACAGGAGAATCGTCAAGGCCGTTGGCATAACGCCAAAGCGTTTCTCCTGCCTTGCCGAGATATCTTATGAGATAGTCCTGATCCGTTTTGGCAAGCTCGCCTATTGTCCTGACATTGATCTTCCTTAGCCGCGCCATCGTGCTCCTGCCAACGAAAAGCAGATCATCCGCGGGCAATGGCCATATCTTCTCTTTCCAGTCGAGATCAGTAAATACAGTTGTCGCATCAGGCTTCTTGTAGTCACTTCCAAGCTTGGCGAATATCTTGTTGAAACTTATCCCGACAGAACAGGTAAGATTAAACTTTTCCTTCACAGTCTGCCTTATCGAATCGGCGATTCCGGCAGCTTCCTCATATGTTTTGCAGGCATCTGTCATGTCCAGCCAGCATTCATCCAGACCGAACGGTTCAACGCGGTCCGTGTAAGTGTAGTAAAGCTCTCTCAGCTTCATCGAATAGAACTCGTACTTTTCGTGATGGGCCGGCGCAAGTACAAGATCAGGGCATTTGGCCTTCGCCTGCCATATTGCTTCAGCAGTCTTAATACCGAACTTTTTTGCAAGTTCGTTCTTGGCGAGGACTATGCCGTGCCGTGCCTCACGGTCACCCACCACCGCCATCGGGACATTGCGGTATTCGGGATGCGATATCATCTCAACGGAGGCAAAATAGCAGTTCTGGTCAATGTGGAAGATTATCCTTTTCATAGTGTGATAATACCGCGAAACGAACATATTTTCTATGCCGCAAACGCTCATTGCAATTAAGGTATTCTTATAAGAAACAGAAAAATCTTGTGCAATTTTGCGTTTGAGGGTATATAATAACCGTGTAATTATCAAAAATTCCAAAATTTGTAAAACTGTGTCGGCCAGTGATATATTGCCGGCCCTATACTGTGATTGGAGGTAAATGGAATGGCAAAACAAAAGGTATTTCTCGTTGATGACGATACCGATATCCTTACACTGAACCACGACTTTCTCGTAGGTGAGGGATATGAAGTCATTACGGCGACTTCCTGCGCTGAAGC
>JAIKZM010000069.1 GCA_024682215.1 Saccharofermentans sp. | reverse complement strand
AAGCAACGAGGAGAGGTCATTTTCCGAAGCGGATATCGAAAAACTGAGGAATTATTGCCTGGCTGATAAAAGTAACCCCCATGCGCCGGTGATGCTGGTAGCAATGGAAACCGGAATGCGTGTTGGCGAGCTGACAGCATTAAAAAAGGAGGACATACACGATGGTTATATCTATGTTCACCGGCAACAGGTCTTTGTTCCGAAGACAGATTTAAACGAGATTTCTTATTACAAGGATGTCAATTACACCAAAAACGAAAGGGAGCATCCGAAAGGCGGAAGAATGATCCCTATAACCAAGAACTGCCAGATGGCCCTGGATATAGCGGAGAACCTTCCCGGAGAATCCGAATATGTCTTCCATCACCCGAATGGAAAACCGATCTTAAAACAATCTTATATGTACTACTTGAGACGCAGGTGCAAAACGCTTGGCATAGAGATTTCAAACAACCATGCATTCAGGGTTGCTTTTAATGCAAGACTGATAGAAGCGGGTGTTGACGGAAACGAACGTTGCTTCGTTTTAGGGCACTCGATGCAGACCAACGAAAGGCACTATTCATTCAGTGACAGAAGAAAAGCGGACGATGTCAGAGATAAGCTCAAAAGGCTTGAAACGCAATAAAATAAAGCGTCCTCCAGTGTCCTCCACTTTTCGAACAAAAATCAGGGGTTCCGGAAAACCCCGAAACCCCTGATTTTACTTGGTGATCGTGGCCGGATTCGAACCGGCGGCCTTCCGCTTAGGAGGCGGACGCTCTATCCAGCTGAGCTACACAATCATGCGTCGCTTTATGGCGCGAAAGTGATTATATCACAATCCGGTCAGACTATAAAGACATGTCTCGACTATCATGCAGATAAGTGCCGTAAGCACCAGATAGAACGGCAGACCGTCCAGATATCTGGACTTCGTTACGAAGATAAGGCGTCTTCTGATGACAGACAGGAGACCTGTGAGCATAGTATCCGTAAGTATGGCGAGAACGATCGCCACGATAATGGTGAAGAACGCCGGGACATGGTCCTGGTGAGCGAGGAAGAATACCGCGAGGAACTGAGCTCCGATGGCGGTCTCGCTTACGAAGTACCTCAGGCCGAAGATCGATTTTCTTATGCCGCTCCTGGAGAATGAAAGGAGCGAGACAGAAATCACCGTCTGAACGAGTGCTGCGGCAGGGACCGAGATCATCCTCGCATATGCGCCTCCGACCAATACCCAGAGAGCGAAGAGAAGTCCCGCGATTATCACCATTACCACGGAAAATGCCGCTCTCGAAAAGGCAAATCTCTTTACCTCCTGGAAATCCGCAACAGGTATGTCCCAGAATTCGGTAAGGCTTCTTGAGGTGATGAGCTTCGGTGTTCCGGATATCTTGGAAATGGCCCAGGCAAAGACTATGAGAAAAGCGATCGCCGCCAGAAGCGTCGTGAAGATGTATCTCTTTTCGAATAATCCCGATGCCAGGAAACCGAATGAAGAAGCAATGAAAGCAAGGAAATACGGCTTAAAGACCTCATTGGTGAAATCGGGCACCGTGAATTCGTTCTCATCATCGGCTTTGAAGCGCGACAGCGACATGATACCGATAGCCATCGGGATGAAAAGCGCTCCCGCGGCTGCGCTGCACCACCCCATCCGATAGGACACTTCAGCTGCAGCGGTGAAGAGCATCGCGGTAATAATGAATGCCGGGACCGAAAGCTTCGGCCGCATAAACAGTCTCATGGTGAAAGACCATATGAGGAGCACGGCTGCCGAGCATGCTCCGGGCCACCAGAAAACATTATTGCCCGTTGAATAGATCATGCAAAGAGAGATCAGCGAATAGCCCAGGAAAAGCGACGATCTGGTCGACATGTAGCCCGTAGGCTTGATGTGTGAAGCCTGCGGTTTTCCTACGTGCCTGACACGGCGCATATCCTCGTTATCAAACGGCGTGTTGTATTTGTTG
The DNA here is from genome assembly GCA_024682215.1 of Saccharofermentans sp. Lineage (GTDB taxonomy): Bacteria > Bacillota > Clostridia > Saccharofermentanales > Saccharofermentanaceae > Saccharofermentans. The sequence goes on along the minus strand of JAIKZM010000069.1, from coordinate 5,008 downwards.
CTGAATAGACCCATATATCACACTCGCCAGTTCAGATATGCCTTAAGGAATTTGTATCCGGTATTGAATGCCCTGATGGCCAGACGCGCCTCAACATACGAATCCGACGGCGGATAAATGTATGTGGCGACTTCTGACATGGGGAGATCGTCGATGCTGTCGGTAAGCGTCTGCTCATCCTCGCTGCTGTTCTTTGCGTAACCGTCTTCTGTGCCCTTCTCGGCGTTTCGCGCATCGTTTTTCGGATCGGGCGTAGCTTCGGGTGAAGGCGTAGGCGTAGGCGTCATCCTGTTGGAGATGCGCTTTCCGTTCATTATCGCTTCTATCTCCCTGACGGTCCTGAAACCGCGGGCAGAACCTGAATCATCATAGATCGTATAGAGTTCCGGGGTCTTTTCAAATGAGAATGCGATGTATCCGGCTTTATTCCTGACGCCGTCGGCATCAGGGCTCGATCCCATCGTCTCCGTGTAGATCCTGGTAATGGCCGAAAGATACTTGTCTTTTGTGTATCCTTCGCGCGAATAGGTTATGCATTCTTTCGAAAGATCAACAAAGCACTGGATGTTGCAGGTGACTCCGTCGACAATGCTCGTGGTTCCGTCAGACTTCATCGCGAGACGGTCGGGATCCTGCAGCTTCAACAGCGCGTGACAGATGTTGTAAGACTGCACCGCCCAGTCGAGACCGCTTATCTCGTAAGCGCCCGAAAGCGAGGCATAGCTTCTGTCCTCGGTCGTCATGTCGAGGTTGAACGCATCCCAGTTGACTCTGGTGATCTTTCCGCCCTTTACCTCCATCTCAACGTAATCGACGAACTTGCTGCGGTCATCGATGAGTCTCTGGGCATAATAGATGCCGTCTTTGAGTCCTTCTACCGGAGCGTATGTCTCATCGTCAGAAACCGTTGTATCCGCACGTCGGAATGCCACCGGGATCTGCTTTCCCTTGAGCGTGGATTCGATATATTTAAGTCTCCTGTCGACCTTGGGATCTTCACACATGAGACCCGTAACTCTTGATGTCTCGAAATCGATGCCGATCCTGAAATCAAGCTTCGTATCCTTGTCGGAAGGCAGTACCACGGTCATGTCGAAAACGTAGCCGATCGGCGTGCCGTCCTTGTCGTATCCCCTGTAAACAGAATTGATTTCAGGGAAATCGTTGAGTACTCTTCCCGTGAGCTGGGTATAAGAATCCGCGGCAAGGACCGTTCCGAATTTCTGCTTGTACTCACGCTGAAGTCTTCTGTCAGCCCTGTCGTTAGACCAGAGGAATCCGCATACGATCAGCGCGGCGCTGACGATCGCGAGCAGCAGCGCCTCGGTTACGAAGACCTTGATCTGGCTGTGAGTCATCATCTGAGATCCACCTCCCTCGAGCGCAGGTTCCTGCGTGAGATCGTCTTCATCAGGAAGTCGAGCACGAAAGACATGAAGTTAACTGAAAGAACGGGCGCGAGGAGCGCTACGTCAGGCCTTACAAATGCGCGCATTACAAGTGTCAGCATTGCGCAGACCATTCCCGCGAAAAAGCCCGCGGTAAACCTCGAAGGCATCGTCGTCAGATCGCCGAGCATGTAGAACGCGACGAACACGACGCCTGAAGAAAGCATGAAAGCCACGTATCCGTCGTAACTGAATCCGGTTCCCTTCGCGAGAAGATTGGACATCGGGAAGAAAACCGTAAGCGTCACGATATAAGCTATCGGGGCATACATTCTTATGGATCCGCGCATGAGCAGGAAGATGCCTCCGAGCAGGATGCATGTCGCGCAGGCCGCACCGATGGTCCCCGGGAAGTTACCGGTTATGAGCTCCGGGAAGCTGCAGTTCGTGTAATCGTGGAATTCTCCGCTCTTTGAGCCGAAGATCAGTGTCCTTAACATAAACCAGCCTTCACCGCCGCCTTCGGCATATCCCTTAACGGCTGAAGGAGTGACAAGACAGACGAACAGCACGCCTGCGGCAGCCGGATTTACAAGGTTTGAACCCGGACCTCCGAATATCTGCTTGGTTACTATGGATGCGAAAAGCACTGCCGTAAGCGCGGTGATGAGCGACGTGTCAGGCGGAAGGATGAGTGCGATCATAAGTCCCGATGCCGCGGAACTGAGATCGAAATATTCACCTTTTCCTCCCCTTCCGGCAATGTGCGTGAAAAGGATGTCAGACAGAGTGAACGTAACCATGCAGAAGATTATGAGTATTATGGCGCGCAGTCCGTAGTAGAACGATCCGTAGATCGCGCAGGGGACCATCGCCGCAATATGGGTCAGATATATGTAAGGCGCGTTCTTCTCGGTATGGATGAACGGTGCGAGCCTTATCTCTTCTTTTTTGACAGCCCGTTTCCTGCTCATACCTTCTTGCCTCCGTCGAAAGGCAGAACGATCCTGCCTTCCTCGTCTCTTCCGTCCTCTTCCATGGTGCCGCTGTAATCTTCGAGCAGCGAACTGCCTGAAAGCTCGTTGGCATCGTAGATGAGCTCTCCTTCGGTAGCGGTATGTCCGCTGTTGTAAAGGAGCGAGTTGACTTCGATGACACGTCCTTCGCCTGCAAATGCAGCGATCTTATCGGTAAGGCTGATGCCCGCCGGGCAGATGTAAGAACATGAGCCGCAGGCAATGCAGTTTCTCGCGCCTTCCTCAGATGCCTTCTGCGTAAGGCCCTGGTTGAGCATTTCGTAGATGGTGTTTGGTGACAGTCCCATAGGGCAGCACTCCGAACAAAGTCCGCAGTGTATGCAGGGTGTCCTCGGAACGACCTGTCTCCTTATGATGGAGATCGCCGAAGTCAGCTTGATCACCGGTGTGTTCTCGGGATCCTTGATCTCGATGCCGGTAAGGCAGTTTCCCCAGACGATGCGTCCGCCGCTCGTACGGAAATCACCCACGCTGTTGATGAGCTCTGATACGGGCGTGCCGATCGGAACGAGCATGTTGTGGATGCCCGATGCGTCGCCCGTGATCGAAACGATGCGGCTCATCATGGGGATGTTGTCAGATAAAGCTTCCCAGCACGCAAGCATCGTCGAGCAGTTGAAAAGGACCGCTCCGCATGTGCGCTCGAGCGTTTCCTGCGCCTCGACCGTCTTGCCGTAAAGAGCTTTTGCCACGAGCCTGTAATAGCCCTGCGGGAATCTTTCCCTGAATATCTTTATGTCAAATGTGATGTCCCTGAACTTTTCCTTCAGACGGCCGATCGAAAGCTCGAGCGCCTCGCGCTGTTCTTTTCGCTGTTCGGAGATAAGGAAGAAACATCTCTTCGCGCCGATTGTCCTCGTGCATGCTGCCGCGCCGTTGACGACGTAATCGGGATATTCCGTGATAGCAGTAAGGTCTGAAGTTGAATAAGGCTCGCTCTGAAGGCAGTTTACGAGAAGGTCGTTGACGCCCTCCTTCTTGGCTCTCCTTAGCTTTGCGCCCGTGGGGATACCCTCTCCGCCCATTCCGCAGATGCCGGCATCCGTTATAATGTTGATGGCTTCCGTTGCGGAAAGCTTCATCAGTGAACGCGGCTTCAGTGAATCAAGCCTCGTCCTCTTCATGTCGTTATGGATGACGACCGCGCGTGTCGCGATGCCGTTAGGGAGAGTGATCGGCCTGATATCGGTAACGGTTCCCGAAATGCCCGTGTGGACGGGGACCGAGAAGGTGCCTTTTTCGGGGATGCCGACGCACTGGCCCGCGAGAACACTGTCACCTATGCGGACACAGGGAACTGCGGGAACGCCGTAGTGCATCTTCATCGGAAGGATGACTTTCGTCGGATAGACACGCTCGAGCATGATCTCCCTGACATAGTGAGAACGCTTTGAAAAATTCAAAACGTCTCCCGGAAAAAGTCCCTTATAAAACGAATATCTCCTGCGGTCAGGCATCAGCACTCCATGCATGCCGTCATCAGGCGGCATGCTGAATAAATCTTAGTCGGTGTATCCTTCCAGCTTCTTGGATGAAGAAGCGCGGGAAAGCTTTCTTATAGCCTTCGCTTCGATCTGTCTGATACGCTCACGTGTAACGCCGAGCTTCTTGCCGACCTGCTCAAGTGTCATCGGAATGCCGTCCTTGAGGCCGAAACGCAGCTCGATTACCTTGCGCTCACGCTCTGTGAGCGAGTTAAGTGCCTTTATGAGATCTTCCTTGAGGAGGATCCTTGCCACTTCCTCTTCGGGAGCAGCGAGTTCATCGTTCGAAATGAAGTCTACCAGGTGGCTGTCCTCTTCCTCACCGACAGGCTTGTCGATAGAGATGGGATCCTGTGAGATCTTCTGGATCTCGCGGATCTTTGCAGGCTCCATGCCCATTTCCTGTGCAAGTTCTTCAGTCGTAGGCTCTCTTCCGAGGTCCTGTACGAGCTGTCTCTGTACTCTTGTGAGTTTGTTGATCGTCTCGACCATGTGAACGGGGATACGGATCGTACGCGCCTGGTCGGCGATGGCTCTGGTGATCGCCTGGCGGATCCACCATGTTGCGTATGTGGAGAACTTGAATCCCTTTGTATAGTCGAACTTGTCGACTGCCTTGATGAGACCGATGTTGCCCTCCTGGATGAGGTCGAGCAGTGAAAGACCTCTGTTCATGTACTTCTTCGCGATGGAAACAACGAGTCTTAAGTTGGAGTTGATGAGCATCTCCTTGGCATCCTCGTCACCGTCTGCCATACGCTGGGCGATGTCACGCTCCTGGTCAGCATTGAGGAGCTCGATCTTACCGATCTCCTTGAGGTACATCTTGACCGAGTCATCAACGACGTTAACATCTTCGCCGCCTTCGCCGTCGTCTGTGTCATCGCTGTCGAGGTCAGGATCATTGATCTTTACGCCCGAGTTATCGAGTTCCGCACGGAGTGTGATCATCTCATCCGGTTCGAGCTTGTAGCTGTCAGAGATCGATTCGAGATCAGACTCCGTGATCATGCTGCCGTTCTTGTCTGCGAGTTTCTTTGCGGCCGCCATGGCCTTATCAAAATCTGTCATAAGAAATCACCTCTCGAAAAACCTTACT
>JAIKZM010000060.1 GCA_024682215.1 Saccharofermentans sp. | reverse complement strand
ATGGTATTGGACTTTCTTAAAAAATACTTTTTTCTGCTGCTCGCTATACTTATAGCCGTTTTCGGCTATATCTATATTCGCGCTGTCGGAAATGAATACACTTACGTCCGCACTGACTTGAACGCATCTTCCGGGATAACTGATGTCAGGATCGATTCCGTCTCTTACGGCAATGCAGAGATCACGGGGTGGGAAGTCTCAGACAACGACCTGAAGGTCCGCTTAAGATCAGTTGCTCCGGGCAAGGTGTACCTGTCGCTCATCAGCAACGAACATATGGGGATCGGTATTTTCTATGTACACCGCAACGGAGTTATCACTTCATCTTATTTCTTCGGGGACTGTACAGGCTGCACCAGTGTAATTCTCTGGGTCGTGATATATCTCGTACTGATCCTCATCTATCTTGTCGTTAAATACATAATGCTCGAAAAAAGGAGTTTCTACAGTTACGACAATGTCCTTTATCTGGGACTGATCATTTACGCGTTTTTCTTCATATATGCGGTGTCCAAAGGCGTCTTCTTTAAAAACGGTATCTACGGGGCATTCCAGCAGGCCCTGTTCTCTTCAGAGGGTTTTGTCAAATTTACTTTTCCGCTTGTCATAGTAACCACAGTCTGCGTGACTGTCTCCAACATAAAGCTCCTCAGAAAAGAAGGCCGGACCTGGAAAAACATGCTCGGCATCTTTTTAGGACTTGCGCTCGGCATCGGCGCTATGCTCCCGCTGATCCTCAATGAAATACTGAATAAGACGAATATCATTGAGATCCACTATCAGCGCGGCATCGGGAACTTCCTGTTTATCTTCATCGGTTCAGTGATCTACTCGATCGTAGCTTATCTCGAATGCATCCTGCTTGGAACGATAATCACCGGCATCAAGACCGCTAGGCACATACCGAAGTTCAACAAGGATTTCATCATCATTAACGGATGCCAGATAAAGAAAGACGGAACGCTTACACCGCTCCTGAAGTCCAGAGTCGACAGGGCCGTAGAATTCGCGAAAATGCAGAAGAAGCGCCTCGGTAGACCGATAGTATTCGTTCCCTCCGGCGGAAAAGGTTCGGACGAGGTCATCTCAGAGGCCGAAGCGATCAAACGCTATCTTCTCGAACAGGGGATCCCTGAAAACGAGATACTAGCTGAAACGCAGTCGACCACAACCGAAGAGAACTTCAAGTTTTCCTATGACCTGATAAGGAAGACCCACGGCTCCGATTTCTTCAACCTGGCTTTCTCCACCACCAATTACCATGTTTTCCGTTCGGGAATGCTCGCCAATGAGCTCGGTATAAGAGCCGAGGGCATCGGAAGCAAGACCAAACGCTATTACTGGATAAACGCATTCATAAGGGAATACATTGCAACCTTAGCCAAGAAGAAAAAGACGCACCTGCTGATGATGGCAGTCCTGTTCCTGATCAACCTCATCGGTTCGATACTGATGTATATCTCTGAAGTCGTTCTGTTCTGAAGAACCTAAAAACAAAAGAAGTGAGCTATTGGCTCACTTCTTCTTTTTCTTATCTTTTTTGTCTTTCTTCTTCTTTTTCTTGTCCTTGTCTTTATCCTTGCCCTTTTTGTCTTTCTTGGCCTTCTCAGGCTTGATGACGGCAGGGGCTTCTTCTTTTGCGGCAGGCTTTGGTGCAGGAGCTGCGTTGGTTTTCTTTGCAGCGGTGCCGGATACTCTTCCTGCCGCGATACCTGCCATAAGTTCGGCGACAAGGCTCATCGTGCCTTTGTTAACTGAGAAATATACGCATCTTCCCTCTTTGCGCGACGTCAGTACTCCGTTTTCGAGCAGAACGTTCAAATGGTGTGAAAGCGTAGGCTGGGTTATCTCAAACTCGGGAAGAAGATCACATGAACGGAGTTCGCCTGAACCCGATATCAACCGGATTATGCGGATCCTCGTCGGCTCTGATAAGACAGAGAGGACACGGGATATCTCATTGTCTGATGATCTCACTGCCATGGCTTGTCATTAAGCGATGAGCTGATCCTTGAGTGCTTCCTCGAACTCGCCGAGATTTGCACAAGCGATGACCTCTGTATTGTCTTCGAGCAGGATGCCTTCATCGCCTCTTACGAGAACAGTCATGGGTACACCGAGCTTTCTGAGGAGAAGAAGCTGATAATCTTTTGTTTCTTCAGCTGAGAGGTATCTGAGCAGGAGCTTTAATACCTGCTTTGCGTCTTCAAGATAGATTCCGGACTGCTTGAGGAGATTATCTACGACATACATGCCGAAAACATCGTTGAAATCGAGAAGGTCCTTTTCAGGGAAAACAGCGGAGAAAGCAGTAATGGACATCTTGCCTACCATTTCGAGCTCCTTAAAATCCTTCATGGGGATCTTAAAGCTCTCAACGTTAGCGGAGAACAGCTCCTGCATCTGATCGACTGAAAGCTCGTTCTTGAGCTCCTTTATACGGTCGATCCTTGCGAGGATCTTCTCTTCAGGGAAAAATGTTGCCTGGCCGATATCGGTAGCCTTATGGATGAACCAGTTTTCAGGAATAAGTCCCTGTCTCTTCCAGCGGTACAGTGTTCCATATGAGATCTGCTCGAGATTCAAAAGGTCCTTCTTAGAAATCAACTTTTCATCCATATTCGTTTTCCCCTTCTGCCCGACAATACGGGCAATAACATTACAAGTAAGATTGTAGATTAACAATGTTACAAACACGCGACATAAGGATAAAAAGAATACAACAAAAAGGGCCGCCGGTAAGGCGGCCCGTAAATTCAGTTCAAAAGCTTATCAGACGTTCATTCCGAGTGCACGGCAGATCTTGAGGAGAGCATTTCCGATCTCGACCTGATTGTCTGCAGGAATGACCGCTCCTGCCACCAGTATGATGATGAGGCACGAAATGAGCATAATTATGTAATAAGCAAGCTTGGAACGTGCAAAGCTCTTTAAGTTCCTGTTCCTGGGAGCGATCGAAAGGATCAGCGTGATGATCAGGCCCAAAACAGGCAGCCAGCAAAGGATGCCGGTCCAGAAGAACGTTGAGGTTCCGACGGGCTTGTATTCCGGAGGGCATGAAGCCTTAAGGGCTTTTGCTCTTTCGATCTTCTCATTCTGCTTTGCTGCTTTTGCAGCGGCAGCTTCCTGCTGTTTCCTGGCTGCTTCAGCGGCAGCGGCAGATGCGGCGGCAGCAGCCTTTGCAGCATCTTCTTCAGCCTTTTTCTTAACTTCGGCTTCCTTGGCAGCGGCAGCTTTCTTGGCTTCTTCAGCCTTCTTAGCCTCTTCTTCGGCAGCCTTCTTGGCTTCCTCGGCTTTCTTTGCATCCTCGGCGGCCTTTTTAGCCTCTTCAGCCTGCTTCTCCGCTTCTTCAGCCTTCTTTGATTCGGCTGCTTCCCTAGCCTTTCTTGCTATCCTGTCAGCTTCTTTCCTAGCTTCCTCGGCAGCAGCTTCAGCCGCTTTTGCCTTCTCTTCAGCCTCTTTAACTTCCTTGTTCACTTCATCTGACATTGTAAGCACACCTCCTCGCCGGTATCTTTCTTGATTATATCATAAGGCGGTATCATTTGGCCTTTGAAGAGTTCTTGTTTTTCTTGTGGAATGAAAGCAGTGCCCTCACCGAACCGTCAAGCGCAGCAACCCTTCCGACGATCATCATATAGTACGTAAGAGTGTTTTCCGGAGCGAAAAGAATGAATATTCCGCAGCCTGCCCAAAGTCCCGTCATTATGATCAGGAATACCCTTCTGAACTTCCATTCGTCCTTTTTTGCTCTGTTAACACAGTTATACGCTTCAGCCAGCAGTGCCGTTCCGAAGATCGCACTCGCCATTACGAAAAGCGCGCCTTCCTTGATAAACATGATCAGCGTGACCGCAGTCAGGAAGATCGTCAGAAGAGCATAGACGATGTTTTTATTGAGATTCCAGTTGTCCTTTATGAGCCTTCTCACCGTGGCGCACGCAAAGAAGGCCGTACTGAGTATAAGCACGGCTCCGACCGCGTAGAAAATGAACTCTTCAGGGATGATGCACATCGCAAGGCCTATGATTATCGTCACAAGTCCCTTCGCGAGTTCGGAAGACATATACTGCCTGTAGATCTTCCATTTCGTTATCTTTTTGCCGTTGCCGTCGAAGAGCATCTGGTCAGGCAGTGACGCAACTATATCCCTTATCGCGGAATCATCCTTGATCACGCTTCTGAACACGCGTTCCCAGCCTATGAGACCAAGGTCCGAAAACTCCTGCAGCGTCTTCGTTCCGCCTTCGCTCATGGAGTCGAAGAGCGCATCTACGAATTTCTGTCTTCCCTCGAGATCGATGGAACTAAGCCACTTGGCGATACCGCTGTTGATACGCACGGATATAGGATCTTTTTCAGTCGCGACCTTGAGTCCGCCGTGATCAATGCCCCAAGAGCAGAGTTCGTGCTGATCAAGCATGACCGCATCGCTATGCACGATCGTACAGTCGGTAACGTGCGGTTCAAACTGGCATCCCACGATCGAAAACACAGGTATTATCCTGGTCGTTTTCGGCTCAACCTTTGCAAACATCTCTTCTGAGAGGATATCCTCGCAGAAGCCCGGGCCGTCGTTGGTATATACCCGTTCCACCTTTTCGAATCTTTCGGGATCGAGCATCGCCGCACCGTACATCGCAAGGTGTCCGCCCTTGGAATGCCCCCCGGTAAGTATCCTTCCGCAGCGGTCTACCTCAGCTTTAATGTGTTCTGCCGCCATTGTCTGCGCAACAGTCAGAGTAAAGGAAAACATGAAGTCTTCCTTCCACCCCGCTATGGTGCTGTCAGTGCCCCTGAAAGCAACATACGAAGCGTCTTCACTGTCAATTCCCGTAAACGTCGTCGCACAGAACTGCACAGACGTATCTCCGCTGTATTCATCAACAAAACGCGTTATCTTGAGATTTCCGAAACGCTTTGAAGCAACGCATGCGCGGACCAGCGCATGGAAGCGGTAGCTGTCATCGGGTGCCTGCTTTCGGACGGGAATCCCCGCAGTC
>JAIKZM010000085.1 GCA_024682215.1 Saccharofermentans sp. | reverse complement strand
GCCGTTCCTGCCGACTACGCCTATTACGGCTCCTTTGGGCAGGACGAGCCTGGGGATGTTAAGACTGAGGTTTTTGTCGTTTTCGTCAAAGCTCTTCTTAAAGATCAGATACGGATTCCTGTGATATGAGAAAAAGAATCTCTTGAGCGTGATGCCGCCTGCCGGATCGGGCACCGTGAGGTCTGCCCTGCAGTTTCCGCTGCAGTCGCAGTCCACGCCGCATCCGGGCGAAAGGATGTCGGACACTTCCAGAGGACGCAGCTTTAAGTTCTCTATCTGAACGGGATCGAAGGATGCGAACTCCTGCCCGCTCCATTCGTGGGCGATCTTGCCGGATTTCATGTAAATGACGCGGTCAACAAGGTCTTTGAGGTACCAGAGCCTGTGCTCTGAGATAACTATCGTCTTGCCCTGAGACTTCCACATCCTTATCTGATCCGCAAGTTTCCTTATAGCGCCCTGGTCAAGATTTGACGAAGGTTCATCCAGAAGGATTATCTCAGGGAGGAGCGCCGAGACTGAAGCGCACGCTATGCTCTGCTTTTCGCCGCCCGAAAGCTCGAACAGGCTCCTTCCAAGGAGCTTTTCGATATGCATCTCGCTGACGACGCGGTCTTTTCGTTCGAGTATCGCTTTTGGATCCAGGCCGATGTTCTCCGGGCCGAAGACGATCTCGCCGTCGGTATCGACCGAGAAGAACTGGCTCCTCGGGTTCTGGAAAACGGTGCCCACCGTGCCCGCAAGTTCATAGAGTTCTGTCTTCGCGATGTCGCGGTCTGCCACGGTGACCTTGCCTTCAACGTCACCCTGATAGTAATGCGGGATGAGGCCGTTGATCAGCCTTATCAGCGTGGTCTTGCCGGAGCCCGATGCGCCGGTCAGAAGGAGCGTCTCGCCTTTTGCGACGCTTAATGACGTGTCGTTTAAGAGCCCTTCGGAAGAGCCCTTGTATTTGAAACTGACGTGCTCTATTTCGATGATGTTTTCGCTCATAAGACGTACTTGAATAAAATGAAGACAACAGCTGCGGCAGTAAATAAAGTGATGAAGAACCAGTCGGTTATCCTGAGCTTCAGCGTCTCTACGCTGGTCCTTTTGACTTTGCCGCCGAGGCCCCTGGTGATCGCGGCTGCGGAAAGTTCGTCACCGATGTTCACGCAGGAGAACAAAAGGGGGATCATGCGGTACTCGATCATTTTCGCGGCATTGCCTCCGCCAAACGCTATGCCTCTCATCTTCATCGCATCGCTGATGGAAGAATACTCCTCCCTGATTGTCGGAAAAAACCTCATGACGACTGCAAGCGAGATCGTTATCCCGTCCGGCAGGTGCATCCTCTGCATCGCTGACATGAACTCGCCGATCTTAGTCGTCCTCACCACGTACCACGCGGTGATCATGCAGGGCATGAACTGGACGATGATGCCTGTGTAGCCTGTTACAAAATTCTTGAAGAAAGTCGTGGACGATTCGCTCACGAAACAGAACGTCAGGACCATTGCCGCCGCGTAAAGGAACATGAATCCGAATGCGCTGGTATATTTCTTTTCGCCGATGAGAAGGAAGATTGGGATCATGGTTATGACGATCCTGACAGTCCACAGCAAAGGCGTTGTTGCGCTCATCATGACGACCGCCGAGACGACCAGGATCATGTAGAGCTTTGTCCGCGGATCGAGCTTCATCAGACTATTCCGGCTTTCTCGAAATGCTTCTTAACGACAGCCTTTCCGATGACTGCACCGATGCATCCGAAAACAAAGCAGAGAACGAGAAGCACACCGATCGTCTTGTAGTTGATCGCAAGGAACAGATTGTTGCAGTATTCTGCGGAGTATCCTTCGTCAATCAGGCTCTTGCGGTATGATTCAGCGGTAATAATAACCGGGAAATAGTTTGCGCAGATCCAAAGACAGAATACGCCGTAGCTTACCATCGTCTTCTTGAAGCTCTTGTACTTTCCTGATCTTGCGATAAGGTCAGCGATAACGCCTGCCACAACAATGAGAGGAGCTCCGAGGTAACCCATGCCCATTACGAACATGATGATCGCGATCAAAACTGACATGATGGTGATCATTCCGAACTTCTGCACTTTCGTATAGAAGAGCATCATGGGGATCGCGCCTACGAGCGGGATCATGACGACGTAAGATGCAACGATGAACGGATGGATGAAACCCAGCATGCCGCACACGAATTCGACCGCGAAGATTATTGCGGTGAATATGCCTACCGTTATGAAATCCTTGGCTTTTAATCTGTTGCTGTTTGGTGTTACTTCACTCATCTTACTCTCCTTTTATATTGTCCATGCCCTCCGGGGGCCTTGATATACTTTTGTTCCTTCGGTTAGCCGTTGCTAACTTTATCACCGGCATACTGTCTTGTCAATTAAGAAAAACTGACATATGCATCCTGAAAAAGATGACAGGGCCGCTCCGGAGTCTACGGGGCGGCCCTGCCTGCTACAAAGGAAATCTATTAGTGGAATATGGCTTATTTAGTTGCTTTTCCCTGGTTGGCGACTGCCTCCATCTTTGCTTTAAGGGCATCCGGATCACCAAGGTAATAGTGCCTCAATACGTTGAAATCATCGTCAAATTCATAAACGAGAGGAACCGCTGTCGGGATGTTCACGCCTATGATCTCTTCATTCGAGAGCTTGTCGAAATACTTGACCAGCGCTCTCAGTGAATTGCCGTGAGCTGCTATGATCACTCTCTTTCCGGCCTTCATCTCGGGCTTTATGGTTTTCTCAAAGTAGGGAACGACACGTTCGATCGTTGTCTCAAGGCTCTCGTTCTTCGGAAGGAGCTTGGGATCCACGTCTCTGTACATCGCCTGCTTCTTGGCGCTTCTTTCGTCGTCATCATCCAATTCGGGCGGCTTGACGTCAAAAGATCTTCTCCAGATCTTGACCTGGTCTTCACCGTATTTTTCCGCCGTCTCGGATTTGTTTAATCCCTGGAGCGCGCCGTAGTGACGCTCGTTGAGTTTCCAGGATTTGATGACCGGCAGCCATGCCCTGTCCATTTCGTCGAGCGCGATGTTCAGCGTGTGGATCGCCCTCTTGAGGTAAGACGTGTAGCACAGATCGAAATCGTAGCCGTCCGCTTTCAAAGTCTGTCCGGCATTCTTCGCCTCTTCTCTTCCCTTGTCACTGAGATCAACGTCCATCCATCCGGTGAAAAGGTTGAGCTTGTTCCATTCGCTCTCACCGTGTCTTACGAGTACAAGCTTCATCATGGCTCTTACCTCACCTTACGCAAGTGCGGCGCCCAAAGCCTTGCAGGAAGCTGTTGCTGAATCGTCGGGTGCATCGTTTGCCATTACGGACTCGCATGCGAGGACTGCGCCTGCCTTCTTGCATCTGTCTTCCCAGTCTCTCATCCACTGGCCGTCTCCCCAGCCGTAAGAACCGAAGAGCGCGATCTTCTTACCGTTCAAAGATGACTCGATGCCTGTGAACATCGGATCGAACTCGCCTTCTTCAAGGACTTCGTTGCCCATTGCAGGGCATCCGAATGCGATCGCGTCAAACTCTGATAACTTGGATGCGTCAAATGCGGAAGGAGCTACGACGACTGCTTCAGCGCCTGCGCCCTTGATGCCTTCCTCAACGGCCTTTGCCATTGCTTCGGTATTGCCTGTGCCGCTCCAGAAAACTACTGCTACTTTACTCATATGATCACCTCATGTTTGTTTTTATTTACAGGACTCAAACAACGAGCTGTTCGAGTGTTCTGCCGCTTCTTAACATCCGCCCGTATTCTTCGGTGCACTGCTTGTAGCGCCTGAAGACCCTGCGGGCTTTTTCGGCATCCGAATAGACCTTCCAGTATCCGACTTCGCAGAATCCCTCGTTCGGGCTCTTTATGAAGCCGTCAACGTCAGCCGGCGGATAGCCTAAGAACAGTCCGATCTCGTGAGGGAACATAGGAGATGACTTGAGTCTTCTCACGAGACCGGCTACACAACTGTCTGAGCTATTTAACGAATAGCCGAATCTTTTCAATATGTCTGCGGCCATCGGATCGCTTAAGTCCCTGCCGAGCATATCGGGCCTGTACAGGTAGATCAGCGCGTAGGTCTCGCAAATCTTGAGCGGGATAATGCGTACACCCTTTTCCCTCATCGACCTGTTGAAAGAGATGATGTCCTTCTTGAAATCGCTGTCAGAAGAAATGCTCACGTTGAACAAACTGCCGGTCTTTATACCGGCCAGAGTCGGTGCGCAGTTTCTTACGATCTGATCGTCGGACATGTCATTCTCCTTTCGGTTAGCCACCGCTAACTATATCA
>JAIKZM010000223.1 GCA_024682215.1 Saccharofermentans sp. | reverse complement strand
ATCTTAGGAATGCCGTCCTTCTCGTTATATGTCCAGTACCATTCCTTAAACGTATCCTTGGAGAGGTAGCTTGCGCCCATTATCTGAAAGTGTCCCTTGAGCACGGACCTTGCCGGATGATAGAATCCGTCCTTGACCTTGACTTCTGCCGAAGGGTCCTCCCAAACATTTTTCCCGTAGATATGTTTAAACATCTCATAGTTGAAGTTATGTTCTCCCGCCTGGTTCGTCATGACGACGCAACCCGTCTTGGTCTTCAGATCGAAAGTGATGTAGGACGAGCATGCCTGGGTGTTTCCGCCGTGGCCGTAAACCGCTTCTCCGTAGGGGAGCGCCCAGAATCCGTGAGCGTTTCTCGCGGTCTTCGTGTCGGCAAAATAAGATGTCGCGGACATCATGACATCAAACGTCTCCTGCTTTTCGAACAGCGGGAACTTATCTTTAACGAAGCAGGAACCATATTTTATATAGTCCTTGAGTGTCGACACGCAGGCGCCCGCGGGATACATGGAAATATAGTAGAAAGCATTCCCGACAGGTATCGTGCCCTGATAGCAGACGAGCTTGTCGCGCCTCTCCCTGACAGACGGATTATCCATGAGATCGGGGGCAAGAGCCGAATCTTTCATTCCCAGAGGCTCGAAAATATGCTCATGGACATAATCCGCAAAGCTCTGTCCCGATATGCGCTCAACGATGTACGCCGCAAGCGAGACGCCCCAGTTGGAATAAGCCGTGATGGTGTCAGGCTCAAAGACCTGCTCGGGCTGATCGAGTGTAAGCGCCTCCTCAAGCGTATGGAACTTGCTGCCGACCCGAAGGAACATGTCAGTGTAGTATTCCTGGAAGCCCGCCCTGTGGTTCATCAGATCGATCATGCGGACAGGCTTGTCGTATCTCAGGTTCTTAAGGAACCCGTCGGGGAGGTACTCCCTGACATCCTTTTCGAGGTCGATCTTTCCTTGTTCCCAGAGCTGCATGACGCTTACCCAGACCATGGTCTTTGTGGTCGAACCCCAGTCTATGACCGTGTTCTCATCGACCTTAATGCCTTCTGCGACGTTGGAATAACCGTAATAGCCTTCATAGACCGTGCCGTTCTTGTCGAACACACCGACCATCATGCCGGCTGCCGTATCCTTGTTATCCTCATAGAAGGTGTTGATTATCTGTTCGTGAGTGCCTTCATATGTCTTCTCATCCTCTTTCTTCTGCTCAGGTGCCGCAGAACATGAAGTGAGCAAAGACAGTGTCATCAGCAGCGTGAATATGAGCGCTGCGCTTTTCCTGAAAATCTTCATATAAAACTCCCTTTTTCCGTTTTTATGAACTTGAATATAATATCACTGTTGTAATTATATTTGATGGAGGTCCTGATGAGGGGAATAGTTTTCGACATAGACGATACGCTTTACTGCAGGCAGACCATGCTGATAAAGGCGGCAGAAACCGTACTCGGGCTAAAGATCCCCGACTGGCAGGAGTTCATGCGCATATACTACGAGAAGAGCGATGTCAACATGCAGATGCTCGAGTCAGGCGAAGTCTCCACCCACGACATCAACGGCTGGCGCTACAACGAGACTTTCCGCATCCTGGGTCTTCCCTACAAGCCCGAAGACGGCGGAAAAGCAGCCGACACTTACCTGGAGTTCCAGACACACATGGAAGTGAGCGATGACATGGCCAAGATCCTGAACATCCTTTCTTCCGATCCTCATACAAAGATAGGTATCCTCACCGCAGGCGAATCAAAGCACCAGTGGAACAAAGTCGACATGCTGGGCTTAGACCGCTGGTTCGACCGCGAAAACATAATCGTCTCCGGCGACACCCCTTACATGAAACCCGATATCGAATTATTCCGGATGTTCGAAAAGAAGTTCGGCCTTACGCCCGTTGACCTCTGGATGATCGGCGACTCCTACAAGCATGACATCAAAGGCGCGCTCGACGCAGGCTGGCACGCCCTCTGGATCAACCGCAGATTCCTGGGACCTCAGGAGATCACGCCTGATATAACGGTCAATTCCGACAAAGAACTGACGGACGCGCTGATTCAGACATTCTGCCGCACCGGTTCCTCCTCCTGAATGTCAATTTCCTGAAAAGTGTCCTAAATCGATCATTTTGAGCACTTTTTAGGACACTTTTGGCATTTTTGCTCAATTTTGTGCTCTAAACAAGGCATTTAGAACACTTTTTTGGCACTTCTCCTCAACAACCGGATCTCAAACCACAAGGCAATAAAAAAGGAACTGCGCGAAGCAGTTCCTTTTTAATCCAATACAGATAACTTATCAGGCCTTGATGCCTTTGCAGTCATTCACGTACTGCCTGATGGCGGGAACGTCTGTGTACTTGTTTACTCCGTCCGTGGTCGGGATAACGAGAGTAGGTACGTTAACGATATCAAGCTTCTGAGCGAGCTCGGGCTGATCATCAGCATAGATCATGTCATAGTCAAAGCTCTGCTCATCAAACATTGCCTTAACGACTTTGCACTTAGGGCATGTGTGTGTCGTGAAGAGCATCGGCTTCATTGTGCCGTTCTCAAGAGGCAGAAGATCGGGAATATCCTTCTTTGCTGCGGGAGTAACAGTTACGGTAGCTGTTCTCGGGCGCATGTTGGAGTGCTCGATGTCGTATGTCTGTCTGTCCTTGAACTCCTGGGTCTTACCGTCATTCCAGTTCTTGATCGGACGGTAGTAACCTGTGATACGGCTGTATGTCTCGGTTGGGTTGCCGCATACGGGGCATGCCTTAACTTCGCCTGCAAGATAGCCGTGAGCTGAGCAGATGGAGTATGTAGGAGACATCGTGTAGTAAGGGAGCTTGTAGTTCTCTGCGATCTTACGGACGAGAGAAGCAGCTGCCTTCCAGTCAGGAAGTCTCTCACCGAGGAATGCATGGAAAACGGTTCCTGATGTGTACAGTGTCTGGAGATCATCCTGAACGTCGAGAGCATCGAAGATATCAGCTGTGTATCCGACGGGCAGGTGTGAGCTGTTGGTGTAGTAGTATACGCCGGAAGCATCATTTGCCGTGATGATGTCGGGGAACTTGGCCTTGTCATGCTTTGCAAGACGGAAGGATGTTGACTCGGCAGGTGTAGCCTCGAGGTTGTAGAGGTCGCCGTATTTCTCCTGATAGTCGGAGAGCTTGTTCCTCATGTGGTTGAGAACATCCTGAGCAAACTTCTGTGACTCTTCGTGAGTGAGATCCTTACGGAGCCACTTAGCGTTGAGGCATGCTTCGTTCATTCCTACGAGACCGATCGTAGAGAAGTGGTTGTTGAATGTTCCGAGATAGTGCTTTGTGTACGGATAGAGACCTTCATCAAGGAGCTTGGTGATGGTGTTTCTCTTGATCTTGAGAGATCTTGCACCGATGTCCATGAGATGGTCGAGTCTCTTGTAGAAATCATCAACATCGTTGGCAAGATATGCGATACGGGGAATGTTGATGGTAACAACGCCTACGGAACCTGTTGATTCGCCTGAACCGAAGAATCCGCCGGACTTCTTTCTGAGCTCACGGAGATCAAGTCTCAGTCTGCAGCACATTGAACGTACATCAGAAGGCTCCATGTCGGAGTTGATGTAGTTGGAGAAGTAAGGAATGCCGTACTTTGCTGTCATCTCAAAGAGGAGCTTGTTGTTCTCTGTCTCTGACCAGTCGAAATCCTTTGTGATCGAATATGTAGGGATCGGATACTGGAATCCGCGGCCGTTGGCGTCGCCCTCGATCATGATCTCGATGAAAGCTCTGTTGACCATGTCCATCTCGGCCTTGCAGTCCTTGTACTTGAAGTCCACTTCCTTGCCGCCGACAATGCAGTTCTGCTCAGCGAGGTCGTTCGGAACCGTCCAGTCGAGAGTGATGTTTGTGAAAGGAGACTGTGTACCCCATCTTGAAGGTGTGTTGACACCGTATATGAATGACTGGATGTCCTGCTTGACCTGCTTATATGAAAGATTATCGATCTTTACGAAAGGAGCGAGATAAGTATCAAAGGATGAGAAAGCCTGTGCGCCTGCCCACTCGTTCTGCATGATGCCGAGAAAGTTGACCATCTGGTTGCAGAGTGTTGAGAGGTGCTTTGCAGGTGCTGATGTGATCTTGCCGACGATGCCGCCCAAGCCTTCCTGGATAAGCTGCTTGAGTGACCAGCCTGCGCAGTAACCTGTGAGCATCGAAAGATCGTGGATGTGGAGATCTGCGTTCCTGTGTGCATCAGCGATCTCCTTGTCATAGATCTCTGAAAGCCAGTAGTTAGCGGTGATCGCACCGGAGTTGGAGAGGATGAGACCGCCTACTGAATAAGTAACGGTGGAGTTCTCCTTAACGCGCCAGTCCTCAACTTTAACGTAGCTGTCTACGAGATTCTTGTAGTTGAGGAGCGCGGAGTTCATGTTACGGATCTTCTCACGCTGGTTTCTGTAAAGGATATATGCCTTTGCAACGTCCTCGTAACCCATTCTCTGAAGCGTGACTTCCACGCTGTCCTGAATGGACTCAACGTCGACCTTGCCGTCAACTGCCTTGGACTCGCAGTCGGATACCGCATTCAGAGCAAGCATATCGATGATCTGCTTGTTATACTCTCTCTTCTGCGCTACGAATGCCTTCTCGATAGCTCCTGAGATCTTGCTTAAGTCGAAATCTACGACCTTTCCGTCTCTCTTGATGATACTGTACATGATTCCTCTCCTTTATTCTTCCCCGCGAATTTTAGTCTGCGGGATAAGATCCTTAGCCTTGCCGAGCGCTTTGTTAAGTTCTTCGGCGGGAAGTGCGCTCATTCCTTCACCGTTTATCAGATCTCCCGAATCTACAAAGTTCTGCAGAAAATACTTTGTAGATCCTTTGATCATTGCTGTCGCTCCCGCTATGCTTTCCGCATCGTGAAGCGGAGCGACGACAGTCGTGCGGAACTCATGATCTATTCCGGAAGCCTCAAGAATTTCGATGCTTCTTTGTATCTTCGAGACATCGAAACCCGGAATACCGACCGTTTCCGCATATTTTTCCGGAGAATTCTTGATGTCCACCGCAACATAATCCACGTTGCCTGACTTCAATATCTCCTCAAGTCTGTCCGGGAAAGATCCGTTGGTGTCGAGCTTTACCTTGTAACCCATGCCCTTGATCCTGGCGATGAACTCGCCGGCATCTGCATGGATAAGAGGCTCACCGCCTGTGACGCATACTCCGTCAAGGACTCCGCGGCGCTTCTCCAGGAATTTGAAAAACTCCTCTACAGGATATTCCTCTGCCTCTTCCGTCTTCGTAACAAGAAGCGAATTGTGGCAAAAGGGACATCTCATGTTGCAGCCGAGAGTGAACACCGTGCAGGCGACAATTCCAGGGTAGTCCAAAAGTGTCAGTTTCTGAATTCCCCCAAGTCTCATTCCTTACGTTCCCTTCCTTCGCAAACCCTGTTTTTTAGGTGCGAAACGCCTCGCTTTACCCCGAGGCGCTCCTAAAGGATACCCATATATTGTGGTCAAGTCAAGCGAATACCACAACATTTTGTGGCTGTGGCAGCTTTGTAACAAGAATGAAATATTTCCGCAAATATCATTGATACAGGGCCTTTCAAGGAAATCTTACCCCTGAAAAGCCCTGTATATGAGGACAATATTTTTTGATTTTCGGGAGATCTTTGACACGGTATTCCGAGTGTCAGTCCACCTTCTCCAGAACATCGATCATGACGGTCTGCGTCACGTCTCTTCCGGGAAGGGTAACTTTTATCTCAGCCCTGCCCCAACCGTCTTTGACAGTTCTCACATAGAATCCGCCCATGCCTCCGAAGATGTCGCAGTCGCATGAACTGCCGCCGGCTATGCCGCCTCCGATCAGTTCCACAGGGCCCTTTGAAGTGACAATGGCCGGTGTATTAAAGAACGGCATTACATTTCCGTTCTGATCGGTGATCTTCACGCGGACCTCGCAGCAGTCGTATGTTGATCCTTCCTTAAGATACCCGGCACTTACGCTGCATTTCATCCGCAGTTCCTCAACGGGAGCTTTTATAACGGTTACAACGGTCTCGCCGTCCTTTATACCTTCGAACTTGTAGAAAGACTCCTTGCCGCCTCTGCCGTCAACATACTTCTGATAGAGCTTGAAGATGTCATCCGGTGTCATGTGGCAGCGGTTCATCGCCATTCCCAGCTTAAGCTTGAATCCGAAAGGCATCTTGTCTTCGGCAAGCGCCATGTAGTTCACGGCATCCTTGAAGACCTGCGCCTGCTTGGGATTGAACTTTCCGTCCTTTTCGAGTCTGTCGCCAACGAGATCGTCGATCAGGATCGGAGCATTCTTCAGGTTCTGATAAAGATCCGTGCCGTGCTTATATTCTTTGATGAATTCTGTTCCTTTGTACATCTTCACGCTGTCGCAGTTGGTAAAGATATATATCTTTCCGCGGTTCTCTGCAGGATGTTCGCCGAAATCCATGGATGAGCTTACGGTTACAAAAGGCTCATCAGTGCCGGCTGCGGAATATACCGATGCCGCAAGCTTGGGATTCCTGAACATGTCGCATACTCCGTGATGACAGATACGGTCACCGCTGCCGAACTCTCCGTGTGTGTTGTAATCGGCAAAACACCAGCCGATGGCTCCCGCAATGTCCTCTTCCCCGAAAGCGGCATCGAGAACATTGCAGTGACGCAGTGCATGCTCGACGCGCATCTCTTCCGGATCGAAAACCTTGGAAGGGAACATATGGCCGCCGAATTCAGAGATAAAATATCCCTTCTCCGTATCAGAAGTAACCGATGCCTTTGACTTAACGCCCGCATTATATCCGGAATGTGAGAAATCATTAAACGCATAGACATCCTCAAGAAGAGAACTCTTGGGGAAATTCCTGACGCCCGTCGTCTGCCTGGTGGGATCACACTCATGAGCGACCTGATTGGTCTTCTTGTAGAATGAGTCATCGTCAGCAGACTCGTTGATCCTGACGCCCCAGACTATTATCGACGGATGGTTCCTGTACTGCTCGACCATCTCGCGGCAGTTCTTTACCGCCTGTTCCTTCCAGGCATCATCGCCGATGTTCTGCCAGCCCGGCATCTCTGTAACCACGAGAAGACCTTCCCTGTCGCATTCGTCAATGAAATGATGTGACTGCGGATAATGCGAAGTGCGTACGATGTTGACGCCCAGCTCCTTTTTCAGGATCTTCGCATCAAGACGCTGTATGTTCTCAGGCATTGCATAACCGACGTAAGGATAGCTCTGGTGACGGTTTAATCCCATCAGCTTTATCTTTTCACCGTTTAGATAAAAGCCGTCCGCTCTGAACTCCGCGGTCCTGCATCCGAAGACCGCTTTCTTAAAGTCTGCCTTCTGCTCATCGATCATGAGCGTGCACTCGATCGCGTAAAGATTCGCTGAATCAATACCCCACGGTTTTACGTTGTTGATCGTGAACTCTGCGGCTCCTTCCTCAAAGATGCCCTGGTTTACTGCCTCATCCGTCCCGAGATCCCTGACGAGATATTTGACCTTTGCTCCCGGGGCTTCGCCGTCAAGATTGACCGCCGCTTTGACATTTCCGTCCTTGTCGCCGGTGACGAAGATATCCTTGATGAACATACCGTCATAGACGTCGAGGTGGATCTCACGGTAGATGCCGCCGTATGTAAGATAGTCAGTAATATAGCCGAAAGGAGGAACATTGTTGCTCTCCCTGGAGTCGCATTTGACGCTGACGATGTTGTCTCTTCCGAAAGTAACAAGATCGGAGATCTCACAGCTGAAAGAAGTGTATCCGCAGAAATGGTCTGCCACGCGAACGCCGTTTACCATGACCTCCGCACAGTGCGCGACCGCGTCAAAAGTCAGGAAAAGACGCTTGCCCTCCCACTCGCGCGGAAGGCTCAGGACCTTTCGGTAGCCTGATATCATCTCGTAATCCTTGTTGTTGAAATAATTAAAAGGCGTGACCTTCACACAGTGAGGAATACGCACCTCGACCGTGTCACCGACCTTATATATCGGAGCACTGAGCTCATCGTTGTATTTCGGGGTAAACTCCCAGCCGTCGTTAATTTCGATCCTCATCGGGCTTATCCTTTCTGCTTCTTTTCAACGCGGTTAAGCTGCGGCCTGACTTCAACTTCCGTCACACAGGCACCGTCCCTCATGCTCAAAATGTTTCTCACGCATTCCGCGGTATCTTCAGGCACAAGGAAACATCCCGTATCATCAGAAGGCTCAAAGTCCGCGTTCCTGTAAAGCCTTGTCCCTCTTGTGAGATCGGGGCATACCGTTACGACTTTGACGCCGTGTTTCCTGGCCTCTTCGAAAAGGCTCCTGCCGAAGCTGCGCAGACCTGCCTTCAGCGCACCATAGCATGCGCCATGAGTGTTTATCCTGGTGGATGTAACGGATGCTATATTTATAATATAACCTTTTTTGTCCTTTATTTTCGGAAGGATTGCGGAAGTGATTATCATGGGTGCTTCAAGATCGACCCTGCACATCTCGCTGATCTGCTCAGGCGTCATGAACTCAGTCAGGCCGTAATAAGCGGAACCCGCGGCGTTGACCAGAACATCCGTCTGCTTTATTGCGGAAAGCTTCCTGAGAAGTATGTCGGTGTCCCTGATGTCCATTGAGATGCGCTCCTCGAAAAACGAGACGTCTCCCTGGAAGACCCTGCCGATCCCGTAAACCCTGTAACCTTCTTCGGAAAGCATCTTTGATATCGCGTATCCGATACCTGAAGATGCACCTGTAACCACCGCTGTCTTCAGTTCCATGTAAATATCTTCTCCTCAGCGATATAGCGGGAAAGACGCCCGCACATGAATTCCTGCATCTGCCTGTCGGTGTCCTCCTCATACTGGGCGACACCGTTCCTTATAACATAAGGGTACCACGCAATCGCAGAATCCAAACACTTTTTTCGCATTGAAGAAAGATATTCTTTGGATATCCTGAAGCAGCCCACGCTCACATCAGTTAGTTTTGAAAAATCCACAATGTCCGCGGCATGATCCGCGAATCCGCCATAAAGATCACGCCAGCCGTCAGTAAGTATCATCGGATCGAAACACAGTCTCACATTGCATCCGGCTTCCAGCGCGCGGGCAGCAGCCTTAAGCCTGTCATCGGCTGAAGGCGTGTTCTTTTCGTATCTTCTGACGATCTCATCAGGCGAGACGGTAAACGCATATATCACGTTGGGAACATTCTCTAATACCGGAGGCGCCGCCTTGGTGCGGAGCTCGACCAGAAGGCCGCTGCTTTGCTTTGCAAGAGAGATCCACTTTCCTGCAAGTCCTGTAAGTCCGTCAAGCGCGATCAGATCCGTATCATAGGATGCGCAGACATAAAGCGGTCCTTCCTTCAGGAACCCGGCAACGTCTTCTTCATAGTCTTCGAAATTAACGAAAACGACAATGTTCGATGAAGGATACATACCTCTGAGATAGCAGTATTCGCAGTCGAAAAGACAGTTCATCACACTGCTCGAATAGTAGAAATTGCGCTGCCCGAAAGACTGGCATACCGGCGCGCCTTTAAATATCCTCGCGCCTTCCCTTACTGCGAGTATGAGTGCCGGGGACCGCTTTTGCGCCTGTGTATCCTGACGCGGTCTGTCGAAGATGTCCTTGTAGTGTTCTACCGGTATTACGACCGAATCTTTGCAGCGTTTCAGTATCTCACCGGTCAGGGGGAATCTGCGGGCTTTTTCTTCAACGTATACGTGCGAAAATTTCATCTAATGCCCTCCTTCCCTGACGTTTGTCCGCTGCCGGAAGGATGCCTTTTTCGCGCATCTCGCCGAGTATTCCGTTAAGCTTTTCCAGTTTTCCGGATGCCACGCAGTAATGCACGAGATCTTCAAATTCACATCTCATATACTGCGAAAGCCTGAGTTCTTCATATACTGATACGTGCAGAGGCATATAGTTGACCGGCTCTTCATCTGAACAGAGAGAATCGATGATCCTGCCGATCTCTTCGCGGTAACTTCTTATCAGTACAGTGACCTCGTTTGCCGAAGGCCTTCTGCTGCCGTCATCAGAAACAGTCTTGACTACGGCGATCCTTGAAGGCGCGGTCTTCTTCAGCACGTGGCTTAAGATAAGCGCTGCCTCCATGTCGTAGAGGTATCCTGGCTTTGGATCGGTAACTATCGAGGACGAAGTAATGAGAGGCGCTTCGGGCAATGAGGAACCGGTCAGCATGTCGGGATAGAACCTGCGGCCCGTATCCTGATCGGTTACCGAATTGATAAGATAGCAGCCGCCCGAAAGTCCGGCCGCACAGCCCACATTTATTACGCTGTCAGATGGTTTAAGCTCAATGCCCTGCACCGCTTTCAGCGCAAAGCTCCCGACGCCGGTGACGATATGTTCTCCGGGCAGCCCTTCCAAAGCAGCCGCTTCACATTTAAGGGCAGTCAGAACATAAAGCATAAAGGTGTTACTTGTTTTCGGCAGCCTTAGCGTCTATCGCCTTCTTGCGGCGTACTACATAGAGCATGAGGCATGCGGCTATGCCGATCTCGGTAATTCCGGTACCGATCTTGGCTCCGGGTGTCTTATATACGAGTTCTATCTCATGAGTGCCTGCTTCGAGAGGCAGTCCCATGAACATCGAGTTTGCCTGATAGATCATTGCGGGTTTGCCGTCCACCGTTGCTGTCCATCCCTTGGAATAGGGGATCGAAAGGCAGAGGATCTTGGCCTTGTCCAAAGTGATCTTTCCGGTAACGCGTCCGGTTGAATATCCGACCTGATGCAGATCCACATCTTCAAGGACATTCTCCTTGAGCCTGCTGATCTGTTCATCGTAGTCTGTCATCTTCTGGCAGAAGATATACATCTCGTCGAAGGAATACTTTCCGACTGCCGGGAAGGTCAGAGTGATCATGGTCTTGGCCTTCTCGCTGTATCCGGTGTTAATGAAGAAATCCGTACGGCCGTTGTATCTCTGATACTTGCGGGTAACGAAGTTGAATATCCTGGTGGACATTCCCTTGCCGCCGATCGTCTTGAGAGGGATCATCTGCGCTTCAGGCTCAATGTAATACCTGTTGTCATTCTTTATCTTGCGCTGCTCCTCGGGGCTCTTGCTGTCCCACTGACCTGTTATCTGCAGCATGTCGTATTCACTGATGCCCATGAACCTGAAATTCTTAAGACCGAAATACGTCTCGGAATTCTTGGACGTCTTTACGGACATTGTTACCGAAGCGTTCTTTTTCGTGGCAACAAAAGATCCGTCCGCATCCTTAAGGACGCCCTTGAGTTCGGTAACGGTATACTTAACCTTCTCGCCGGTCAGCTTTACGTCGGCATTTTCAAAGCCGAGGCTGTTGTCGTAGCCGTCGAGGACAACTCCCTGGAGCAGCGCTTCCTGCCTGTTTGCAGCCTCCATGGAATCAAACTTCTCTCTGGAGATCAGATTCGAATACGTGTATCCGAGCGGGAGCGAATTCTTATTCTCATAAACGGTGTATCCCCTTCCCGTATGTTTACCGGTCTCCTCACCGATCTCCTCAAATCCGTAAGGAATGTTGGACATCGGATTCAGCGCGATGACATATCTTACCGAACCGAGCGCTTCGAGAGCGGTCCTGGAATCGGGTCCCATGAACCTGGAGACCATCTTGAGCTCAACGAGGTTCTCGGCATAAGACTGGGAGATCGCGGGGCTTACCATGCTCATGTAAAAGCCCGTGCTGTAAAGACCCGCCATCATGGCATGATTGCACGTCGTGATGATGTCTCCGTCAACATACGAATATCTTGAGAAAGAAGACTTATCGATATACTTGTTCATGATCTCGCATTCCTCGGGATCGATGCTGTCAGCGACCTGGCTCTGGTCGAGCTGTGTGGGCGCGATATCGGGATTGAACCATTCGATAAAACCGAACACTCCATTAACAAGTATCGAAACTATGACTGCTCCGAGAACGAATATCTCCGGTGCTTTGCTCTTCTTTTCGCTCTCTTTGCGCGAAAGAAGGAAGATGACTGCAACCGTAATGCCCGCTAACACGAGCTGGATCACGGCATTCAAAGTCCTGGACATTGGTAAGATCATGCAGGCTGCGAAATAAACTGCAATGCCGATTGCCGGAACGATCACGCTCTTTTTCGTAAGTCGTGTGATCTCAGGCCACATGTGGGTCAGGATGTATGCGACGAGAAGGCTGTATCCGAAATGCCATCTCGCGGAAGGATAGGACATTCCGTTGAAGACATACTGTACCGCGGGGAACACGAAGAAAAGCGTGAGCACTGCAAAAGCAATGCGGAGCCTCTTCCTTTCAATATCTTCGGTCTTTCCCCTGTAAAGCAGGAAGATCGCCGCCAGTACAGGTGAAGCGTAACCGAGGTTTGCCCATTCGCCGCCCTGGACCGACTGGTATGAAAGGAATCCTGACAGGAAGTTCTCATAGTAAAGCACCGGATAGAAAGCATCGAATATTACTTTGTTCTCGGTCCTCGAATCGCCTGAAAACGAAAGTATGACGGGCAGCAGGAGAATGGCGCTCATCATTACGCCGATGACCGCGTAGCCTGCCAGAGCGCCAATATTTGTCAGCGTCTTCTTCAGTTCGATGCCCTTTAAAGGAATGAACATCCCGAAAGCTGCATAGAGCACCGTGAGGATAACGATCATATAGAAGAAATAGAAATTGGATACCGCTGCAAAGAATACGCCGAAGATATAAAGCCACGGGCTCTTCTTTTCAAGGATATGGTCAACGCCGATAAAGATCAGCGGAAGGATCACCATGGGCGTAAGGAAAAAGAGGTGCTTGACGCTGTTTACCATCGCGAAAGCGCAGAAGATGTATGTGAAAGCGCCTGCGAGGACGGCGGTGTCCGTCATGCGTGCATCTTTCTTGTTAAAGCAGAACCATGAGAATGCAAGTCCCGCGCAAAAGAGTCTCAGATATATCGAAAACTCATAGAAGAAGCGCATGTGCTGCGCCGGGAAGAATACGCAGAAGACCGCGAACGGGTCGCCTACCGCGTAGTAATGGAGCGATGTCGGAATGTCTGCGCCGTACCCTATCGAAAAAGACCAGCTCGGTATCTCGAACTTGTGATTTACAAAGATATTTTTAAAGATCGATCTGATCCACTCGGAATAGTAGATGAGAGCCTTGATGTGCTGCCCGTCTCCGTCGAAATTACAGATCTGGGTCTTACCGTTAAGATTAATGGTAAGAATTAAAGCCGCCGACAAAACGGCGAAGATGAGAGTGTAGATTAACAGGAACTTCTTTTTTTTCATAGGGCAGAGTATAGCATCATTCATTTTGCTTGTAAAACTTTAGATGTGAGTATAATATTATCTTTGTTTTTATTATGGAGGCTATAAATATGGACAGACTTCTTACGGGACTGCAGCCTAGCGGCGCCCTTACTATCGGTAATTACGCAGGCGGTATCAGCCAGATCGTCAACTACCAGAACGATTACGAAACATTCCTTTTCGTTCCCGACATGCATGCGATCACGGTTCCCCAGGACCCCGAAGCCCTTCACAGGAATATCATCAACGCCATCGCAATGTACATCGCGTGCGGCGTCGATCCCGATCTCCCCAACATGCACATCTACATCCAGTCCGAGAACCTTTATCACGCAAATCTCTCCTGGATCTTCGAGTGTCACACGCCTCACGGCGACCTCACCAGAATGCACCAGTTCAAGGCCAAGTCAGCTCTGCATGAGACTTTCACGGAAGGTCTCGTCACCTATCCTGACCTTATGGCTGCGGACATCCTTCTTTACGATCCGAAATACGTTCCCACCGGCATCGACCAGAAGCAGCACGTTGAGCTCGCACGCAATATCGCCATCAGATTCAACAACCGTTACGGTGAACTCTTTAAGATACCTGAACCGCTCATCCCCACTGTCGGCGCGAAGATCAGAGACCTTCAGAACCCTGAGCAGAAGATGAGCAAGTCAACGACCAACCCCAAGGCTTCCGTCTTCCTTTCGGATCCCGAAAAGGACATCCGCAAGAAGATCATGTCTGCGGTTACGGACTCTGACGGAGTCATCAAGTTCGACGAAGAGAACAAACCCGGAGTATCCAATCTCCTTACCATCTATTCCGTTTTCTCAGGCAGCTCGATCGAAGATGCCGTTGCCAAGTTCGAAGGCGGCGGATACGGCGACCTCAAAAAGGCAACTGCCGATGCGGTCGTTGAGAAGATCATGCCCATGCAGGAGAAGTACAACGAGATCCTGAGCAGCGGAAGGATCAACGAGATCCTTGACGCCGGCCGCGACTATTCGATCAGGATCGCTGAAGAAAAATACGAGAAAGTCAGGAAGGCCGTCGGTTTCGGAAGGATCTGAAACAACGCCGGTAACAGTTTATGAAGAAATTCGGTAAAGTCCTTTTAAAGATACTTGCAGTACTGCTCATTTTCCTCGTCGCCATGCTCGCATTCGCGGCACTCTGGACTATGGATACATGGCAGAACAACACGATGGATCAGATCATGTTCCACATCACCTCACCTGTTGAAGGAACCAGTTCGGAGATCATCGTGGGCTTCATCCTCAAGGTCCTGCTGCCCTCAATAGCCGTAACGGCTGCAGCTGTCATCGTCAAACTGGTTCTTAAGAAAAAGGAAGCAAAAAAGAAGGCACTCCGCATGGCAAACATCGTCACTGCCGTTGTCCTTGCAATATTCCTCGGAATATCCGCATTCCTCTTCATGAACAAGTACAAGGTCATCGAGTATTTTTCAACCAAGAGCGTAAACTCAGATTTCATAAAGGATAACTATGCCGATCCCGAGAAGACCGCTATCACCTTCCCCGAAAAAAAGCGCAACCTCATCTACATCTATCTCGAATCTGTTGAGATGACCTACGCCGACAAGAAGTCCGGCGGTGCTTTGGATTACAACTGCATCCCCGAGCTCACCAGGCTCGCCCTGGAAAATGACTGTTTCAGCGGAAGCAAAGAAAAGCTCAACGGTGCCAAAGTTTCTTTCGGTGCCACATATACTATGGGCGGAATGGTAGCTCAGTCATCGGGACTCCCCGTTGTCGGAGGCGTAGGAAATGCCGCTTCCCAGCAGGAATCCTTCTATCCCGGTGCTACTGTCCTTGGTGACATATTAAAGCGCGAAGGCTATAACAACGAACTCATGGTAGGTTCGAAAGTCGAATTCGGCGGCCGCGGCGTTTATTTCGGAAAGCACGGAGACTATAAGCTCTTCGATTACACTTATGCGCTCAAGAACAAGATGCTCCCGACTGACGACTACTATGTCTGGTGGGGATTTGAGGACCAGAAGCTCTTCACTTTCGCAAAGGATGAACTTAAGGACTTAGCTTCAAAAGGCGCACCTTTCAACCTCACCCTTCTGACTGTTGACAGTCATTTCGAGGACGGCTACGTCTGCCCTCTCTGCAAGGATGAATACGGCACACAGTATGCAAACGTAATGGCTTGCTCATCCAGACAGCTCAAGGAATTCATCGACTGGATCAAGCAGCAGGATTTCTATGAGAACACGACCATCGTTCTCAACGGTGACCATCTCACGATGGACAAGGACTTCCTTGCAAGCATCGATGCACAGTATGACAGAAGGACTTTCACCGCGATAATCAACTCTGCAGCAAAGCCTGAAGAAAACACCGAGCGTGCTTACAATACCCTTGATCTCTTCCCCACGACTCTTGCCGCAATGGGATGCAAGATCGAAGGTGACAGGCTCGGTCTCGGCACGAACCTGTATTCAACGAAAAAGACCCTCATCGAGGAATTCGGAGAGGACTACGTCAACGGAGAACTCGCGAAGAACTCTGAGTTCATGAACTCCATAAGCAGCTGGGATCCGTTTGATTTCAACACTCTCACATACCAGAAGGTCCTTTCCGCATCGATCCAGTTCGGTACTGCCGACAACAAGAAATATGCTGTCATCGGACTTTCCGGAACAGAGAACATCAACGCAAAGACAACAGGATTCATCGCAAGGCTCAAGGACGAAGAAGGCAACATCCTCGATTCCTCCGACATGACGATCGACGAAAACAGGGTCTATAACGCAAACCTCGAAGTAACAAAGATCGGCGCAACCAAGCTCGTAACCCTTGAGATCAGCGCAAAAGACACTAAGGGTGTTGAGCATCTCGTATATTCCGAGAACGGCTTCTTCGGAAACCACATCGTCTTTGAGAGGAACCGTAAGGTCAAGGCTTCCGCCAAGATCAACACGAGCGCATCCATCAATGGCAAGACTCTCACCGTTACCGCTTCAGGTTTCGAGAACCCTAACGATATCAGTCTTGTATATATCTACGTATGGGATAAGAAGTCCGTAAATGCACCTCAGTACATCCTGCTCGAGCGCAACGAAGATGCTAACGGCGTAACTTACAGTGCTAACGTTGATATCTCCAGGATGAAGAAGGATTCGCTCAAGGTAAGACTGTATCAGAAGGCGAGCGGCGGAACCTGCAAGGTCTGGAAGACCGTCGAAGTTCAGTAATAAATAAATCAGTGCTGATTCGGATAGACCAGACGCCTGTCTGTGTCGAACCATTCAGCACAGGTTCTGAATCCCCAAACGATAAAGCGTCCTTTTTCAGTGATCGAATAGGATCCGTCAGGATTCTTTTTGATCGTGCCTGTTACGAGCTGTTCATTGAAACGCTTCTCAAAAGCGCCGTAATCGTTGACGTATTTAGCGGTAAAGACTTCACCGACCGATTCCTGTGTGAATGTCTTGTCTGAATTCTGATCCATATAGCTTAGCATGAAAACGGAAACCGAACGCTCGACCGTAACAGGTACGAGCGTGAAGATGACCGTGTTTACGCAACAGAAAATAACGAACATCATTATGATGTCCCTGACGGTTACGAACTTCCAGAATCTCCTTACAATGCCCATGACTATTGCAGCCACAAGTCCCGTAAAGATTATGAAAGCAAGCCCCCTGTACATGAGGACATCCATGTTCTTGAGAATGCCTGTATGGAACAGCCCGACAAACATGGCCGAGCACACAAGATAGATAAAGGCGTAGATCAGTATCAGCAATATTACGCTGCCTGCAGAAGACTTCTTTTTCTTCCCGGCATCCTTATCCTGAACTGAGGTTTCGCTCACTTTGTCTCTTCGCCGCCCTTCTCACGGATCTCTGATTCCGCTTTGTTCTGGACGCGTTCCAGCGGACTCGCCACATACGCGATCCCCTGAAGGCTGACTCTGATCGCAGTGCCGCAATATGCGCAGCATGCAGCCGAACCGAGTCTTATCCTTGTATTTGTGGAGCCGCAGTTAGGGCATTCGACCGCAACGCTCTCACGTGCGATCTTCTGCTCATAAGCGGTTCTTTTGAAACTTGCTGTTTCTGCCTTTGCACGCTGGGACTGGGCCAAAGCCTCACTGCGCGCCTGCGCTTCCAATGCACGCGCTCTTTCGATCTCCTGCTGTGCGCGGATATTCTCACTAATGGACAAACCAAGCTTAATCATCCAACCCAGATTCATCCTTCTACCCCCTTTTATTCCTGAAAGGCCCTTAAACCTGTCTATCAATATATCACAGATTCTATGTGTCTTGCCAGTATGGGGACGGGCAGTCCGACTACATTTGAGAAGTCTCCGTCTATTTTTCTTACGAGGAGCGCACCGCCGTTCTGGATCCCGTACGCACCTGCTTTGTCATATGGTTCATCAGTGCTGCAGTATCTTTCGATGAGTTCCTTCTGATGCCGGTCAAGTTCAAAGAATTCGACCTGCGTCTCCTCGGTAAAGCATTCTGTCTTTTCTGAAGTAATGATGGCAACCCCGGTCGCTACAACATGTTTTCTCCCGGACAGCCTGGTCAGCATTGAAACAGCATCTTCCCTGTCCTTAGGCTTACCGAAGATCTCATTATCCAGGATGACCGAAGTGTCGGCTCCTATTACCAGGACCTGCTTCTTTTCTTCTTCCGGGAGTCCGTCAAAGACGGCCTTCGCCTTCATTAGCGCTAGTCCCTCGCTTACGCGCATGGCCGGCGTTCCGTTGTTTTCCATTTCGATCTCAGCCGAACGCTCGTCGACCTCTTTTGTGATTATCTCGAAATCATTTGTTATAAGAGACAGCAATTCGCGCCTCCGGGGAGACGCGCTTGCTAAGATGATTCTTTTGTTCAACCCTCGTTTCCTCCATCCGGTTCCTTCGGAGGTTCCTCAGGTTTCTTGGGAATGTCCGGGATTATGCTCTTGGCGGGAGCAGGTTCTTCCGGAGCGTCTACCTTAGGGGCAGGTGCAGATTCCTTTCCAGGAATGATGCTCTTTGCAGGAGCCGGAGCTTCTTCAGCTTTTGCTTCAGGAGCTTTCTGAGCAGCCGCCTTGGCTGCGGCAGCTGCTGCAGGCCTTGAACCGGTAACTGCAGGTCTTGCCGGAGCAGCTTTTGCTTCAGGAGCTGCGGAAGAGCTGTTCTTGAATTTTGACGACATCGCAACAGCAGACATCTTAGGCTCTGAACCGCTGCTCTTGGCTACCTGGCTTGAGCCGCTTACGCCGCTGATGGTGTCGCTGAGCGAAGACTTGAAATCGATCGTGCTCTCAGGGATAACGCCTTCACTGTTGCTTGAGAACTTCGTCTCGGGATTGTCCCTGAACAGCGTGTAGACTTCTCTCGGGTTCTCCTTGTGAGTGATCTTATAGTAGAAGTTAACGAACTTGGCCATCGATTCGCTCATTACGAACTTGGATGCGGTCTTAACGGGTGCATCGATACCCTGTGTCTCGTTGATGTCCGCAAAGAACTCGGAACTTGTCTTGTACTCGCCGCTGATGATGTATCCGGATCCGGGTTCAATGCTCTTATCGGCAAGCGCGAGCATTGCGTTTGCAACGTCTCTTACGTCAACGAACGCGTGGCCGCCTTCCTTCGGGGGAAGAGTTCCGTTCTTGAGATAGCTGTTGATGATCTTGTTGATCTCATAGTCCTCGGAATAGCCCGGGCCGATGATGAACGTCGGAAGCACCATAACGGCATTGAGTCTGTTAAGGGTAACACGCTCCATGATGTATGCGGCTGCATCAGCCTTTGACTTTGCATATTCACCGTCAACCAGGTTGCGGTTGAAGTTCATCTTAAGTCCGTCAGGTACTGCCTCGGGATTGATCGCATATGCTGAGCTCAGATAAACGAGTTTACCGATCTTGCGCTTGAGGCACATGTCAGCTATGTTCTCCGCGCCGATGACGTTTACCCTTCGCATGGTAAGATTAGTTTTATCTGTAAGTGAAATATATTCATCAGTATGGAAAAGGATCGCACTTCTCGGCTCTTCGATATCGAAGAATTCCTTCATGGAATCCTTGTCCGTGGAAATTCCGTATTTGATCTCGATATTCGGGTTGCCCTTGTAGATCGAAATGTCTGAAAGTTCACTTGCAAGTATCCTTACTTTCTCGCCACGCTCAAGGAGCATGCTGACGATGATCTTGCCGAGTGCACCTTCGCCGCCTGATACCAGATATTTTACTGACATTGCTTTTTCCTCTCTTCCCGATAGAATCAAACCAAACAGAATTAATATCTTAATTGTATTTCACTATTAAAAACTCCGTAAACCTTTTTGAGAACTTTTTTGTTAAATATATGTTACAGAATAGTGCGAAAAATCGATATTGACAATTGCAAGCGCCTCGTCTATGCTTACAAATGTTCTTTCGGGAACACACAACTGAATACTATCACAAAGGCTGTGACGAAGAGGTCAGCAGAGCTATCGATCTTACAGAGAGCCGTGTTAGCTGAGAAACGGTGCTTCAATAACTGCAAAAGACTATCACTTCCGAGCTGGCATTCCGAAAAGGTTTTCCCTAGTAGACAGTGCCCGTTATGCTGCGTTAATGTAAAGGAGTTGTTAGACTTCGAAAGTGGCAGCCGCAAGGCTTGCAAATTGAGTGGTACCGCGGATTATTATTCGTCTCAATGTCCAGGAAGGATGTTGGG
>JAIKZM010000160.1 GCA_024682215.1 Saccharofermentans sp. | reverse complement strand
TCATGACGAGAATCGTTACCATCGAGACCCGTGACCTTGACAAGTCTGCCAAGGAAGGCGGATGCGGCGAGTGCCAGACTTCTTGCCAGTCAGCTTGCAAGACAAGCTGCGGCGTAGCTAATCAGGCTTGCGAGAAGGCTGAGTAATTAGCGGTTATTTTGAGATTAAGGTCTCATTCTTGGATGAGACCTTTTTTTATGTAAATTCACGGGAGATTATCTATGATCCACTGCTATCAGTTTGAAGGCTTAAACATCGTGCTCGACGTTTTCTCGGGCTCTATTCACATGACTGATCCTGTCGCATTCGACATGATCCGCTGGTATGAGACTGAGCCTGCCGAAACTGTAATGGCAAAAGCCATGGAGGTCCATAAGATCACCCGTTCTGATGCAGAGGAATGCATCGCTGATATAGAAAAACTCAAAGAAGAAGGCAAGCTCTATGTTCCCGACAAGTATGAGCACCTTGCAAAGGATTACAGAAAAAAGAGGTTTTCCATCAAAGCACTGTGCCTTCATGTTGCTCATACATGCAACCTGAACTGCTCATACTGCTTTGCAAGCCAGGGTAAATACCATGGAGAGCGCGCTCTCATGAGTCTTGAGACCGGAAAGAAAGCCATCGACTTCCTTATTGAAAACTCTGGTTTCCACAAGAATCTCGACATCGACTTCTTCGGCGGTGAACCGCTCATGAACTGGGATGTCTGCAAAGAGCTTGTAAAGTACGGCCGCGAACAGGAAAAACTTCACGGCAAGAATATCCGTTTCACCCTCACCACCAACGGTGTGCTCTTAAATGACGAGGTTACGGAATTCTGCAACAAAGAGATGCATAACGTTGTTCTCTCACTGGACGGCCGTAAAGAAGTAAATGACAGGTTCAGGGTCGACATGGCAGGAAACGGTTCCTATGACAGGATCGTTCCCAACTTCAAGAAGTTCGTTGAAAAGCGCGGCTCAAAGAGCTACTACATGCGCGGAACCTTCACGCATCACAACACGGATTTCGTGAATGACATCAAGCATATGCTCGATCTCGGCTTCACCGAGCTTTCAATGGAGCCTGTGGTTACCGATCCTTCAAGCCCTTCGGCTCTGACAGAAGAGGACCTTCCCGTTCTTTTTGAACAGTATGAAGAGCTCGCAAGACTCATGGTCAAGAGATATAGCGAGGGAAAGCCCTTTACCTTCTACCACTACATGCTCGACCTCACATGCGGCCCCTGCATCTACAAGCGCGTCGCAGGATGCGGATCCGGCACTGAATATCTGGCTGTAACACCTTGGGGCGACCTTTATCCCTGCCACCAGTTCGTAGGTGATCCCAACTACAAGATGGGCGACATCTATACCGGCGTAACGGCAACGGAAACAAGAGATAAGTTCGCTTCGTGCAACGCTTACAGCAGGCCGGAATGCCAGGACTGCTGGGCAAAGCTTTACTGCTCCGGCGGATGTGCCGCTAACTCGTATCACGCAACAGGAGACATCCAGGGCGTTTACGAATACGGCTGCAAGCTTTTCAAAAAGAGGATCGAATGCGCTATCGCAGTCAAGCTCCTCACATCAGGAATAGACCAGCCCGGCAAATAAACAGAAACAACAGAAAAAGCAATCGTCCCATCCACAAAGACAGCAAGGATGGGACGATTTGTTTTGGAAGTATTATGAAGAAAAAATTAATCAGCCCTGACCGTAGTAGGCGTTTTTGCCATGCTTCCTCAAGTAATGCTTGTCGAGAAGCTCCTGCTGCATGGCTCCGAGCGAAGGATTGATCATCTTCGCATGGAATGCCATGAATGCGCACTCCTCAAGGACTACGGAATTGTGTACGGCATCGTTTGCGTCCTTGCCCCATGTGAATGGTCCGTGGCTGTTTACGAGGACCGCAGGGACCTGAACGGGATCGATGCCCCTATTTTTGAATGTCTCGATGATGACGTTTCCTGTTTCGAGTTCGTACTCTCCGCCGATTTCTTCGGGTGTCATCTTACGCGTGCAGGGAATCTCACCATAGAAAGTGTCTCCCTGTGTCGTTCCGTATGCGGTGATGCCGGCACCTGCCTGGGCAAAGCTTGTAGCCCATCTGGAATGGGTGTGTACGACGCCCCCGATGCCTTCAAACGCCTTGTAAAGGGCGATGTGGGTAGGAGTGTCGCTCGAAGGCTTGTAGTGACCTTCAACAACCTTTCCGTCGAGGTCGAGGACTACCATGTCATCAGCCTTCATTCCATCGTAATCGACGCCGCTCGGCTTGATAACGATAAGACCGGATGCCCTGTCTATCTCCGAAACGTTGCCCCATGTGAATGTGACGAGGTCATGCTTTGGAAGCAGCAGATTGGCCTGTAATACTTTTTCTTTCAGTTCTTCTAACATTTATGCGGCTCCTTGATATGTGATATCAGAATTTTACCGCAGCGACGCGCTCAGCGTCGAGCGCCGCGGAGAACTTTTCGATGTATCTGTCGAAACCTTCAGCGTCTTCTGCAACGGGTGCAAACGTTGAGCTTCTTGCGTTCTTGAAGACCTTGTTTGCGAGGAAATCCTCAAGCGTGCCTTCCTTATTTGCACGGTAAGCTGCAAGAAGAGCCATTCCGTAAGGTCCTCCCTCGCCTGCCGTTTCCATGACGGTAACGGGTGCTTTGCATGCAGCAGCCATGTAACGCTGGCCTACTACAGGTGTCTTGAAAAGACCGCCGTGACCTGTAAGGCTCGTGATCTCAACGCCCTCTTTTGCAAGGATGTCCATGCCGATCTTGAGAGTTGCCATTGTCGAATAGAGCTGTGACCTAAGGAAGTTTGCAAGCGAGAAATCACTGTCCGGAGTCCTTATGACGAACGGTCTTCCGCTGTCCAGGTGCGTTACGCCTTCACCTGCCATATAGTTGACGGTGCAGACGCCGCCGCAGTCAGCTGCACCTTCCATTGACTTCTGATAGAGCTTTGTATAAAGATCGCCTGTGTCGACGGATCCGCCAAACAGCTCGACCGTCTGTCTGAGAACGCTGACCCAAGCATTCATGTCGTTGGTGCAGTTGTTGCAGTGGACCATAGCAACGGCTTTTCCGCTCGGTGTGGTAACCATGTCGATCTCTTCATAGACCTTGCTCAGAGGCTTATCCAATACTACCATCGAAAAGATGCTCGTACCTGCGGAAACGTTGCCCGTACCGGCAGAAACAGCGTTTGTAGCCGTCATGCCCGTACCGGCATCGCCTTCAGCGGGAGCAAAAGGAACTCCTGCGGGAAGCTTGCCTCCGAGAAGAGCTGCGCCTTCGGAAGTCAAAGAGCCAGCGTCTTCACCGGCTGACAGTACTTTCGGAAGGATATCTCTGATCTTCCATCCGAGATTCCTGTCAGCGATGAGGTTATCGAACTTGGCGATCATGCCCTCGTCGTAATCCAATGTCTTGCTGTCGATCGGGAACATGCCTGAAGCGTCTCCGATACCGAGTGCGTTCACGCCTGTGAGCTTATAGTGGACATAACCCGCGAGCGTAGTGATGTGAGCGATGCGGGAAATGTGTTCCTCATTATTTAATATCGCCTGATAAAGATGAGCGATGCTCCATCTCTGAGGGATATTGAAGTCAAGGAGGCCTGTCAGATCAGATGCGGCCTGGGCCGTCATCGTATTCTGCCATGTACGGAATGGCACAAGGAGATTCCATTCCGTATCAAATGCCAGATACCCGTGCATCATTGCGGATATTCCCATTGCCGCAACATCAGCCGTATCGGTCTCTGACAGGGCCTTCCTCAGTCCTTCAAAGGCTTCATCAAGACTGTAAGTCCATACGCCGTCCGTAAAATCGCTCTTCCAGATGTAGTCGCCTGTTGAACGCGGCGTAAAGTTGTCGTCGATAACGACCGCCTTGATACGTGTGGAGCCGAATTCAATGCCCAGATAGTTACTCATCTTTAGTCCTCCGTGCCATTCTTATTTCTTTGCACCAGCCTTACGGCGGAGAACAAGGCTCTGGATCAGCAGGAACAGACAGAGCATGAAAGCGACCGTAATGTTGGTCCACCATGCTTCGTCAAGTCCAAGTGAAGAGACGATGTTCTTGATGGTACTGAGGCTCAGAACTCCGAAGAACGTGCCGATGATGTTTCCGACGCCGCCCGTAAGCAGTGTTCCGCCTATGATGGAGGATGCTATGGCGTTCATTTCCGCACCGTCCGCATGCGAAGGAGAACCGGAGCCTACATGCATAAAATACACATAGCCGCCGATGCCTGCAAGTACACTGCAGAGAAGATGTGCCATAAATTTAGTGCGCTTTACGTTTATACCGAGAAGTCTGGCGCTCTGTGCATTGCCGCCGACTGCGTAGAAGTTTCTTCCGAGCCTGGTCCAGCGGAGGAGGCAGAACAGAAGGATGACGACTACGACAGCAACAACGACGCCAATCTCGATATAAGCAGGAATATACATTCCTTTTTTGTTATAAGAACCCAGGAAAGGAATCTCGATCCTGGTGCTACGCATAGCAACGAACTCTTTGTGCTCTACGTTGAAAGGGTTTGCGTTTACGATGGTCGTCATGCCCTTTGCGAAGAAGAGACCTGCGAGAGAAACGATGAACGGCTGGATCTCAAGGTAAGCAACGAGTGTGCCCTGGATCAAACCGAAAGCAAGACCGATTGCGACCGCAAGGGCCATTGAGCCTACAACATTTCCGTTATTCTTATCGAGGAATACCGCACAGCTCATGCAGACGAGAGCTGTTACCTGACCAACGGAGATATCGATGCCTCCGGTGATCATTACGAGGCTCATGCCGCATGAAAGGATGATAAGGCTCGCGTTTTCGTTAAGGATGTTAAAGAAGTTCTGCGGCTTAAGGAATCCGGAACCAAGACAGATGACCGCCATGGTATACATCAAAACGAATACTACGATCGTAATGAGCGTGAGCATGTTTGTATCGGACATTCCGCGGAGACCTTTTCTGGAGGATAACTGGTTATTCATATCAAGCTACCTCCTTTACAGGTTTCTTAGCAGATGATTTCTTGAACTGGTTGATCTTCTCTCTTACGACAGGTGCAGAGAGGACAACGAGGATGATGACAACGACAGCCTTGTAAGCGGGAAGCGCGGTCGAATCAACGTTGAACTTATAGAGCGTTGTCGTAAGGAACTGGATGATGTAAGCGCCCATGATCGAAGCCGGCATGTTGAACTTGCCGCCGCCCAGTGAGTTGCCTCCGAGAGCTACTGCAAGGATCGCGTCCATTTCGATATCCTTTGCGACAACCGAGTAGTTGATCGTGGAGATTCGGCTTACCTTGATAAGACCCACGACTGCAACACAGAGGCCGAGGATCATGTAAGTGATGAGCTTGACGATTGCGGGGTTGATGCCGTTAAGTCTTGATGAATGCGGGTTGATGCCTACGGACTGGGAATACAGACCGAGGTTGGTGAACTTGAGCACGAGGAATATGATCACCATGCACGCTGCCGCTATGAACACCGGTGTGGGGATCGGAATTCCGGGAATGAATGTTCCGAAGTATGAGAACTCAGGCTCGGCGATGATCGGGAGCTCGTTGTTGTTGATCCATGCGGCGATGGAACGTCCTGCCGTGAAAAGGATCAGGGTTGCTACCATCGGCTGTATCTTGAAGAATGCTACGAGCGATCCGTTAAATGCGCCGAAAAGCATTGCGACTAAACAGGCGACGAGGAAAGCGACGATGATGGGCGCCTTCATGTGATCAGGTCTGGATTCGTTTCCGCAGAGGACCTTAAGGATGACCGATCCGGCAATTGCGATGGCTGCACCGACCGAGATGTCCTGTCCGCCGGAAGCTGATGTTACGAGCGTCATTCCGATAGCAAGGATCGCAAGCTCCGAGCCGTAGTCGAGGATGGTTATGAGATATCCCGAAAGGACCGGCTGGTTTGCGCTATTATAACCGAGCTTTATTATGAAGAATGAAGGATCGGCTATGAGGTTGAAAACGATAAGGGCCAAAAGTGCCGCTATCGGTATGAAAAGCTGTTTGCGCGTCAGGGAAAGAAGGCCTGACACAAAAGCACTCTTTTTTCTGTTTGCTGGCGTCATTTCTCTTCACCTCCGGCTATGGTTGCCATTACTTTGTTACGTGTGAGATCATCACCCTTCAGTTCACCTACAACCTTGCGGTCTCTCATTACAATGAGACGTGAACAGGTCCTGAGCATCTCGTCGATCTCGGAGGAGATGAACGTAACGCTCTTTCCTTCAGCAGCAAGCTTTAGTGCAAGCTTCTGGATCTCGATCTTCGTACCGATGTCGATACCTCTGGTAGGCTCGTCAAGGATAAGAAAATCAGGGTTTGTGAGCAGCCACCTTGCAAGGATGACCTTCTGCTGGTTACCGCCGGAAAGCTGTCCGATAGGCGTGTCCGAAGAAGCTGTCTTAACGTCGAGGAGCTTAATGTATTCCTGCGCCATCTGCTCTGCCTTTGCTTTGGAGAACGGTCTGAAGAAACCCTTCATGACCTGCAGCGCGAGAATTATGTTGTCTCTTACCGAAAGATCTGCAACGATGCCGTCGAGCTTTCTGTCTTCAGGAAGATATCCGATGCCATTCTTCATTGCATCGATGGGCTTTCTGATCCTTACGGGCTTGCCGTTGATCTTTACCGTACCGCCCAGTACCTTGTCGGCACCGAAGATCGCTCTGACGCACTCGCTTCGGCCGGAACCCAGAAGTCCCGTGAATCCGTTGACTTCGCCGCTGTAGATATTGAAATCAAAAGGCTTGATGCCGGCATTGCTGACAAGTCCGTGTGCTTCCAGAACAGGTGTCTTTGAAGTATCAACGGGCTTCACATCACTGTTGCCCTTAATGTCAGCTACGTCATCCAGATCTTTTCCGAGCATCTTTGAAACAAGCTTGACCCTGGGGAGATCCTCTATGACATATTCTCCTACGAGACATCCGTCTCTTAATACCGTGATCCTGTCGCATACTTCATAGACCTGATCTAAGAAGTGTGTAACAAAGATGATTCCTACGCCCTTGGCCTTGAGATCCCTCATGAGCTTAAACAGCTTTTCGACCTCCTGCTCATCGAGCGAAGAGGTAGGTTCGTCAAGGATAAGTACACGGCACTTCATATCGACTGCACGGGCGATCGCCACCATCTGCTGGACGGCGATCGAGCAGCTGCCGAGCTGCTGTCTGGGTGTTGCAGGTATGTCGAGCGATCTTAAAAGTTCGCCTGTCTTTTTGTTCATGTCGACCCAGTTCGTAAATGCGCCTGAGCGGCCGATGAACATATTCTCGGCTACCGAGAGATTCGGGCAGAGGGCTATCTCCTGATAGACCGTACTGATCCCCGAATTCTGGGCATCCTGAGGTGATCTTATATGAGCTTCCTCGAAAACGTCAACTGCGCCGTTTCCGGATTCTTTCCTGATTGAAATCTTTCCGCCGTCTTTTACATAAACGCCGGTCAGTACCTTAATTAATGTGGATTTTCCTGCGCCGTTCTCACCCATGAGGGCATGGATCTCGCCGCTTCTCAAAGTAAAATCCACGTTCTGAAGAGCATTTACTCCCGGGAAATATTTGCAGATACCGCGCATCTGCAGCACTTCACCATTCTCCATAATCCCACTCCTCTGGATCTTTAAGAAAAAAGCACGCGGTGCGGAAGTTCCCGTACCGCGTGCCGGTCAATTACTTAATGTTTTTGTGACTTGTAAGGAACTGTCAGATTCCGTACTTGTCTACGTCTTCCTGTGTGATGGTTGCAGCATCGAAGCCCTTCTCGTCCATGATGATGACCTTCTCTGCGGGAGCCTTGCCGGCCTCGAAATCCTTGATGATCTTATCGATGTAAGAAGCCTGGAAAGGATTGCACTGACCATCGTAGTTCCACTTCTTAGCGAGCAGTTCCTTGAGAGCCCACTGGTTGCAGTCATAACCCATGATGATGACGTCGCCGCCTACACCGTGAGAGATGTTAGCCTTATCGAGAGCTGCAACAGCGCCCTTAGCCATATCGTCGTTCTCAGCATAGATAACGTTGAACTTCTCGCCGGAGTCGATAACAGACTGAACGATCTGCTGTGCCTTCTCTGCGTTCCACTCAGCTGTCTGCTGCTTAACGATCTTCCAACCGTTTGCCTTAGCCTTGTCGTCCATAGCGCCTGAACGGCCCTTCTGAGCTGCTGTACCCATAGCACCCTGAATGTGGATGATCTTATACTCGGGGAGCTTCTGTGCTTCGAGCCATGCAACAGCGGTTTCGCCTTCTTTTCTCATGTCGGAAACGATGGAGGCCTCATAAAGGGACTTGTCAGCATCGATCGTACGGTCGAAAAGGATAACCTTTACGCCTGCTGTCTTAGCATCCTGCAGAACGGAATCCCATCCTGATGTGTCAGCTGCTGAGAGAAGGAGATAATCAACTTCGTCTGTGATGAACTTCTTGGCTGCAGCGATCTGTTCGTCGTTCTTAAGGCTGTAAGCGAACTGAGCTTCATAGCCGTTCTCTTTTGTGAATGTAGCCTTCATGTCCTTATCGTTTGCTGTACGATAACCGGACTCGTTAGGATCGTTGTTGATGATACCAACCTTGATGAGCTTATCACCTGCAGGTGCAGGTGCAGCTGTTGTAGCAGCAGCTGTTGTGGCAGCAGCCGTTGTAGCTGCGGGAGCCTGGTTACAACCAGCCATAACGAAACCAACTGTAGCAGTCAGTAATACCGCAAGAAACTTCTTCATAGTTTTTCCTCACTTTCATAAATGTGTTTCTTGATTTTCAAGCCCGGACGGTCACCCGGATCGGGCTTTCTTGTCCACAGTTTGCCTTGACCCCCAGACCCGTTCAATAACGCCGGGGCTCTTTTGACTACATAAACAATACAAATTTCGAGGCTCGTTGAAAAAAGCATACCAGTTTGCGATAATGAAACTGTATTTGTTGGTTTTCTTATGAAATGCGGGGCCGTTTTGTTGAAAATCTTACTTCCGGTCATGCGGAAAAAAGCATTTCCGGCCATGTAAAAATGACAATACCGGTTTTGGCAAGTTACAGATTTTTCCGAAAAATAATGTAATTTTCCAAAAAATCACCCCGGGACCGTTTATTCAAAAATGTGTTTTTTTAAGGATTTTTACAAAATGTACTTGACGGAAAAAGATGCTAAAGGAGGCTCAAAACTATGAAATACAAGGTTTTGGCGCAATTCTTGAGAGAAGACCTGATGCTTCATGCTAAGAATCCTTCATATAAGCTTCCAAGTGAACGCGAACTCACCGCCAGGTTCGGTGTGAGCAGGCAGACCGTAAGGCGCGCGATGCTCGATCTTGAGAACGAGGGCCTGATAACCAGCAGACGTGGCAGCGGTTATTACAAAGCCAACAGCGGGTCTTCTTTTCACTCGCAGATCGCAGTCATTACCACTTTTACAGATGAATACATATTTCCGGCTTTATTAAGGGATATGGAAAATGTGCTGGGCACAAGAGGCTATCAGCTAAGGGCATACGCAACGCTCAACCGTGTTTCGGCCGAACGC
Organism: Saccharofermentans sp.; assembly: GCA_024682215.1. GTDB lineage: Bacteria > Bacillota > Clostridia > Saccharofermentanales > Saccharofermentanaceae > Saccharofermentans. The sequence continues at coordinate 5,736 of JAIKZM010000160.1, read as the reverse complement.
GAGATACTGCAGAGCCTGATCAACCATCCCGTGGGAGGGATACTGGTCGAGGGTTCGAAGACCGCTCTTCCCAATCCCAATATGGATCTTTACCAGAAGCTCCACAAAATGGGCATACCCATAGTCTTCTTTCAGGGCAACTACCCTGCGCTCTCGTACCTTCCTTCCGTCACCGATGACAACTACGCCGGCGGATACAGACTTGCACAGTATCTTATGGATAAAGGTTACAGGCATATCGGCGGCATATTTAAAAGTGATGACCTCCAGGGTCCCGAGCGCTACAGCGGCATGATGAACGCCATAAGGGACCGGGGAATGCCGCTTCCCGATCACAGTGTCTGCTGGTTTGATTCGACACAGAGGAGCAGGCTCATTGACGGCAGGGACATGTCGCTTATCGCTTCGTTCATGAAAGAATATCTGCCCCTCGCTGATGCCGTCATTTGCTACAACGATGAGATCGCATTCCTTCTGATAAAATACCTGACCGAAAACGGAAAGAACGTTCCGGGGGACATCGCAGTTGCGAGTTTTGACAACAGTTATTACAGCAGGATAAGTCCGGTTCCGATCACATCACTCTGGCACAAGACCAGACGCATGGGCATTGAAGCTGCGTCTGTAATGCTTTCGATCCTTCAAGGAAAGACCCCGCATTCGGCAGTCCTCCCGTGGGAGCTGTCTGAGCGTCAGAGCACATGAATCAGTATTTTCTTGAGGCTAAAAGCTCTTCCGTTATGTCTTCCGGCTTGAAGGCCGTTTCTTCGACATAGCGGTTCTTTTCGGGAACTTTACCCTCTTCGATCGTCCTGATGACTGACTCTACAAGAGGTCCCAAAAGCGGATTGCATTCAACAGTAAGTGCTATCTTCCCCTTCTGGCAATAGACGAGCGCATTATATGTAGCATCAAACGAGATTACGGAAACCCCGTCCTTTCCGCAAGTATAACCAAAGCTTTCAAGCGCTTTGATGGCACCGTACGCAGAGTTATCGTTCTCGCAGTAAACGACATCGATAACAGGAAGGTTATCGCGGTTTGAAAGATACTCGCGCATGACTTCATAGGTCTTTGCCTCAGTGAAATCACCGTCCATCCTCGCTATCACCTTCCATTTGGAATTTGCCTTGACCGCGTCATCAAGCGCGGACGTCCTTCCAAGCTGAGGAGTCGAACCTTTGGTTCCCTGAATGTGGATGATGTTGACCTGTTCCGCGTTGCTGTATTTCTCTTTCATCCAGTCTGTAGCCTTCTTGCCTTCCGCATAGAAATCAGAACCGACGTGAGCAGTGATAAGATTATCGTCTTTAACATTGACCATACGGTCAACGAGTATCACGGGGATGCCTGCAGCCTTCGCCTCATTGAGGACTGCATCCCAACCGTCCTCGGTTATTGGCATGACGACGATGTAATCGACCTTCTGCTGTATGAATCTTCTGATCGCTACAAACTGGTTCTCCTGTTCCTGTCTTGCATCCTCGAAAAGAAGCCTGTAACCGTTTGCTTCGGTAAATACCGATTTCATGGAGGCGGTATCCGCCTGCCTCCAGTCGGATTCCGCGCCGACCTGGCTCATGCCTATGACTATCAGCTCATCCTTTTTTGGCTTCTCCGGCTTGCTGCAGCCTGCGAAAACAAAGACAGTATATAAAAGCAGCATTAAAAAAGCGGCTATCTTACGTTTCATTATCTTTCCTCCCCGGACCGGGTATCCTGACGGTAACATCAGTCCCTTCCCCTTCTGTACTCTCTATGGACAGACCGTATTTCTCACCGAAAAACAGCTTAAGTCTTTCATCTACGGTCGAGAGGCCGAAGCCTACTCTCTCTCGGTTGGTAAGACCTGCCCTGAGTTCTTCAAGGCGGTCTTTCGTCATACCCGCACCGGTATCGCTGACGGTTATGACAATGTCATTTCCATCTGCCTTTCCGGTTACGGTGATAAGGCCCTTGGCACGCTTGAGTTTTACTCCGTGATAGAGCGCGTTCTCAACAAGCGGCTGGATCGTAAGCTTTGGCAGCCTCGTCCCCTTTATCATGGAATCTATGTCGATTGAATAATCCATGATGTCCTTGTAACGGAACTGCTGGATCTGAAGATAGGATCTTACCTGCTTTTCCTCATCGTCGAGCGTAACTATATCTTCGCCGTTTGACAGCGAATGCCTGAAGAACGAGGAGAGGTCCGTGACCATTTCCTCGGCTTCCTCAGTCTTGCCTGCCTCGATCAGCCATATGATCGTATCGAGCGTGTTGTAAAGGAAATGCGGGTTGATCTGTGCCTGAAGAAGCGCAAGTTCTGCCTGCCTTAAGCTCTCCTGCCTTTCGGTGGATTCCTTCATCAGAGTACCCATTTTCTCGACCATCTGCTCAACGCCTTCGCTAAGTGCACTGACCTCATAGACCTGCGACTCAACCGGTTCCTTTACATTGAGGTCTCCGCCGCCGATCTCCTGTACGCGGTTGTTCAGATTTTCAATCGGTTCGGCTATCGAACGGGATATCCTCGCAGAATGACGGAGCATCAAAGTAAACAGGACCGAAACGCCAAGGACGATCAGTATAAGTCCGATGGTCAGCTGCGCGTTCATCCTCCCCTGGAGGGTATTCAGGAGTACCGCCTCGCAGTAAAGATAACGGTACATATATTCTTCTATAAGAGAAGTAAGAACGTAGATATTATTCTTTAAAAGGATCTGACGCTGGTCATAACTCGCGGTGAATTCGATCTCACGCATCTGGTCCTCAAGGTTTCCGCACAGATCGATAACACTGGTAATAGCCTCTTTACTATCTTTATTTGAGGTGCTCGAAATGAGGTCCTGGGCTATCTTTTTCGCCTGGCCGACTTCTTTCATCGGAAGACCTTCGGCCTCTTTGCTTCCAATAACGTAGTAGTACATCTTCAGATCGATGTCTTCCTTAAAGTTCTGGTTGAACTCGGAAGCCGTCGTGAGATTATGCATGTAGTGCTGATAACGCAGCTGGTAGTAGACGATCGTAAGAACCTCTATCAGGAAAACCGTGACAGTAAGGATCGCAAGCCCGATGAAGAGCCTTTTCATCTGCGAGGAGATCGTCGTCTCCTTAGCTTTCATCAGTGCTTACCCCCGGACCTGTATTCCCTTGTGGTCATGCCCTGCGTCTTCTTGAAAAGGAAACTGAAATAATGAGGATCCTTGTATCCGACTTCAAGCGCGATCTCGCCTGAATGCTTGTCAGTGGTCCTCAGGAGTTCCTTTGCCAGCGACATTCTCTTTGACGTAACGTATTCAACGAAAGTGGACTTCATTTCCTGGCTGAACACGGCAGAAAGATAGTTTGCGCTGATATTGACTTCCTTTGCAACGGTATTGAGAGACAGGCTGTCATCGGTAAAGTGCGAATCGATGTAATCGACCGCGCGCCCCAGGATATCCCTGTACTGATTTGCGGAATTCTGGGTCCTGAGCTTTACTGCCTGCATTATGAACTCGCTCATATACCTTCTGAGATCCTGAAGTTCAACGGTCTGCTGTTCGGTCATGTCCTGGCAGGTCACTCCTTCAAGGAGTTTCTCCTGCTTAACGCCAAGAGACGTCACGAACTGGATCGCCGTAAATCTGGTCGAGAGCATTACATAGTGACAGAATGCCTGTGAGCCTGCAGTGCTGCTTATGTCAAGAAGGAACTCACTTACAACGTTCGGGATCTCCTCCGGCGCAGCGCTCTTCATGATCTCCATCAGCATCTCGGAATTAAATTTGTTTACGTCAAAATTCTCGAGATCAGTACTGGTGTCTTTTACGCCCGGTTCCTTCACGGTATCAGCCGTCAGGATGTGAGTATCGGGCTGGATGTAGCGGTAAGCCCAAAGACGTGAAACATCCTCATAGCATTCAGGCAGCTGGGACAGACGCCCAGCAGTCATTCCGACGGCAACGTACCATGGCTTCTGGCCGTCATAGACACTGTAGCGGTTGGTTATCGCAGAGATGCAGCTTTGGATGTAACTGTCCATCCTGCTCTTTTCGCCCATGATGAGGAGCATGTATGTTGAAAGATTCCATCTTATGAGCAGATACTCCGGATGCTTCATGAAGTGTCCCAGGAGGTCCTCCCTGACCCTGGCATCCGTATCGGAATATGTCTCACCCATTGCCGAGAACAGCGCTATACAGTAGTTCTGTGCGCGGAGTTCGAGGCCGAGCCTACCTGCATCCTCATATATCTGCTGTACGGAAAGCTTTCCCGCGACGACCTGTTCAATGAAGCTTCTTCTGGCGAACTGCTCGTATTCCTGGGAATCTCTCTGGAACTGCGCCTGATAGTTGCGCTGTTCCTGCTCCTGCTCGATCTTCTCCTTAACCTCACGGAGAACGTCCATGAGGTTTGCCTTGGTTATGGGCTTTAACAGGTACTGCTCCACTCCGATCTCGATCGCCTGTCTTGCGTATTCGAAATCGTCATAGCCCGAGATTATGATTATCTTTGTGTTCGGAAATTCCTTCAGGACCAGCTTTGAAAGCGAAAGACCGTCCATGAAGGGCATCTTGATATCGGTAATGAGAACATCGGGATGTGTGGTGCCGATAAGGGGAAGTGCCATCTCGCCGTCTGTTGCCTCGCCGACAAACTCATAACCGAGCTGACTCCACGGAACCGTGTCACGCAGCGTGCTCCTTATGGTGCTTTCGTCTTCTACAAGAAATACCCGTGGCATCGTCCGACCTCCCCAAGTTCTTATTAAATCATAAAGACAGCCTTCAATATTGTCAAAAGATATTATTTCTTTATCATGGTACAATCTTCTCGTAATTGTTAAAGGGAGGCAAAACTGATGAGTAGAAAAACAAACAGGATCATCGCGGTCCTCATGGCCATGATATTGGCGTTCAATTTCGCTGCATGCTCCGGCACGAAAAAACTCTCCGGGGATCCTTCGGATGTTATTTCAAAGCTTGAGAAAGCCATACAGACTTCCAATGAAGAAGATGTCCTCGATCTCACCATGGTCGAAAAGGGCTCTTCTCTTTATAAGGAATACAAGGATTCCATTGACATCGATCTTTATGACGATGAAATGGCCGGATGCTACAAGTCTGTAGCAAAGAATACCAAGATAGTATTCAGCGGAGAAGATATCGAGACCGGCAGCGGAATGGCAAAGGTCAAGGTAACGTTCAACATGCCTGACTGGAAAAAGGCGTTTGCCGACAAGTCCATAACAAGCGCGGAAGATCTCATTGCAGCTGTCGAAAAAGCCCAGCCGGTCGGCATCAGCATTACGCTCAGACTCATAGATACAAAGGACGGCCTTAAGATCAAGAATGTTGAAGATCTTATGGATGTCTTTGAATTCATCGGCAGTGACATCGCTTCTGCAACCGAATGGGGCAGTCCGGATGAAACCGTTCCGGAGACAACTCCTGCTGAGACAAAGCCTGAAGAAACAGAACCGTATGAGACAAAACCCGCTGAAACAGATCCGTCTGAACCCGAACCTTCAGAATCAAAGCAGCCCACAAAGACTCCGCAGCCCGGTTCCAAGAGCGATCTTGCCGCCGCTTACGCTTCCTATAAGAAGATCCTTCAGAAAAAAGCCGATGACATTGCCTGGTTTGAAAAAAATGTCAGCATGAATTCTTGCGGTCTTAACGACATTAACGGAGACGGCATTCCCGATCTATTCATATTCTCCAGGAATGATCCGAAAGACAATTTCATAAGTTTCGACGTATACTCATACAG
>JAIKZM010000082.1 GCA_024682215.1 Saccharofermentans sp. | reverse complement strand
ACCGCTGCAAGGATAACGATGATAGCGATAACGAGTACCATTTCTACGAGGGTGAAACCCTTCTTTGACTTCTGAATCTTCTTCATTTTGAATTTCCTCCTGTAAGGTTTATTGAGTTTGTAATTGAAGTATAACACGATTGTGGAGAATTGCAATAGGTTCTTTCAAATTTTTTCAAAATTCCGCCACAATTCGTGTTTTACTCATTTTACTGTCCTACTTTGACTATGGAAGCGGCCTTACCCTTTGCCTTCTTCTTAGTCGTCTTCTTAGTGAGCTCGATCGTTCTGGGATCCTTAACGTTCAAGTACTTAGCGAGACTGCCCTTAGCTGCGGCCTGAGCAGAGAATGCAGCACTTGACCAGTATGCAGCGAACGGTCTCTCAGCCTGAGCCTCGAAAGCATTAAGTACATAACCATTCCACAAGCTGTTCTCATTCTTAACAACATAAGGGAATCCGATAAATCCGCCGGAAGTATCAACGTTAGTATGACCGGACCAGTATGTGTAAGCAGCCTTGCTGTCATCAACAGATACACGGTTTGTCAGAACTGTTCCGTAGAAATCGATGTTAGCTGTAAGAATGAAGAAACCGTTGGATGATGTAGCTGTAAGCTCAGTAACCTTGATGCATCCGGGATTCTCTTTAGACATCTTATCAAGAGCCTTAAGGAACTCATCATATCCCTTAGCTTCTGCGTATTCATCTTTACCCATCTTACCGATAAGTTCCTTAACCCTGGTCTTTGCATCCTTTTCACCCTCTGCAGGCTTGGAGACTGTATCGGGATTAAGGTTGTATGCAGGAATGATGTATCCGTCTGTAGATGCATAAGAAACTTTGATTCTGGTGCACTGGAGTGCGTCAGGAGAAGCTGTACCGTCTGCATAAGATACAGGGCTGCACTTAACATCTTCAGTTGTGATGTTAGCCATGTAAGGGATTCCGCTGTCTTCGAAAGTCTTAAGAACATACTGCATAAGCACTTCGTTCTCAAGCTTATCAATGAATGACAGTTCTACCTTAGAGATAGCCTCATTCATCCTCTGGATCTCATCTGTTGTCTGAGCAACGTTTGCCTTGAGCTGGTTGAGATAATCTCTTCTTGCAACAAGCTCGTTGTACTGCTGTTCAAGTACTGTGTACTTATTATTTAATGTTCTGATACCAAGAATATATCCAAGCAGTATGAGGATCAGTAATGAAATTACATATATTCCGGTTTTTTCACGGGCTGATAAATTATTCATCTGTTTGATACCTCCCTATTACTGCGCAGGCTGTGCCTGAGCAACCTCGTAATAAAGGTTGATCTCAGAGTTAGCTTTTGCCGTTCCGCTGAATGCATGAGCTGCTTTGATATTTGCAAGGTTTTCAGCAGTGATATCAACACCGTCAACGGTTACTCTTACGAGGTTGTAAGTAACGCCGCCTGAAACATATGTATCAATGCCCTCTGTGTAATTGTATTCAGCACCTGCATTGTATTCTGTGGTCTCAACACCGGAAAGGCTCTTAAGAGTTGTACCGGCAACGTAACGTCCGATAGAGATGTATACCTTAGAGATAAGTGTTCCGGAAATGCTGAATGCATAGTAGTTGTTGAGAGGCAGAACATCACCTGTCTGAGCGTTATAGAAAACTTCAGCTCCACCCATCTTGGTGCCGTCAACACGTGAACAAGCGAAAGTGGGTCTGGATGTGAATACCTTTGATGTGTTCAGCATGTTAACCATGTCAACAGGGCTGTAGTATGTGAATGAATATCCGTTGTACTTGAGAGTGGATCCGTCGATCGCATAATCTGTGATGTATGAATCGCTCGGAATGCTCTTCGCAAGAATTCCAGGGATCTCCATGGGAACTTTTGCAACTCTGTCAACCTGTGTACGCATTGAAGTTAATGCAAAATAGTAATTGTTCTTCTGATTGAGCTCTTCCTGGAGCTGCTTTGCCTTTTCTTCAAGTCCGGCATATTCAGGTCCTGCAAGTTCAGCAGTAATAGCATCGATATCCTGCTGCTTCATGAAGTTTCTGACTGCAAGATAACCGATCAAACCGAGTACGATGAAGACTACAAGAATACCGCCTACCATTGCGTAGCCCAACATTCTTGCTGCTCTTGCTGCGTTGGCCGTGAACTCCCTAAAGAAGTTCATGTCCTTCTTAGCAAGAAGTTTCTTATTAATTCCGCTAGCCATGAATTACACCCCTCCTTTAATCATTACGAATCAGCGCACCACAGCAGTTTACAAACTGATGCAGTTCGAAATTCTTGGGTCCGATGACCGTACTGAGTGTTCTTAAGATTTCAACCTGAGTTCCAAGCTGACGTGACAATTCCTTGTCGATCTTCTTGTAACCTGCACCGGAACCATAAAGGAAGCATGTGCTGATTGTGTCGATCTTATACTTTGAGATCGAGAACTGAGCAGTACGTGAAACTGCATCAACAAGGCTCTTAAAGTAAGCATTGACAGCACTCTGAAGAGCAGGTGTGTTTGCAACGGTCTCGTTCCAAACATCGATATCCTCGATCGGTACGCTTGCTGCAGCATCGGTTGTTGTAATGCTGAGACGTCTTGCGAGAGATGACTGCTGGTTTGTACCCTGAAGCTTCTTAACGGAATCAGCAACCTGACGGATGTTTGAGTGACCGAACTGAAGTCTTCTGGAAAGAACCGGGAATCCCTTATCAAGAACCGTAACGGTTGTTGTTCTGCTTGCGAGTTCGATAAGAAGCAATGTTGACTGGTTAATGCTAACGTTACCGTTAATAATACCCTGTGAGAAAAGCTTTCTTACTGCATTGGGGTTCATATCGAGAGCCGTAGGCTGAAGTTCCATTTCCTTAAGGAATTCACGGAAATCCTTAATTGTGTCTGTAGGAATTGCAGTAGCTCTTACCTTGAGCTTGTCTGCATTTGTCTCTTCATCCTTTGTTGTTCCGTAAACGATGTAATCGATTGACAGGTCACGGTTTGTGCCCTGACCGATAACCTCGTACTTAACCATGTCCTTGAGCTGATCTTCTTTAGCAACAGGAAGTTCAAGGTCTCTGGTATGAACAAATGCACCCTCTGTTGTAATGATGCAGCTCTTATTTCTGATTCCGAGTCTTGCTATGGCGTGCTTAACTGCCATTACGATGCCGAATGAATCTGCGATAGCACCGTCATTGATAGCATCTGTCTCGAGAGGAATGATTCCTATTGTGTCGATCGTTACGTTTCCGGACTTCGGATTGTAATTTCCGACAGCGATCTTGAGGTCAGAGCTTGAGCAGTCGATTACTAATTCGGATCCGCCTCTACCTATTGAAAAATCCATCTGTTTTCTCCTTTCAAATACTGTTCCTTAATTACATGATCCACTGAGCCATCGTGAAGATAGGCATTGCGATACCGCCGACAACGGTACCGACTATGATAGCGAGGATAATGATCATAACAGGCTCGAGAGCTGCTGTCATCTTTGCCGTTGCAGAGTCTGCTTCGTCTTCGAAGTAATCTGCTGCCTTATCAAGGATGGAATCGAGTGTACCTGATTCCTCACCGATAGCGACCATCGCATAGATCATCGGCGGGAATTCTGTAATGCCTCTGATTGATTTGGAAAGAGAAGTACCTTTCCTGATCTCAACTCTGGCATCTGCGAGTTTCTTCTCCAGAATGACGTTGTCAAGAGACTTCTCTGTGATCTCAACAGACTGGAGAACAGAGATACCGGATTTGAGAAGTGTAGAAACAGTTCTTGTAAATCTTGCGGCAGCGTTCATTGTTGTTGCCTTACCTACGATAGGCATCTTAAGCATGATATATGACCACTGCTCTGCGCCCTTATCGGAACTCTTCCACATCTTGAATCCGTAGATGATAAGAGCAATTACTGCAATATATACATACCACCACTTAACGAGTGATCCGGAAATTGCAAGCAATGCCTTGGTGAGTGCGGGGAGCTGACCTCCCAAGCCAATGATCGTCTCACCGATCCTAGGAACAAGGAATGTAAGAAGTCCGACACTGACGGCAAGAGTAAGACCTGCGAGGATCTTAGGATATACCATTGCGGATGAAACCTTGTTCTTGAGTTTCTGTGCTTTCTGGAAGTGTTCTGCCAAACGCTCCATTACTTCGTCGAGTCGGCCGGATTCTTCACCCGCTGCGATCATACTGATCATGATGTTCGGGACAACACCCTTCTGCTCTCTGAAAGCTTCAGAAAGAGAACGGCCTCCCTGAACCGACTCATAGATTTCGCCAATGCACTTCTTGGACTTCTTTGTCTCAAGCTGCTGATAAAGCATGTCCAATGCTCTGACGACTGTAATACCTGCTGACAGAAGTGAGGCAAGCTGTCTTGTGATAAGAACGAGATCCTTAGTCTTCAGCATCGGGCTGCCGATATTGATATTGGCAAGACCCGTACCTCTGTCAAGAGTAAGTGATGATATGTATTTTCCGTCTGTCTTCAGTTTACGGGTAGCTTCACCGATAGAAGCTGCCTCGATCAAACCTTCAGATTTTTTACCGGCAGCATCAATTACCTGATATCTGAAATTAGGCATTATTCTTTTTCCTCCTTATTTAGAATAGTATGCAAGCGCAAATAATCAGGTATACTCCAAATCGCCGAACAGCGGGCTGTTCGATGAGCCGGGATTGTTGATAAAACGCTTAAGATCATCCTGGGCATGGCATCTTTCAAGTGCCGTATCCCTGGCGATAATCTTTCTCTTAACAAGTTCAGCAAGATAGAAATCGAGCGGGCACATTCCCTGCTGGAGGCTCGTTGCTATCGTACTGTCGATCTGATATGTCTTTCCTTCACGGATATTGTTCTTGATAGCGTCATTCGTGATCATGATCTCGAATGCAGCACATCTTCCTCCGCCGATCCTCGGAACAAGAGTCTGGCAGATAACAGCAGAAAGAACGGATGAGAGCTGAACTCTGATCTGGTCCTGCTGATGCGGCGGGTAAACGTCGATGATACGGTTTACCGTATCTGCAGCAGATGACGTATGGAGTGTTGAAAGAACCAAGTGTCCCGTTTCTGCTGCAGTGATAGCTGTACTGATAGTATCAAGGTCACGCATTTCTCCGACGAGGATGATATCCGGGTCTTCACGGAGAGCAGCACGGAGAGCGTTTGCAAATGAGAGGGTATCCTCATGAACTTCTCTCTGGTTGATCATTGCTTCACCATGCATGTGAAGGTACTCGATAGGTTCCTCAAGTGTGAGGATGTGGCACTTCTTGCAGGTATTAACATGACCGATCATTGCAGCGAGTGTTGTTGATTTACCTGAACCCGTAGGACCGGTGACAAGGATAAGACCTCTCGGTAACATAACGAGATCCTTAAATACGTTAGGCAGACCAAGCTGCTCGCATGTGGGGATCTCATTAGTGATAGTTCTTGCCGCAAGAGCATAAGTTCCGCGCTGCTTGAATACGTTGCATCTGAAACGGCTGTAATCCTCAACGACATAGGAGAAGTCGATTTCACCCCTCTCGTTGAGATACTGCTGTCTCGACTTGTCGATCATTGACTTGCAGAGATACTCTGTGTCAGCAGCTGTCAACGGCTGATTGCCCATAGGCATTAACATACCGTCGATACGAATCATCGGAGGCAATCCGACAGTAATATGGGTATCTGATGCACCCATCTTTACTGATTCTGAGAGAATCGATTCGATAGATAAACTAAATCCTTCCACGCTTTGTAACCTCCTTATCAGTCAATCGTGTAAGCAACTCTGTTAAGCTCATCAACTGTGGTGATACCTTCAAGAACAAGAGCTCTTGCGGATTCCTGCAGCATCTGAGTGCCTTCTGTTACAGCGAGCTGGCGCATGTCTTCTTCGCTGGCACGCCTCTCAAGAAGGGCTTTCATCTTTTTCGTCATAACGACGATCTCATGGATAGCGATTCGGCCTTTGTAGCCCTTTTCGTTACACTCTGAACATCCCTTGCCGTGGTAGATCTTCTGGCCAGGTTCAAGACGCAACATCTGAACATCATATTCATCAGGTTCGATAGCTTCACGGCAGTTTGTGCAGACTCTACGGACGAGACGCTGAGATACAACGCCGACAAGCGCAGTTGAAACCATGTAAGGCTCAAGACCCATATCGATAAGTCTGTTGATAGATGAAACCGCATCGTTGGTGTGGATTGTACTGAAAACAAGGTGTCCCGTGATAGCGGCACGCATTGCGATCTCTGCGGTCTCGCCGTCACGGATCTCTCCGACGAGGATAATGTCAGGGTCCTGACGGAGAATGGAACGAAGACCGCTTGCGAATGTCATTCCCGCCTTGGAGTTAACCTGTACCTGGTTAAGTCCGGGGATCTTGATTTCTACAGGGTCCTCAACTGTGATGATATTAACTTCCGGAGTGTTCTTCTCTGCGAGAAGAGTATAAAGGGTTGTTGTCTTACCTGAACCCGTAGGACCGGAGATAAGGCAGATTCCCTGAGGTACTTTAATAATCTTATTAATGAGATCGTTGTTGTGATCACTGATACCGAGCCACTTTCTGTTAAGGTTGGCATCGTTCTTGGCAAGGATACGGATAACCGTCTTCTCACCTGTAACGGTAGGAAGTATGGATACACGCATGTCAACGAGTTCGTTGTTGATCTCTGTGGTAATACGGCCGTCCTGAGGGATACGCTTCTCGGCGATATTCATTCCGCCGAGGATCTTGATTCTTGTTGTAATGGCGTCTCTGGCAGACAGAGGGTTGCTCATGACTTCCTGCATGACACCGTCGATACGGATACGGACACGGACTCTGTCTTCAAGCGGCTCAATATGGATATCGGATGAGCCTGCACGGATCGCGTAATCGATCATTGAGTTAACGAGCTTAACTACAGGAGCACTGTTAACGGCATCGTTGATCTCAGACATCTCATCTGAATCATCACTATCCATATCGGCACCGAGTTCCTCGGCAGCCTTTGCAGCACTCTCTTTTCCGTAATTAACCTTGATCGCGTTGATGATTGATGAATGGGTTGCCAACATCAACGTAATCTGGAAACCGGTCTGGAACTGCAGTTCGTCTTCGATCGTGATATTCATCGGGTCATCGATAGCAACTACAAGGTTGTCATTATCGAAACCGATAGGAAGTACTACATTATCTTCGCAAAACTTCTGGTTAAGAAGTGCAGTTGCCTTCGGATCGACCTCAATGCTCGTCAAGTCAATGATAGGGTAATCATATTGGCTTGATACAGCACGGAGGATGTCAAACTCCGTCATCAATCCACTTTCAACAATAACTTCACCAAGACGTTTTCCGGTTTCTTTCTGCACACCGAGCACTTCTGCGAGCTCAGTTGCGTTAAGAAAACCACTCTCGACCAGAATGTCTCCTAACCTCTTCATCAGACCCTCCCAGACTGTCTGTTATTCATCAGAAAAACAGGCACCAAAATAATAGGCATATGAACCCAAACATACACATACAAAACTATACAACGGCATGCTTCAAAAAGCAAGTTTAAGTGACAACCTGCATAAAAAATATTTTTGACAATTTAATGTCACGGGAAATATGGATGTTATTTTGTACTTTTATAATAAAATTACTATACTATAATATATGACATTCACAAATCAGACATGGAGGATTATATGTCAGGACATTCCAAATGGAACAATATCAGAAGGAAAAAAGAGGCTTCTGATGCGGCAAAAGGAGCAATTTTCACCAAGTTTGCAAAAGAGATCGCTGTAGCTGTTAAAGCCGGCGGTGCTGATGTTAACGGTAACTCGCGACTCAAGGTCGTTGTTGCAAAAGCAAAAGCCGCCAATATGCCTAACGACAATATCAACCGTGCCATCAAGAAGGCTGCGGAAGCAGGCGAAGGCGATGATTATGAAGAGATCACATATGAGGGATACGGTCCTGCTGGTGTTGCAGTAATGGCTAAAGCTCTGACAAACAACCGCAACAGGACTGCTGCTGATGTCAGACATATCTTCGATAAGAACGGCGGCAATCTCGGTGTTGACGGAAGCGTTTCTTTCCTTTTTGAAGAAAAAGGCACGATACTGATCTCAAAAGAAGATTTCGAAGATGAGGACGCCGTCATGGGTGATGCCCTCGACTGCGGAGCTTCTGATTTTGACAGCGATGACGATTTCTACATCGTAACTACCGCTCCTGCGGATTTCTATTCCGTAAGAGATGCACTCGAAGCAAAAGGATATACTTTCGCGGATGAGACCTTAGGACCTGTAGCTATCACTACAACTGAGGTTACCGATCCCGAAGCGGTCGAGAAACTTGAAAAAATGCTCGACATGTTTGACGAGAACGAGGACGTCCAGGAAGTCTACCATAACTGGAACGGCTGATCCGCGGGTGATCCATGGCCGGTCCCGATAACAGTTCAAAGATCGATTCAGTTTCAGCGGCGAAGAATCAGTCAGCACCGCGCAAAACTTTGCTGTCTGAATTCCGCGGCACTTTGAAACGCTTTGAGCGTACAGCTTCGGCAGGCAATGCCGTTTCGGTTTCAGATCCCGAAAAGAACGTTGAACTTATTCTCAGCAGTGACCAGCTGACCCGTGAGTATCTCGCGGGTATAGCTGTCATCGCTTTCGTCGGTCCTTCCGGAACCGGTAAAAGTACCCGTGCCATCAAGGTCGCCAGGGACAACAATATCTACTATATAATCGATGACGGTCTTCTCATTAACGGAAGCCGTATTGTTGCCGGTACTTCCGCCAAAAAAGCACCGACCAAGATGGAGTCAGTTCGTCAGGCCATTTTTACAGATCCGACCAGATCTTCCGTTATGAGACGAGCTCTTGTCGAATCCGGACCTAAGGCTCTCATGATACTTGGTACTTCCGATTCCATGCTTGGAAAGATCTGCGACAACCTGTGGCTCAACCGTCCGTCCATGCTTATCAGGATCGAGGACGTCTCATCCGAAGAAGAGCGCAGGTTGGCCAGAAACACAAGAATGACCGAAGGAATGCATACCATTCCTGTTCCCAGCATGGAGGTTAAGCACGAGTTCTCCGGTTATTTCTCAGATCCTTTCTCAAAACTCAGACAGCGTTTCGACAGAGACCGCGGCATCATACAACCGGCTCCCGATTCTGACAGAACGGTCGTCAGGCCGACATTCTCCTCACTCGGTTCATATTCCATATCGGATGAGGCACTTCTAGATCTTATCAAGATAGTACTTAAGGATATTCCCGGCTTTGCCGAAGTAACTGCATTTAAGACAGAAAAACAAACATATGGCGTTATGATCAGTTTGGATCTCGCGCTTTTCTACGGATATGACGCTCAGGAAGTTCTTGAAACCGCGCAGCAGAAAGTCGGAATGGCGGTTGAGGAATATACTTCCATAACAACCAACGGTGTTAATGTCAGGGCCAGCCGCCTTCTTCATGCACCGGACTCTAAATAAGGAGATGTAATATGGAAAAGATTTACATGATCCCCGTCAACGATGCTTATAACGGAACGGAAGAGTGTCCTTTCTGTTTCCTTAAAAATATAGCCGAGAATGACTATCTTGAGTATTATCTTGGTCCTTCACTAATGGAACCGGATACCAGAAAGATCACTAACAAGACAGGCTTTTGCCCGGAACACATGGGAAAACTGAATAAGTCAGTAACCAACAGACTCGGTTTAGGACTTGTCATGCATACTCATCTTAAAGATTTTCACGATGATATTTCAAAAGATATTATAGCAGCTGCCCCCTCCAAGGCGGGACTGCTCAAGGGAAGATCATCCGATTACAAGGCAAGATTAAATGAAATAGCTGACAGGATCGACAAACGTGTGTCTATGTGTCCTATCTGTGAGAAACTTGACGACACTATGAGACATTACTCGGAAGTTACTGCATGGATGTTCGGTCACAATGATGAATTTAGAAACAAATTCCTGGAAACTAAGTATCACTGTCTCCCCCACACTTCCATGCTGCTCAGGCAGGCTGCAAAGCTTTCGCAAAATGAAGCCTCGGATTTTGTTTCCGCCCTTGCCACCTCAAGCGATCTTGCATTTAAAGAATTGATCGGTGATGTGGAGTGGTTTACTCTCAAGTTCGATTACCGCAACTCAGATAAGCCATGGGGCAACAGCAAAAATGCCATTCAGCGTTCCATGCGTTTCTTATCTGCAGACAGGAGGGATTTTGATGAACAACTGGGAAAAAAGCAATCTTGATCTGGCAACTGCACCCGAAATTACCATGGAGGAAGAAAACGGGAATATTACCGTTCTTATCAAACATGACTACTATTCTTCCGATTCAGATCACGGCCGTATCATTCTTGCGTCTTTTCTCGATTCGCTCTCCGAATGTGGAAACAACATCTCAAAGGTGATCCTGATAGATTCAGCGGTCAGACTTCTAAATGACGTGTCGTTTGCAATAAAGATCGAAAAACTCTTTAGCCTGGCTAAAAACACTTTCATCTGCGAAGAAAGCATAACCTATTTTGATATTGATTATGTATCACACTCAAATATCATTGTCTGCCCTGCTTCTGACATTTTCATGGAGTTACTGGACGCGGGAAGTCTTATCACCATTGAATAAATAAAAAGCACATAAAAAAGGAGCCGACAACAAGTCGGCTCCTTTTTTAATCAGCTTATGTTGGGTTTGTAATGTAGTAATACTGCATTGAAACAAGTGAGAATCCGGTTACGACTTTCTTAATGCCGGGATCGTTGTTAGGCATCGAGGATGCTCCGGGAGAAGCAGGCATGTTGATCGCACCGCCGTCTGAATTGAAGTTGAGACCATCTGTCATGATTCTTCCGTAGATAACACCGCTGTCACCGTTTCTGAAGATTACGTTCGACTTCGGCTTATCCGGATCGTATTCTTCATTGAACAATCCGATGAAGCACTCAAGAATGATATTCTTATCTGTCTTAAAGATATTGTTACCCATTCCGAGAACCATTGCACAAGTTTCATTTACACCATTGTATTTTGTGCTGTAGGTATTCGTATTGTTATCGAAAGCCTTTACTGTAGAAGCTGTGCAATCCTTTACGAATTTGAAAGCATCTTCTGCTGTATCAAAGTTTCTGCCCTGAACTGAGAGGATACCATTTCCGCCAACCTTACCGTCGGAGCTGCTGTCCGTTCCGCCGCCTACGGGATAATATGCATTATATTTACCGGGCCAGTATATGTTAGCGCCATCAGCAAGCAGGAAGAGTGCGGGGTGACTCGGATTAGGATTCTTGAAAATGAATACTACGTTGAAGATACCATAATCACCGCTCTTGAACCAGAATCTGTAATCCTTTGTGCCATCGAGAACTATAACATAAGGTTCCTTTGACTGGAATTCATAGCCATTAGCCAGATCTGCATGCTTATCATTTACATCCATATCATCAGAATTGAAAACATATGTACCGCCGGCTAAAGCTGCATTGGTTGCCTGGAAGCACTTTGCCTTGACCCAGTCTCCAAAAGACTGGCCGCCTGCCGGGGGATTCTTGGAAAGGTTGTACTTATCTTTAACTGTATCGATAAAAGATGTAGTTGTGGGGAATGCGTTTGTTCCGTTTGCCTTATAGCTGTTGTTGTAAGCAGCATATTTCTTAACTCTGTTCTGGAATGCTTCTGATGTTGTAGTGTCAGGGCTCGTACCATCGGCGTTAAGCTTGTAAACACCCTTAGCACCGCTTGTCCATGTAGACACATCACTTCTGTTGCAAAGCCAGAAAGTAAACTTCGAGGGATCGAAATTTCCCTTGGCGCCCTGAGCAATAGGCTGGTTGGCATCACCGAAGAAGATGAGGTTCTCAACTTCGGAAGAATCGCTCATATTTGTGGAATCACTTAAATTTGCAAGATAAGCGCCTGAAAGGAAAACAACATCCTTGCTGTGAAGCACATCATCCTTAAAGCTGACTGCACCGTCACAATAGATCATTGTTGAATAACTTGAGAAACCGGAGTCTTTATTCTTACCACCGTTTCTGACCAGGAAGATGTTATCAGGATCGTTATCCTTACCTTCACCTACACCTTTGAGGTTGTTGTTATCGAACTTACCATTGATGTCAACCTGAGCAGCAAAAGGCTTGTTCTGATTTGTGGTCAGCGGAGTAGTGTAATTCAACTTCGCACGAACGTTCTCGACCTGATCATCGATATGCGTTGTGAAATCAGCATAATAATCGTAATCATCATTTTTTGCAGGAGTAACACCGGGCTTAGGTGACCTGTAAAGCCTGCATGTTGTGTAGCTATCAGTGCTCGTTGTACCGACACGCTCAAGTCCGGGGATCATGTCAGTTGTTGAAGAAGCCTGAACCTTGATCGTTGTACCGTTGCAAAGGCCCAAAATAGAAGAGTCATCCCACTCGCACTTCTGAATAGCACGATAGAAAGCTTCAGCAACAGACGTAACGGTAAGTCTTGCCTGATTGCTCTTTGCTTCTTTGTAGACACCTCTTCTCCTGTACTGTGTAAGCGACATGGCAGCAGCAATAAAGATGATTGCAAATGCCAAGATGAAAACAACAGTAACGAGGATAGCACCCTGTCTTCTTCCCTTCTTCTTGTTAAATTTTCTCATCATATAGAAGCACCTTCCTTCTTATGTGATTAATAAACTCAATGTTTTCAATGGTTTGCGCCTTTTTTGCGCAAATATATCCAATTTCTTAGACATATTTTATGATATTGCGAGTCAGATTTCAACAGAAAATTCCAAATTTGCTAATCTTTTTTACATACTTTGTTAACATTTCGTTTACAAACTGTCGGATTCTTCCTGTTTTTCTTCCTGCTGGATCACCGGAGCCCCCGCCGCACCGTATTTGTCGAACTCTTCTTTTTTTGATGCAACCAGGTAATAATCTGTCTGGGTCGCAAATCTCAAGACTGCAGAAGCATAGTACATGCCTGCCTTATTCTTCTTTATCCTGGATCTTGAGAAAAGTTCACCGTGTTCCGAACAGCTGTAAAGAGCATACTGGGATTTGCGGATACGGAATTTGCCTATCTTTTCCGTTAACATTTTTCCGCACAAAGGGCAGACGCCGGTAAACCCCTCAACCATCTTCAAAGCGCCCTCGGCATCTTTCGCCTCACTGCCTACAAGACTGAACTCGTTCTTCAGGTCGGGATCGATCGATGAGCTTGATATCGCGGAGATTACCTCTGACGGCTTGTTATGCCTGAAGATCTCCTCAAAGACCTCACCGGTATACTGTGCATCAGCAGTCGCACTGTGGAATATCTCCTTCTTTTCGATGTTATAGAAATCAACTGCCGCTTCAACACTCCTCTGCTTACCCTTTTGTCCTGCAAAGAACGAAAAGATCGGCTGAAGATCAAGGAACTGCATTCCGAGCTTTGAATCCATGCCGAAGAACTTCAGGTTCATCTTGAGTATTGCAGGGTCGGAGTTGCCCCATCCGACAAGAATGGGATCCTCACCGCAAAACTCGCGGAATCCCTTGTAAGCATCGGCAAAAGGCTGGCCTTTTTTGAGGTCGCTGTTCTTCTTTCTCGTAACTTTCCTTACATGATAGTGAAGCCTTGTATAAACCGCAGGCACGATATCGGCTGAAAAGGTACCCTTGCATAAAAGGTCCCCGTTCTCATAAACATACCTGCATGCTCCTATCTCAATGATCTCGCCTGTCAGAGTCGAGCAGTCAAAATCATAGTTCTTGCCGGGTATCGGCTGATTCCACTCGAGATCGAATACTACGAACTCGCAGCCGTCAACAATCTTCTTGCTCAGCATTTGTTTCTTCGGTACCCTTTCTATTCTTTATATTATTACTATACCTATATATTACAGGAATTGCGATTACCGCAAGACAGATGGCAACAGAAAGTGCTATGCCTCCGGAAAGTCCCGGTATCGTCTTGGTGATCATCACACTGTATTCCGCAGTGCTTTCCGAACCGTCAAAAACACAGCCGAGAAGCCCGAGATAATTGAAGGTCCTGCAATCTCTGCCGTTGACTTTGATCTTCAAAGAAGGGTCGTAAGTTACGGAAGTCATCAGAGCAAACGCCCCGGAACGCTTCTGCGGAAGATCATTTTTCGTAAAGGTGAAAGACTCGCCGTCCATCTCACGGGTAGCTTTCTCAAGGTTGCCGGAAGCATCTTTCCTGTACCTCATCACTGCCAGCATGTCTTCTTCTTCCTCTTCGAGATCAAAGAAGAAAGCCAGCTCGTGCTCGCCTTCGCTGCCGTCGATCTCTGCAAGTGAAGCACCTGAAATATCGGTTTCCTCTTCAAGATCTCCGTTAGTGTTCCTAATGGTTATGTTGCCTTCAAAGCCGCTGTAAACAAAGATTCTGTCACCTTTTCCGCATTCAAGCTTATAGTTTATCGAGGAAAAGCCCTGGCCGACGCTGTGGATGTCACCCTGCTTCCTCTCAGCCTGATCGCTGAAATCCAACGCGAGCTTGCACTCTTCAAAGTATGCACCGCACCCTGCCGACTTTGCCATATGATTGAATCCGTCAACGAATCCCGAAGGCTCATAAACGCTGATGTCTTCCGAAAGAAGCAGGAATCTCTTTTCTTTCGAGAATACCGACAGTCCGTAATCAGCTTCAGGTATATAATCGCTGTTCTGTGTCTCATCAATAACCGGGAGCATGACGGCACCGGCATCGGATGCGCTTACGGTATTGTTAAACATTATGAATGAAGCATTGACAGTAACTGCCAGAGCTCCAAACGCAGCTACGGCAGCCTTGATCTTCTTTCCTGCCGGCTTGAGCGTAAGACGCCTGATAATAAGACCTGTGACGATAACGGCAGCTGCTGTTCCAAGATTGACCGTTGTCGAGAGACTGATATCGCCATAGAAATTTCCGGAAAAGACTACAAATGCAAGCGGCACCAGGAATGCTGCATAAAGGGCTCCTGAGGAGACACCGCTGATATTCCTGAGCGCTACAGCAGCATAGAAGAACAGGAAAACCTCAAGGCAGATCAGTCTGGAAGCCGTAAGAACAGGTGTTTCACCGAATATGCTTACAGCTCCGCTTACAAACGTGGATGCAACAGACGCATACCAAATGATCATCACGAAAGCTGCGGTAATCTTTATTCGGGTAGGTATCCTGAAATTCGCCCAGAAAAGTATCAGGGCTTCAACAGTAAGAATACCGATGTAGAAGACCGGGGCCATATCCGTTTCAAGGCCGCCTGACTGTGCTACAAACATGTGTCTCAGAAGGTCATAGAGTTTGAAGTTCATGGCCGCGCTCTTAAAAGACTCGACAACGTCGAAATCCGGCATTCTTCCGATAAATCTCGGAATAACCGAAAAAGAAGCCATTGCCGTGCCGGCAAAGATGGCGGTAAGCAGTCTGAGCCAGGATGATAAGACTTTTCGCTTGCCAACATATAAGCCTATCGGAAGTACAAGCGCAGCAACTGCCAGGAACGGAATACCGGAAAGACATCCGTATTCTCCCGAAACGGCTATGAGACAGCAGAAAAGACACGAAAGCCCAAACGTTTTCCATGTCCGTTCCCTCAGATAAGAATCAAAACATGACAGCGCTGCCGGCAAAAGGATGACCATATTCATTACCGGAGCAAACTGCGCGGTAAGGATGATCTGGGTTGAAAGCGAGTACATCATTCCGAGCAGGAACGAATAAAGCCTGCAAAGTCCGGTGTGACGGCAGCAGAAAGCATACATCGCTGCAGCTGCTGCACCGAACCTCAGAAAATAGCCTATGGTAAGGACTGCTTTTGTCAGGCTCTGCGGAAGAAGCAGTGCAATGAGGAAGAAAAGATCCAGATTGTTATCGGATATCAGATTCCATGCATCTGCAGCTCCGAGTCCGTTCTTAATGGCCGCAATGCTCTCTTCCGCAGAAGTCAGCCCGGCGATGATGTTGTCATTCATCGCACCGGAACGCATCGAAAGCGATGTCGGTAATATCTTTCCGGGTTCAATGCACTGACCGATGTTAAGAGCTACCGCGGCTGCGCATGAAGCCGCGAGAAAGCATATGACCAGTCCGTCGATAAACTTCTCTTTGCCCGAACGGGTGCCTATCATTGTTCGACGTCTCCGTTCCCGGATAAAGGTTCGGCGGACTCTTCATCCGATGAAGCATTTACCGTTTTTTCAGTTTCCGTTTCACCGGAAGGTTCGGCTGTTTCAGCCTCCTCCTGCACATCCTGTCCTGCGGGAACTTCAGCTTCCGCAGGAGTGACGGATGCCGGTGTCTCTGCCTGAGAAGGTTCTGCAGGAACAACGGGAGCAGCCGCTGCGGGAACAGCAGCCTTCTTTGAAGCGCGGATCTTATTTGCCAGCGCCGGTATGGCGGCAAGAAGGATTATCACTACTATCGAGGCGCATGTAATGGCAACGCCCGGCTTGAATCCGTCAGGTATGTATTCGATCCTGATGTCATGCTTGCCTGCATTCAGTTTTATCGCCATGAGTGCGTCATTTACGGGAATAACTTCTGCCTTTTCACCGTCAACCCAGGCATACCAGCCTTCGGAATAAGGGATCGTAAGGAACAGAAGGCCTGATTCCTTGGCTGTGATGGTTCCGTTGAGTGATGTCGAATCATATGAAGTAACTTCAAGCTGCTCATCAGAGAGCTTCTCGACCATGTTCTTGTAGGCCGGAACATCGAGCTGATAACCGTAAACGTAGATCGGGGTTGCCGTCGGCGGATCGTAGTAACTGACTTTAAGAGTTATCGGCGTGCCGTCATAAACTCCGAGCGAAATGATCTGGAAACTCCTGATCTCGAATGTTTTCGATGTCTCGCCAACCGTGATGGTAGCGTTTCCGCCCTTGCTCGATCCGGCATAAACATAGATATCGGCACCGATCTTCGCATCATCGACCGTGACTGTAAAACCGCATTCATCATCGTCGTCAGCCTCGATCGTATAAAGGATCAGCGTGTTCTTTGAATACTTGGTGCTCATTCCGACAGATTCGACCGGAGTCAGATTTACTGTCTTGTAAACATCGCCATCCACGCCCATCGCATTGATCCACTTGTTCGTCTTTGAGAAGACATTTCCCTGATCGAGGTATTCGGGTACATATTCGGGGAATTTCTCCGAAACCATGTAACCTACGCTGAGCGCATCGGGATTGCCCCAGGATGTGACCGGACCGCTCGTGTACTCCTTTTCGAAAAGTGCGGGAACAGTCTTGGTCTTCTCTGTCTCAATGAGGTTCCTTACACCGAGCAGAGTAGCGGTAACTCTCGTGATTCCGGCATTGCGGAAGCCGTTGATCCCGTTGTTGTGGAATCCGAAATTCCTCATGTATTTGACGAAGCTTTCTCTCGCAGTGGACGAGAAGATCGATATGCCCTTTACGTCATAAAGAGCCTGGATATCGCAGATGTTGTTCGGGAAGAGCTCGGAACGCTCGAAATTCTTATGGCCCTCGGTTCCCTCAACTGAATTAACGTATTCTGTGATCTGTGGCTGGTTCCTGCCGTAAGGCGCGTAGGAAGAGAATCCCTCGTGCTCTGCAACAAGTCCGATCGAAATGGTTGCGGAGGCAAAGATCTCAACAAGCATCGTAACGGTAAGAAGTGTCTCACAATAGAATGAAGAGCGGCCGTTCTTAGCATCGCTGACGACCCTGAGAGCTGCACCCTGAACGATAATGAACAGGAGCGTGCATCCGATCTGAATGTAGCTTTCATTACCCTTGCCGAACTTTTCGTACAGGACAAGGAAACCAAACCATGCGGCAACCGAACCCATGACATAACCCAGATGCAGGCTTCTTATGCGCCTTATGGTAAGGAAAGCGATGAATACGAGCAGGAAGCTCATCAGGAACGACTCCCTGTAAGGGATCTGGTTCGGGAAATGCAGTCCGTGCCAGATGAAGTTGAGCGTTCTGTTAGTAAAGCTCAGATACATCACAAAGATAAGTATTCCGAATGAGATCTTGTGCCTCAGGGTAATACCCGTTCTCTTGGGAAGCATGAAGAACAGCGGGAGAAGTATGACTGCAACGACGCCGCTGTAGACATTAGCCATACCATCACGGATGTTTGGATTTGCCGCGACCATGAGCCTTCCGAGGAAATCGAACAGATTGTTCTGAAGCGTAAAATCCTTAGGCAGGGTGTCACCGGTTGCGGAACAGTGACGGAGGATAAGATATGTCGGAACAGTCAGGACCGCAGTCGCGCCTGCCGCTACGATACTGGAGAAAGCAAATCTGAGAGCCGCTCCGACAAATGTCTTGAAGCAGAGTCTCATCGGATCGCCCTTCGGCTTTCCGGGTGTGAAAAGCATTACATAGTAAGCGGGTGCGAACATAACGAGAAAAAGGCATACGAAGAATCCGGCATAGTAATTGCTGAAGATAAGTATTGCCAGTGTAGCCGCATAAAATGCGCACTTTCTCTCTATCAGGAGCTTGCGGAGACCCAGCATAACAAGCGGAAGAAACACTACCGCATCGCACCACATGATGTTCCAGAAATATGCGATATACCATCCGCAGAGCGCATAAGTGCATGCAAAGACAACTGTTATGTTATCTACCCTGTTGTTGTCGTTCTCTGAAAGGAAGAACATCATGAACAGACCTGAAAGACCTGCCCTGAGGCATGTAACGAATCCTATATAAACAGGTATCGTCTTTGCCGTAAAGAAAAGCGCAAACAGATTGAGCGGGCTTGCCGCATAGTTTGCGTATGCCGCATAGAATTCCTGACCGAGACCGTCATTCCAGCTGTAAAGGATCGACTGTCCGGAAAGTACCTTGTTGCGGAAGGTTACGACAAACGGAGCATACTGGTGATAAAGGTCAACAGTAAGCATTGTGCGGTCGCCGAACGGATAGCATCCGGTTATAACAAGGGCGGCCAATACCGTCAGCATCGGGAAACAGAAAGCGAGGAGAAGCTGGGGCCATATTGCAGCCAATCTGCCAAACCTCGGATGGAGAAGTGCCTTATTTTTGCTCAAAACAAAACCTGTCTTTCTTATTTATTTATTATAAAATTACAAACGTGTTAATAATAGCACACTTTTGGAAATAACATTGGCATTTTATGTTAAAGTGTCAATAATCAAAAATTATGTTTGTGAAAGGAACGTGAATGGGCTTAAGACTAAAGATCATACTTAATCCTTCTTCGGGACGCGAGACCGCGCGCTCGAACATTGAGAACGTTCTTTCATATCTTGCGATGAAAGGCTCAATCGAACGTGCCGACATAAACTATACGGCAAAGCGTTTCGATGCAATGAATTTCGCAATGGACACTGACCCCGAGGAATACGACATTCTCATCGCTGCCGGCGGTGACGGCACTGTCAACGAGGTCGTTACCGGTCTTATGCGTGCAGAGATCGATATTCCGGTAGCCATTTACAACTCCGGCACAGTCAATGATTTCGCTACGATAAACCATCTGCCCTCCGCTCCACAGGACTTTGCCAGAATGCTCGAAGACCCGGAACTCATAAGGGTCGACTGCGGCAAGGCCGGTGAGTCATATTTCATGAACGTTCTGGCGGCGGGATCCTTTGCGGATGTCATTTATAACGTCCAGCCTGATCTCAAGACGGCTTTGGGACCTGTTGCCTACTGGATTTCCGCAATGAAGGATATCCCCTCCCTCAACAATTCCGAGCACATAATCATCCATAACGGCGATGAGACCATAGAGACAGACGCGGTAATGTTCTTCGTTTCGAACACCAGCAGTGTCGGCGGATTCAGAAACCTTATGTCACATGCAGACGTTACCGACGGCATGCTCGACGTAATGGTACTCAAGAAGGTGGAACGCACCGAGATAATGCCGCTTTTCGGCAAGATAATCGTCGGTGACCACATAAACAGCGATAAAGTCATATATTTTCAGGCAACCGATTTTTCGATCGAGGCACCGGAGGCGGAAAACAAGATCACTTTGGATCTTGACGGAGAAAAAGGTCCGTCGCTCCCCATCAGGATCTCCTGTGTACCGCGTGCCATAAATCTTGTAACTCCAAGGAAGGATAATCAAATCTGATGAAGAACAAAGAGAAAAAAGAAAAAAAGGTCCGCGAACCTAAGATAAACGAGAAGGCATTGGCGGTTCAGACCGAACCCGAGGAGCATGTCACTCTCCAGAACCTGTCCGAGATCGATCCCGAGCTTCTGACAGGCAAGGAGACAGCAGACCAGCCCGAGCCTGCAGCGGAAGACAAGGAAAAAGAGCCCGCCAAGGAAACCGGGGCTGAACCCGAAAAGGTCAGCGAGGCCGTTTTCGAACTCGACAGGCTTGCCGACCGTATCGTGACAAGCGGTGAAGAGAAAAATGAACGTCTCAAGAGAAATGCCGGTATTGCTTTCGTCATTACCGCTGTTCTCATCGTCATGATCGTCGCCATGCTCTCATTCTTCATCGATACCGGAATGGACAAATCCTTCAGGAGTCCTGTCACTATCCATGGCAAGGACATCCCGAGTGACGAATTCAGCTTCATGTATCATTTCGAGCTCTTAAGCGAAGGTGTGGATCTTTTCGCTGCTTCAACAGAGACAATGCTCTCCTCACCTTATCCGGATGACGACTCGTTCCCTACCTACAGGGACTATTTCCGTTACCTGACGGCATCCGATCTTCAGAAGATGGAGATCCTTTACGATGACGCGACAGGCAAGGGCTATGCCATTGAGCAGAGCCATTATGAGCGCGCAAACGCATATGTTGACTGGCTTAAATCAAAGGCAAATGAACTTGGCGTTCCTCTTAACACCTATATTAAGGGTGTTTTCGGAGTCCAGGTCGACGAACAGTGCATCATCAGGGTCCTTGCGAAAAAGTATTTCACCGACGACTATGCCCAGGATGAGAAGCTCGTGGAGCTTTCAGCTTCCGACGAACAGGCCGAGGAAGCATACAATGAATCTCCCAACATCTATGATGTCGTAAGTTACAAGATCCTCAGGATCCATTTCGAACAGCGTGACCCCGCATTCGTAGAGACGGCAAATCTCCGTGCCCAGCAGATAATAGAAGCCATGGGACGCGATCCTTCCAAGTTCGAGAAGGAAGCTCAGAAGATCTTCCCCAAGGGCGCTGCCGCAAACACACTTGAGCAGGAGGACTCCGCTCTCGTTCCTGATGCACGTTACGATGATTTCACACATACCGAATTCAGAGAATGGCTTTTCGAAGATGAAAGAAAAACCGGTGACTCAACCATCATCCCTG
Organism: Saccharofermentans sp.; assembly: GCA_024682215.1. Lineage (GTDB taxonomy): Bacteria > Bacillota > Clostridia > Saccharofermentanales > Saccharofermentanaceae > Saccharofermentans. The sequence continues at coordinate 6,659 of JAIKZM010000082.1, read as the reverse complement.
ATGAAGACGGTTTCCCCATCATCCTCGTATTCGTTCAGAGACACCGCATGACATCTCCCATGCGCAGCTGCTTCATAATGACAGTCAGCTCACAGACCAAAGACGACCAGACACCTGACGTTTCAGGCACACAGGCACTTGCCCAGAAGATCTACGACTACATCGACGATTCTGACAGCTGCGCAGAGATCGAAAACGTGTTCAATGACAACGTACTCTCCGGACAGCTCACCATCCAGCAAGATGACAACATCTATTTCGAAAAGTACTCGAGCTCTCTTGCAGGCTGGATCTTCTCAGACGACCGTAAGTTCGGAGACAAGACCATTATCGAGGAAGACGGCACATTCTATGTAATGTACTTCCTTTCCGAGTCTTCAAACCCCGAGTGGTATGACAGGGTCAACAGCTATATCAGACAGAACAACTATCAGGATTTCATCAATTCGAAGGCCGTTGATTACATGTGGGAATTCCACAAGGAGGGCCTCGACCAGATCAGCGATGTACCGTGATCCGGGTTAAACAAAAAAAAACGTAAGGGCTGCCACATCAGTGACAGCCCTTGTTTTTGCAAAATAAAAGGATGTCCCGTATGGAGACATCCTTAAAACTTCATCAGTGTTGTACCAATTACCTCTGGAACTGGGACATGAGTACCACGATAAACGTGAAAACGAATGTAAGGAGCATAGCCAGGATGATGATCCATGCAACTACCTTTTTTCCGACATTCTGTCTGGCTCCGCTGCTCATTTTTTCCCCTCCTTATAACCGGTATCAGTCTTCATAATCATCGTCTTCTTCATCTTTCGAAGGTGTATTCTGCTGGAAATCACCGCTGTCGCCGATCGTCATAGACAATGTTGTTTTTGTTCCGTCGCGTGAAACTACGCATTCGATCTTGTCACCTACTTTGTGTGAATCACGCACATGTATAATATCATTAGTTGTTTTAATTTCAACTCCATCAAGGCTTATGAGCCTGTCTCCGACCTTAAAGCCCGCTTTGGCTGCCGGTCCGCCCTTTACCAGTTCCATGATGTAAACGCCTGCATCGCCTTCGCCATCCTCATACTCGCCTTCAGCATAATACTTTACTGAAAAGCCGAGGAACGGACGGTTTACGACCTTGCCGTTATTGATAAGCGATTCGATGATGTTCTTTACGGAATTTACGGGGATGGCGAATCCAAGGCCTTCAGAAGTAGATGTTGCAATCTTTGCATTTGTTATGCCTATGACCTCACCGTAAGAGTTGATGAGAGGTCCGCCGCTGTTGCCGTTGTTAATCGCGGCATCAGTCTGGATGACCTTCATGGTATAACCGCTGTTGCTGATGTCACGGTTTGTTGCGGAAACAACGCCTACTGTTACCGTGTCATCGAGCTGTCCGAGAGCGTTTCCGATCGCAATGACGGTCTCACCGCTCATGAGCTTGTCGGAATCTCCGAACTTAAGACAGGGAAGCGTCTTGTCTGAATTGACCTTGAGTACGGCGATATCCGTCTGTGTATCAGAACCGATGATCTCAGCTTCAACCGGCTTTTCGTCATCAGGGAGAAGCACGGTTACAGAATACTTCGAGGGTGAATCAGTTACGTACTGAACAACGTGGGCATTGGTTACGATATAGCCGTCCTTGGAGATGATGAAACCCGTGCCGGAAGCGGCTTTCTTGGCAGAACTGCCCTTTCCCCTCATAATGTACACGGGGATGGTGGCAGGGCTTGCTTCAGCTACTATTTCCGTTGTGCTGAGCACTTTCCTGTCAGTGTTTTCCTTATCGATCGAGAAGCCGGGCTTTCCGTTCTCGTTGGTTTCGCGGGGGTCAACAGACTCTGAAGGTTCCGCGCTCTCTTCGGGACTGCTCTCTTCAGTTTCAGAAGTGGTTTCAGCAGGCCTGGAGAGATCTTCGATCTTCTTGTTGAGCGTTACGACATAGAATGACTGCGCAAGCGCATAGACTACGAGGAGCGCTATGGCGATCGAAAAGATGATCGGCATAACGACACTGTGCTTTCTGCCGTTGCCTGAATCCTTGCTTGCCTGAGCAGCTGCCGCACCGGACACCTGAGTCTTTACGGGCTGTACCACAGCCTGCGGTGCACTCTGGCCTGCCGGAACCGCATTGGGACTCGTCTGGTAGACTGGGACCTGCTGAACGGGGATCATTGCAGGAACAGGCTGCACGGGCTGTACAGGCTGGACCGGACGTGCATATACACCGTATCCGTAAGGTACCGGTGTAACGGGTCTCGCATAATAACCCGGCTGAACTGCGGGCTGCTGATAGATGACCGCCGGATTGGGATTTACCGGCTGGGCCGCCTGAGGCTGAGCTGCAGTCTGCTGTGTTACGGGTGCAGTCTGCGCTGAACGGGTCTCAGGTGTGTTAACAGAATTCTCAGGGATATTATTGTTATTGTTCTCGTCCATGATATACCTCTATTCATGCAGAAAATCGTTATTATTCCATAATCAAGTTTAATAGCAAAAACAAAAGAAATATAGGCAAAATTGAATTATCTTCAGTTAGGTGAGACTGATCCCGCTTCCCGCGATCATGATACCGCCACCGTCTTCGGGAACCACTTTTCCGCAGCTCTCGTCCGCGAGAAAGGTTTCAGCCTCGGACACTTCCTCTTCAGGAACAAGGAGTGAGAGTGATACAACGCTGTCATAGCTTATGTTTTCACAAGTCCATTCCTTTTGGGAAGCTTTCCGCGAAAGCTTCTCGTAAAACGCATAATCGCATCTGACTGTGAGTCTCCTGCCCTCCGTCATCATTACGGGCTTGCCGTCGGAAAGAGCCTTAAGGCCGCTTTCTCTGTATGCACGCATGAGTCCGCCTTTTCCGAGCAGGATGCCTCCGAAATATCTCGTAACGCAGACTATCGTGTTATTGAGGTCATTATCGGTAAGAAGCGCCAGAAGCGGCTGTCCTGCGGTCCCGGACGGCTCTCCGTCATCGCTGGACTTCTGATTGGCAGAATCCCCGCCCGTTCTCCATGCATAACAGATATGCCTGGCATCAGGATAGGTCTTTCTCTCTTTTGCAATGAAATCAGCAGCCTCGGCAGGGCTCTCCACTTTTGCGCAGTGCCCTATGAAAATGGATTTCTTGATCTCGATACGGGAATTCCCCTCTGAAGTAAGTCGGGATTCGTTAGGCAAATCAGGCAAGCTCCCTGTACTTCTGGTATGCCATCATCAGCAGGGCTTTATCCTGGCTGTAGGTTATACGGTTAATCGCCTTCTCGACGGATTCGAACTTGGCATTTACTGTGCCTGTTTCAGGGGTGATCACAATGTCGCCCTCTTTCGCAGACATGACAAACCATGCAATATTGTTATGAACAGGCTTGCAGCGCTTGATCGAATAGAATTCATAACTGGTCTTTCCGCATGGTGCGAGGACCGAAGCGGTTATTCCTGTTTCTTCTTTTATTCGTCTGGATACCAGTTCGTTGATCTTGCTGCTTTCGGATGATCTTATCACGCCCTTGGGGAAACCCCATTCCTGTTTGTCATTGCAGACAAGCAGAACCTTATCTCCACGGAAAACGATTCCACCTCCACAATTGCGTACGATCATATCAACCTCATGAAAAATCAAAGATTCATAACAAAGATATTTTAACATAAACGGGTCTTATAAGGTATAAGGTTTGTCATTTTTCGATCGCCTTGTATAATTATCTCTATGAAAAAGAACAACTCCAGAAAAAAGCCTCAGAAACTCAATTCCCCGAACGAGGCAGCCCGTCTTCTGAAGCTTCAGCACATGTTTACCACTATGACGGTCATAGCGGTCCTCATGGCTGTGCTTATTTCCGTTGCAGGCATAACAAAACTCGCAAAGAACATATCTGCAAAGATCGAATCAAACAAGCCGACGGGCACTGTCGTTCCGATCATATCCACCGAAAACTCGTTCACAACGCTGGCATCGCTTCACACCGAGCTTCTTCCGGACAATCCGGCGGCAGACGCAATGTTCGGTCCTCTCAAGGAGATCCCTGAGGAAGAAGTCAAGACACCCGAGCATTTCAATGTAAAAGGAGTTTATGTCGGAAGCGGAGGCAAGATCGATTCTGCGATCGACCTGTGCAAAAAGAGCGAGCTCAACACCATTGTTTTAGACCTCAAGAACGAATACGGCATCCCCTACATGTCCAAGAATGCCACAGCCAAGAAGATCGGCTACGTCTGGGACAATTACGTTCTCAAGGACATGATCGACAAGTGCCACGCCAATGGTCTGCGTATAATCGGACGCATCGTTTCATTCAATGACTCGACCGCCGCAAAGAAATTCCCCGAAAGAGCCATCAAGGACGAAAACGGCGAAGTGGTACTCTTTTCGAGCGAAGGCAAGCGCCCCTTCTTAAGCCCTTACAACAGGGAAAACTGGGAATATCTTATAGAGCTTGCTGAAGAAGCAGCTTCTTTCGGCATCGATGAGATCCAGTATGACTATGTCAGATTTCCTGTAGGATACAAGAATGACAAGGTGCCTTATTACGGTGCCGAGGGATCTTATCCGACCAAGGCTGAAGCCATCAACCGCTTCCTGCAGGAAGCAAGGATCCGTCTCCAGGATAAGATGGGCGTTCCCGTATCTGCCGATATCTTCGGTATTGTCCTTACTTCCAAAGGCGACGCAAAGATAATAGGACAGGAATTCGAGACACTGGGATTGACGGGGATCGACTCCTGCTGCCCGATGGTCTACCCTTCACACTATGCTTTAGGAACAAGACTTAACGGAAGAGAATTCAAATATCCTGATAAAGAGCCTTATCTTATCGTCTACAGCGTTCTTTACAGCTGTCAGTCGGTCTACCAGCAAAAGGGATTCACTAAGGTAAGGCCGTACATCCAGTCGTTCACGGCATCATACATCGGCAAGGGCAATTACATGCAATACGGATACAACGAGATCAACGCCCAGATCAAAGCATGCCACGACCTGGGCATAACGGAATTTATCCTGTGGGATCCTTCGGTAAACTACCCTGCGGGAAAATACGACGGTAATATGGCTGTCGAAACTGATTGATAATTAAAAATCCTAAGAATAAAATAGGTAAGTTAATAAAGGCAAAAAGGAGAACGATATGCTTGATATCAAATTCCTCAGGACCAACCCTGACATCGTAAAGCAGAACATCAAAAACAAGTTCCAGGACGAAAAGCTTCCTTTGGTTGACAAGGTCATCGAACTTGACAAAGAATTCCGTGAGAGCAAGACCCGCGCGGAAGCATTAAGGGCAAACCGCAACAAGGTTAGCAAGCAGATTGGCGCTCTTATGGGCCAGGGTAAGAAGGAAGAAGCCGAAGAGGTCAAGAAACAGGTTACTGATATGGCCGAAGAACTCGAGGCTCTTTCAGTAAAGGAAACTGAACTCGAAGAAGAGATCAGGAAGATCATGCTCGTTATCCCCAACATCATCGATCCTTCCGTTCCGATCGGCAAAGACGATTCCGAAAATGTCGAGATTGAAAAGTTCGGTGAGCCTTTCGTTCCGGATTTCGAAGTTCCCTATCATGTCGATATCATGGAAAAACTCGACGGCATCGAACTCGATCAGGCCAGAGAAACATCAGGAAACGGATTCTATTACCTCAAGGGTGATATCGCAAGGCTTCATTCCGCATGCCTCTCTTATGCAAGAGACTTCATGATCGACCGCGGATTCACATATTACATTCCGCCTTATATGATCAGATCTTCCGTTGTTACAGGCGTTATGAGCTTTGCCGAGATGGAGAACATGATGTACAAGATTGAAGGCGAAGACCTCTATCTTATCGGTACATCCGAGCACTCCATGATCGGTAAGTTCATCGACACGATCACAGATGAGGACAAGCTCCCTCAGACACTCACATCCTACTCTCCCTGCTTCCGTAAGGAAGTCGGTGCTCACGGCATCGAGGAGCGCGGTGTATACAGGATCCATCAGTTCGAAAAGCAGGAGATGATCGTTGTCTGCAAGCCTGAAGATTCCATGAAGTGGTACGACAAGCTCTGGCAGAACACAGTTGATTACTTCCGTTCACTTGATATCCCCGTAAGGACACTCGAGTGCTGCTCCGGCGACTTGGCTGACCTCAAGGTCAAGTCCTGCGATGTTGAGGCATGGTCTCCCAGACAGAAGAAGTATTTCGAGGTAGGTTCCTGCTCCAACTTAGGCGATGCCCAGGCAAGAAGACTTAAGATCAGGATCAGAGGACCCGAGGGCACATACCTTGCCCACACCCTCAACAATACGTGCGTAGCGCCTCCGAGAATGCTCATCGCCTTCCTGGAGAACAATCTCAATGAAGACGGCTCCATCAGGATCCCTGAAGTATTGAGACCCTACATGGGCGGCAAATCCGTAATCGAGGTTCCCGGGAAGAAATAATCTTCCCGCCTCCCTTTTCGGGAAACAGTTCATATAAAACTAAGCAAAACAAAAGCTCCGGTTTACCGGAGCTTTATTTGTTATAGAATCAAAAGTTAATTAAGCTCTCTTGACCTTGCCGGAACGCAGGCAACGAGTGCAAACGTTCATTGTCTTGGGGGTGCCGTCAACAACAACCTTAACTCTATGTACGTTAGCCTGCTGCGTTGTGAGCGCACGACGAGAGATCTGTGAACGCGTGAT
>JAIKZM010000053.1 GCA_024682215.1 Saccharofermentans sp. | reverse complement strand
CACCGATTATCCATATCTTTTTCCACAGAACCTTGAGCAGCTTGAGCAGATCTATCTCCTGCTCTTCCTGCCTGTTTTGCAGATTGCTTGTCATTAATACAACTCCCTATTTATATGCATATTAATAGTTATAGCTAACTAATCTAATATATCACTTCTTATATCAATTTCTATTGTAATTTTACCGAAAGTTCTGATTTTTAACCGCTTGCTCTTATATATAGCGACCATCCTGCCGTCCACGGCATGAGGGGTAACGCCCCCTCACGCCGCGGACGGCGCATGCGCGTAAGCGCCAATTCACTATAAAGGCTCAGCAGCTAACCCTCAAAGTTATCGGAATTAACCTGATTTTGATCCAAAACTTCGAACTTCAGTTCAAAAGTTAGAAGTTTTAGACCTTCATAATGCCTTTACCGTTAACTCAGCCCCATATTCGGCCATAACAAAGCCCCGGTTTTCCCGGGGCATTGCATGAATTTCTTGTTGTATCAGATATCAGCTGATCTTATCCAAAGCCTGCTTGAGGTCTGCAATGATGTCATCGGGATCTTCCATGCCTACGGAGAACCTGATGAGGTCGCCCGGGATTCCTGCTTCCTTGAGCTGCTCGTCTGTGAGCTGTCTGTGAGTATGGGATGCGGGATGTAAGAGCAAGGTCTTGCAGTCAGCTACGTGTGTAGCGATCGTTGCAAACTGGAGACTGTCCATGAACTTGATGGACTGCTCTCTTCCGCCCTTTACGCCGAAGCACATAACGCCGCATGTGCCGTTCGGGCAGTACTTCTGCGCAAGCTCATACTGGGAATCTGTCTTAAGGCCCGGGTACTTGACCCATGCGATACGGTCATCACCTGCAAGGAACTCTGCAACTTTCTGTGCATTTGCGCAGTGACGAGCCATACGTGCAGGAAGTGACTCGAGACCGATCTGTACATAGTAAGCGTTCTGGGGAGACTGGATGGAACCGAAGTCTCTCATGAGCTGAGCTGTTGCCTTTGTGATGTATGCTCCCTTGCCGAACTTCTCTGCATATGTGATGCCGTGATAAGACTCGTCAGGTGTGCAAAGGCCCGGGAACTTCTCAGCATGAGCCATCCAATCGAAGTTACCTGAATCGATGATGGCACCGCCTACTGAAGATCCGTGACCGTCGATGTACTTTGTCGTAGAGTGGGTTACGATGTCGCAGCCGAACTCAATAGGTCTGCAGTTAACGGGTGTTGCAAACGTATTGTCCATGATGAGTGGGATACCGTTGTTGTGGGCAAGCTTTGCAAACTTCTCGATGTCCAAGATATCAACTGTAGGATTGGTGATGGTCTCACCGAATACGCACTTTGTGTTAGGACGGATGTACTTCTGGAGTTCTTCCAAAGGAAGAGTCTGATCTACGAATGTGCATTCGATCCCCATCTTCTTGAATGTAACGCCGAAGAGGTTATATGTTCCGCCGTAGATGTTTGCTGATGCGATGAAGTGGTCTCCTGCCTCGCAGATGTTGAATACTGCAAAGAAGTTAGCTGCCTGACCGGAGCATGTGAGCATGCCGGCTGCGCCGCCTTCCATTGCACAGAGCTTTGCCGCAACATAGTCGTTGGTGGGGTTCTGAAGTCTTGTGTAGAAATAGCCTGCTGCTTCCAGGTCGAAGAGCTTGCCCATGTCCTCTGAAGTGGAATACTTCCATGTGGTGCTCTGGTAGATAGGTACCTGCCTGGGCTCACCGTTTCCGGGTACATAGCCGCCGTGGAGTGCGATCGTGTCAACTTTGCTCATAGTTTATGTCCTTCTTTCACATAAATTAATCTTCGTCATCACCGGAAATGGCCAGTGAGCTGATCAGGACAGAAGGCGTAAAGAACTCGCCCTCTCCTGAAGGCACATTGATTATATCATTTCCTACGGCTTCAACAGCCTTTATGACTTCATAGAAGTTTCCGGCCACCGTGATCTGCTCAACAGGTCTTCCCTGCCTGCCGTCTTCTATCAGGTACCCTTCACAAAGAAGGGAGAAATCACCGCTTATAGGGTTAACGCCTGCGTGAAGGCCTGAAAGATCAGTAAGTATTATGCCCTCACCGGCTTCCTTGAGGAGATCTTCGTAAGATTTGTCTCCCGGTTCAACGATGAGGTTCGTGGGAGCTTCAGACACGGTGCTTCCGTTCTTAAAGCCGTTGCCCGTTGACTTCTTACCTGCCTTATAAGCAGACTTAAGGTCATAGAGAGCCGTAGCAAATATTCCCTTGTCGATTATCGCCTTGCTCGTGGTAAGAACGCCTTCATCGTCAAAGGGGATCTTGGTAAGGGCCTTGTCGTACATCGGCTCTTCCTTAACAGTTAATATATCGGATGCGATCTTATCGCCTTCCTTGCCTGCCAGGAGTGAAAGTCCCCTTTGCATGGGAGTTGCCAGGAAGTTGCTGAAGAACACCATGAAGAACTGCTGGAATGCTTCGCTCTTAAGTACTGTCTTATAGCTTCCCGGTTTGCAGGATTTAGCTCCCATCTTGCCTATGAGGTTCTCCTTGAACTTGGCAAGGAACTTATCCATATCAAATTCATCGATGTCGTTTCCGATCCAGAAATGACCGCCGGTCTTTACCGAGCCGTCGGAATCGGTTGCCCTTGCGGCAGCAAACAGGCTCATTCCGTCAGAGTCCCTGTATGAATGGAGCCCCTTGGAGTTGATTATCAGGAACGGTCCCGTGCTGCATGTAATTGAGAGGTTATCGACTGCGTCGATCCTGTCATCCAATGCAAGGATGGCCTTCTCAAGCTTTAAGCCGAGCTCTGAGAATGACTTATATGTGTTCTTGGCATACGCTTCCTTGACCTGAGAGAAATACAGATCCTTATTGTTCTCATCGCAGTAGATGAACTGGGGATCCTCATCGTTTAAGACCTCACAGTTCTCCATCGCAGACTTCAAGAGGAAATCGATGGAACCGTCATCTAAGATGTTGGTGGAGCAATATCCCATCTGGCCGTTCTTGAGGCCCCTGAATGAAAGTCCTGATGTTGCGCTGTTCTCGTAGCTTGAAACTTCGCCCTTAAGGATGTCTATGCTCATGGTGGAGTTCTGGGAGAAAGATGCCTCGCAGCTCTCAAAGCCGTAATCAATGCCGGCCTTGACGAGTTTCTCCATAAACTTTTCAGCTGTCTTTATATCCATATCTTTAAGCCTCTCTTCCGCCTACGAGGATCGAACTTACCCTGATGGTGGGCTGGCCGACGGTAACAGGCACACCGCCTGATACTGAACCGCACATTCCTGCAGCGAGTTCCAAGTCATTACCTACCATGTCGATGTTCTTTAAGATCTCCTGGCCCTTGCCGATGAGCGTTGCTCCCCTAACGGGCTCTGCGATCTTGCCGTTCCTGATCATGTAAGCTTCGTTAACGGCAAAATTAAAGTCACCTGTAGATGTGTCAACGGATCCTCCGCCCATGTTCGTGCAGTAAAGACCGTATTCTGTGGCAGCGACTATATCCTTGGGATCTGATTCGCCTTTGCAGATATATGTATTGCTCATTCGTGACGTAGGAGCATAGGAATAATCCTGACGTCTTGCGCACCCCGTCGGCTTGCAGTTCATCCTTCTTGCGCCCAACTCATCAACGAGGTAGTTCTTTAAGATGCCGTTCTCGATGAGCAGAAGGTCTGATGAAGTGTTGCCCTCATCATCTGTTGCATAAGAACCCCACTCGCCTTCAATTCTGGCATTGTCTCTTGCGCTTACCACGGGAGATGCTATCTGCTTACCCAGCATGTCATTGAAATAGGATGCCTTGATGCCTACCGCGGTAGCTTCAAGAGCGTGACCGCATGCCTCATGGAAGATGACTCCGCCGAAACCGTTGCAAAGTATGACCGGCATCTTGGCAGAAGGCGCATATCCTGCGTTGACCATCCTGATAGCCATGTCGCAGCATTCCTGTGTCTTATCTATCAGAGGGTATTCATTGATGAATTCATATCCTCTCATGGTACCGGGAGCTACCCTGCCGCTCTGCTTCTCATTATCCTTGGTGGCAATGGCCTCAACAGAGAGCCTGATTCTTCTGGTCGTATCTTCGGTATTAACGCCTCTAGTGTTGATGACCCTCGCAGTCCTTACCGATGAAGCGATGCTTCCTGCGACCTGGGTAATCAGAGGGCTGTAAGAAAGAGCATAGTCAGAAGATTTTCTTAAGAAATCGACCATGTCTGTCTTGGGAACGTTCATCGGATCGATCTGAACGTTGGCTTTGGATGTCTTACAGAGCTCCTTTAAAGCCTCGATCTGTCCTTTATCGTTGCCCTTTATTGCAGCAGCTGCCTCTTTGGCAAGCTTTAAGAGCACCTCAATGTCATTATCGCTCGAATAAACATATACGGAATTGGTACCTGCAAGGAGCCTTATTCCCGTACCTGAATCAAAACCCGTGGATGCTCTGATGACCTTACCGTTCAGGAGTCCCACCGACTTTGACTCGGTCACTTCCTGAAACACCTCAGCGAAGTCAGCCGTGGTCGACATCGCCTGTTCCAATATCCTTTGGACATCACTGTCGTTAAACATAAAAACCTCATTCTATTGATTTGAAATAAACTTCCAATATCGAATTATAGTTTAGCAGACCTTTTGTGTCTATCTTATTTAAATATGAGGCAGTCAACAAAAAAGACCCTCATTACGAGAGTCTTAGGCAGTCCCTTATGGTTACTTTACTCAAGCTGTCTTGTTTCCTGCAAGTTCTCTGACTTT
>JAIKZM010000017.1 GCA_024682215.1 Saccharofermentans sp. | reverse complement strand
CAAAACAACCGCAAACTGAGATCACGCTGCTTTGGCAGCAGGCTTCTTTGTAAGCTTGGAGATTATAAGAAGAACTGCGGAAATGACTACGGCAGAAACTGTAACTATTGCGATCAGTTTCCAGTTTACGCTTGCAAAACCCGTTGCATCGAAGTCACCGCTTTCTGCGTTCTGCAGATGCATGAAGATGTTGACTGCATCAAAGATGACAGCTACGACGACTATCAGTCCTGATATCCAGTTAAGGACCGGGATGCCTGTTCTGTCTTCGCGCTTGATGTTGGTGATGCTGTCTCCCCTGAAATCGAGAACGCTGCCGATATAGTAAGCTGCTGCACCCGTAACAATGGTCTCAGGGAGCATGTATGTCGCATTGTATCCGATAGAATAGATGAGCGCTGCTTCAGTCGGTATCGAAAGGCCTGCCCAGACTGTAGCGCCTGAAATAACGTGGCAGACGAATCTCAAAGCGCAGACCAGAAATGTTCCGAGAAGAAGTCCGTAAGCCTGGTTTGAAACCTTTCTGAAAACGCCTCCGAGTCCGATGACCGTAAAAGCGACGATGTAGTCCAACGCGATGACTGCAACGACTGACTGCCATGTCGTTACATAAGACAGTGTCTTGAGTCCGATAAGTTGCTGGATGACACCGAAAACAAAAGCCACCAGCAGACCGTATCTTACGCCGTGCCTGTACGCGATGATGATGACAGGCAGCATGCATGCCACGGTTACTGAACCGCCGTAAGGCAGTTCAAGGATCTTGATGATGGACAACACGGTCGCAAGAGCAAGCATGATCGCAGCTTCCGTGAGCATCCTCGTTTTTGAAATGTTCTTTGCTGTCATAAAAAAACCTCCGTCCGGAAACCGACCTGCGTCAATATTCCTTCGGAGGAATTCCATGCTAATAGAATCTTTCCCTACGCCGGCATTATCCGTCAGGTTCAGCGGGTCGGCGATTACTGCCCTCTCAGCCATTTCCGCGGATGAATGCCGCGCTCAAGCTCCCCGTTATTTCCGTTTTCGCGAGCAAATATACTACAAACGGCCTAGTTTGGCAAGCCTCGAAATACACGATTCTATAAACTTCTGGACTTCGCGCTCGTAAAGTGCCTGCGCATTCTCATAACACTGCAGATGCCTTGCGTCGTTTACTACCACCATACGCTTGCGGCAGCGCAGATTATCGTAGATATCGCTGACACCGCGCGGTAGTGTCTCGTCATCCTCGCCGCCCTCGAAGATCAGGACGGGCACTCTTATCCTGCCTGAATGGACCGCACAGTCGCAGACATTCATGTCAAAACCGAACCTTGCTTTGGTAAGCATCCTGAGCCTGTACAAAGCGGCATCGGTACTGATGAACTTATCACGGTCCAGAATGTTTCGAAGAAATGAAGGCAGCGTATCCATCGGTGAATCGGCAATGATGCCGCACACTTCAGGACAGAATCCTTTCTGCTGTGCAGCCAGGAGCGCAGCCGTTGCGCCGACTCCGCGTCCGAACAGATATATCCTGCAGTTGGGGCCTACTCTTCTTCTCGCAAAATCAAACCAGCACTCAAGGTCAACGCTCTCACGCAGACCCCATGTAAAGTTCTTTCCGCCGCTCATTCCGTGACCTCTGAGATGTGTAATGAGGACATGGCACTTGATCTTTTTCATCATGAGTTTTGCGTAAGCGGCACACTGCGTCGGCTCCTCGTCATAGGCATGGATCATGATGACGATGTTAGGGCAGCCGGGCTCCGTTGAAGGCCTGTAATATGCGGACAGTTTTGTCCCGTCGAAAGAACCTGTCCTTACGTTTATCCATTCTCTCCTGAAAGAGTAGAACCAGTTGCGGCCCCTGCCCGTTATGGTCGTTCTGTCGATCTTTGTAGGTGCCCTGTCTATCTGCGGGAGCGGCTTCGGACGTGTATAGACTCGCTTGAAAAGCCTTTCACAGTAAATGAGAAAATAAGCAAACGCACCGGCCGCCGCCAGGAGCAGTACCAAGACGGCGAGCAAGACGACAAGTCCTCCCGAATTTATCGCCAGATATACAGATGCAGGATCAGTCTGCAATTATTCCCTCCAGGTCGTCAGCTCCGGAACTCAAAAGCCGGCAGCCGTCCGTAGTCAGAACGACGTCGTCCTCTATCCTGAAACCGACTCCCCATTCGGGAATATAAACTCCGGGTTCCACAGCAAGGCAGTTTCCGCAGACAAATACACTGTCTCTCGAACCAACGTCATGAACGTCAAGTCCGAGAAAATGGGAAGTGTTGTGCCAATAAAAGGAAGTTACATCGTCCTTGCTGAAATTATCATTGATTAAACCCTGCTCCGCAAGCCATTTGCCTGCGATGTCATACATTTGTGAATTAAGCTCCGCAAAAGTCTTTCCGGGAGCAATGAAAGCGAAAGCCGCCTTCCTCAGACTTTGGATCAGTCCGAGGAGTTTTACGCGCCTGTCGTCATCAGATACAGGACGCCCAACGAAATAAACACGTGATATGTCAGCACAGTATCCGTTCACCCTCGCACCGACATCCACCTGAATGAAAGAGCCTTCTTTGGCGATGCCGTCACCTGACCTTTCGGGATCGCTGTGATGCAGATAAAAGGCATTCGTTCCGCATGAGACGATCGTTTCAAAAGCAAACAGCATGTTGCTGCGCTTTGCCATCTCATATTCGAGCTTCGCATATAACTCATACTCGGAAACGCCCGGCTTGATAAGTTTCTTCATCTCTGCGAGTGCCTCTTCTGTCACGCGCGCAGCCTCGATTATCGAACCGGTCTCTTCATCTGTCTTAACAAGTCGCATTTCCGTAAGGATATTCGAAATATCCATCGGCTCTCTTCCCTGCTTGCGGCATCTTTCAGCAAATGAACGCGGGCTCTCCATTACGGAACCGCCGTCCACCGCAAACCTCAGAGAGTTGTCAGAAGCAAGCTTAAAGACCGTGTCGGCGAAGGTTTCCCTGTCACGGATGAATTCAACATCCATTCCCGAAATGCGGGCGATCTCGGAAAAGTCCATTCTCTTGCCGTTCCAGCGCTCCTTCATGATGTCATGCGCAGGAGCGAAGATGAATCCGGACGCTGTTCCATCCTTCTTCATGAGAAGGAGCATGTATTCAGGCTTTTCGAGGCCGGTAAGATAGTAGAAATTGCGGTCAGGCAGGAATCTGTACGAACTGTCGCCGCACATCTTCTTTTCCTCGCCCGAAAACAGGAAAGCCGCTGTGTTATCAGGCAGCTTATCCAGAAATCTCTCTCTGTTGTTCCTGAAGAATACCGGACTGATCACCATTGCTTGACACCATCCGAACGAACGTTGTACTCGTCGAACAGTATCGTATTGTTGATGTAATTGAGCGTAGCGCCGGGTGAACGTCTGATGAGACCCGGATTGCCGATTACGATAGAACCGTCTGGTACGTCGAAATTGACATACGCACCGGGTGCTATGAGAACGTTATTACCGATATTGATATTGCCGACTATGACTGCATTTGCGCCGATCCAGACGTAATTGCCGATATGGGGAGAGCCCTTCCTCTTTCCTCTGAACTGGGTACCGATTACAACGCCCGTAGAAACGTTGACGTTGTGGCCTATGACGCTCTTCGGGTGGATGATGACACGTCCGAAATGCGCAAGATAAAAGCCTTTGCCGATGTTGGTATCGTAAGGGATCTGGAAATGGTACTTACGGCTCAGTCTGTCGAGCCTGTAATTGTTAACCGCGAACTTGATCTGCGCTATCTTTCTGCGGAACCCGTCATACTTCTGGATCTGGTCGTAATAGTAACGGGTGCGGCGCATAACGCTGATGTAGCTGAACTCAGGGCTCGATCTTCTTTCCTGCAGATAGCAGGCATAGATGTTCTTATAACGTCTTGCATTGCCTGTATACCTGAACAGATCAGAATATATGATGTCTTTGAGTTCTTCTGTCATTCGGTTAGCTTCCCCTCTTTCTAGGGAAAATTCTATATCTTTTCGAAAAATAACTCAATAAGTGCGGAGCCGATTTTCAAGAACAAACAGTGAACTTTACATGTTTCGTCAAAAAATATAATATTTGAGTGGAATGTACGAAATTTGCTAAAAACCGCTCGACTGCGGAGGAATAGATTATATGATCAACATTGAAAAAGAATTGGCCAGAAGGCTTATGGATGAAGGAAATGCGGAAGGCCGTCTCGAGGGTTACAGCCGCGAGATCAATTTTTATGAGATCGTTTCGAGCGGCAATTCAAGAGCCTTGGAAGAACGCCTCAAGAACTTCGGCGCAGGCCAGGTTTTGGGCAAGCTCAGCAATGACCCCATCCAGGACCGCAAATACCATGCAGTCATCCTCGTAGCGCTCGTCAGCCGCTTCTGCATCGAGCAGGGCATGGAGATCTCCGTTGCCTACACGTTAAGCGACATTTATATCGAGCTCATAGACAACGCAACATCGGGCGAGGAAGTCAGGCAGCTTCAGATGGATCTTCTCCGTCACTACTGCCGCAAGATGAACGAGCTCACAAAGAGCAAAGTCGTTTCGCGCCACATCGTCATCGCGATCGACTATATCCGCTCGCACATACAGGACAATCTCACTGTCGAATCCATCGCAGATTCGCTGTCGCTCAATTCAAGCTATCTTTCCAAGCTCTTCAAGCAGGAAATGGGCATCACGCTGAGCCGCTACATCAGGGACCAGAAGATCAATGTGGCCTGCAACATGCTCCGCCACTTAGACGAGTCTTCCCTTACGGTTGCAAATTATCTCGGGTTCTCATCGCAGTCCCACTTCATCCAGGTATTCAAAAAGACAACCGGTATGACACCTGAAGAATACAGGCGCAAGAATTACCATCAGAGCTGGATGAACGGAAACGCAGACAAAGACTGATCAGGTTACCTGTATTCCGTGTGCATCGGCTTTACTTCGTACTTGGCATCGTAGCCTTTCCATTTCGCGGGAAGGCTTATGTAAAGCCGCGGGCAGTCGTCAAATGCCCAGCTTCCAAGACGCTTAACTGAATTCGGGATCCTTACATACGCAAGCTCATCGCAAACGTCGAAAGCCTCCTGGCCTATCTTCTGCAGGCCCTCAGGCAGATATACGTATTCGAGGTCCTCACAGCTGTTGAAGGCCTCCTGGCCGATCTCCACGACCGTATCGGGAATTATCACCTGCGTAATGAGATCGCAGTCGAAAAAGCATTTCCTGCCGATACAAGTGATCTTTGAATCAGGCGCGAAAACGATCCTCGAAAAGCCGTTCACGCCATAAGGCATCTGTATCGTTCCGCTGCCGTAGATAGTTAGAGTTCCGTCGCGCGTGATAGTATAAGTCGCGTTATCTCCGCAGCTTCCCGAACGCTCATAACCGTGGACCGTATCGGCGTCACAGATCTTGTGTACGTATGAAAACGCTTCCAAAGGGAGCAGATAGTAGTTATATGAAGGTGTTCCCTCGACTATCTTACCGTTGCTCCAGGACTTTCCCTCATAAGCATTTCCGGAATCGTAGGAAGGATCGACAAAACGCCACTTGCCTCCGACATAGACCGCTGCCCATGCGTGATCCGGAGTCTCGTCTTGCGAAAGATTGTCGGCCATCATCTCATCGTAGCTTGCAAGGCCTACTCCGAATTCAACGGTGGCCGGTATCCCCTGTGCCCTGCAAAGCGCCGTGAAAACGTTGCCAAAGCCTTCGCACACCGCGATACCGCGGCGCAGCAGGCAGATGGATCCGTCCTGATAGACCATCTTGTTGTTCTTGTCGGTCTGTGAATTGTCATACGCCATCGCGCCGGTGATGTAGGTATAGATCTGATAGACCTTTTCCCAATCAGTCTCAGCATCATCACATATCGTCTTGGAGTACTCAATTATAATCGGGTCATCGCACTCGATGTCGTTCTGAGGCTGAAGGCACTCTTTCAAAGAGACCTCGTCATCCCTCAGTTCCTTGCATCTTTCAACATTGAAATCATAAGTCGGCGACTTGTAGAAATGAACACATCCGTCATCGCCCAAAAAGATGTAGTTGTCATCCTGCGTATAGACCGTCGAGCCTAACTGGTAGCTGACCATGACAAAGTAAAGGACGTTTTTGGTCATGTATCCGGAGAGGTCAACGGAAAACTTTCCCGTCTCTCTTCTGAAACGCCTTACGACTTTGCTGTTGTCAGCTCTGCAGAGCACCAGTTCAAAAGTATTGGAAGCATCTGTGCTGACATTAAAGTTCGTGCCCTCAACGCTGAGCTTAATGGGCTCGCCCTCGTATGTGACAAGCTCATATGAATAAA
The DNA here is from genome assembly GCA_024682215.1 of Saccharofermentans sp. GTDB lineage: Bacteria > Bacillota > Clostridia > Saccharofermentanales > Saccharofermentanaceae > Saccharofermentans. The sequence goes on along the minus strand of JAIKZM010000017.1, from coordinate 9,637 downwards.
ACGAAGCAGATTCAGGTTTGAACTTCTTTTTGTCAGCTAAAACCGGCGGGCACGGACCCGTTAAGCACACTGTCATTACAGCGGCCATAAGAGCCGCGCTTACACGCCGGAAGAATCGCGACATCAGATCTTTAGTGCCTCTGCAACAGCCTCTTCAGCAGTCATTTCGGCAGCATCAGCGCCTGCTCTTGCCTTAACTTCGACAATGCCTTCAGCAGCTCTTCTGCCGACGGTGATCCTGAGCGGGATACCGATGAGATCGCAGTCCTTGAACTTAACGCCGGGTCTCTCGTTCCTGTCGTCGATGAGAACATCAACACCCTTATCGGAAAGCTCACCGTAGATCTTCTCAGCAAGACCCATGATAGCCTCGTCATTTGTCTTCGTAGGGATGACCATTACCTTGTAAGGTGCAACGATGGAAGGCCAGATGATTCCGTCATCATCATGGAACTGCTCGATGATGGCAGCGAGGACTCTGGAAACGCCGATGCCGTAGCATCCCATTACCATGTTGTGCTCCTTGCCGTCCTTGTCTAGGTAGATGCAGTCCAAAGCCTTGGAATACTTTGTTCCGAGCTTGAAGATATGGCCGACCTCAACGCCTCTTGCCATGCCAAGCTTGCCCTTGCCGCACTTGGGGCAGATGTCGCCCTCTCTTGCGTTGGTGATATCGACAACCTTATCGGCCTCGAAATCCCTTCCGATGTTAACGTTCTTGAAGTGATAGTCTGTCTCGCATGCACCGACAACGAAGTTCTTCATTCCGGCGACTTCGGTATCGACAACGATATCGACCTTCTGCTTGAGGCCTACAGGGCCTGCAAAACCAACCTTTGCGCCGGTGATCGCTTCTACATCCGCAAAAGCTGCGAGTTCCATCTCGGTAGCATCGTAAAGATTGCCGAGCTTTGTCTCGTTGATGTCCCTGTCGCCTCTGCACATGGCTGCAACGAACTTGCCGTCAATGTTATAAAGGATCGTCTTAACGAAAGCCTCAGGTCCGCAGTTGAGATAACCGCAGAGTTCCTCGATCGTCTTAACGTCGGGTGTGTGGATCTTTTCGGTCTCGAGCATCTCAGCTGTCTCGGGCTCGCCCCTTGTCCAGCCTGCCTTCTCCTCGTTTGCGGCATATCCGCACTCGTCGCAGAAGCAGATGGCATCCTCACCGACTTCGCTCTTTACCATGAACTCCTGTGATCCGGAACCGCCCATAGCGCCTGAATCAGCGTCAACTATCGTGTAGTCAAGACCGAACCTGTCGAAGATCTTTCTGTAAGCGACATACATCTTCTGATATGAAACATCGAGACCTGCCTCGTCAACATCGAAGGAATAAGCATCCTTCATGACGAACTCTCTTGCCCTGATGACACCGAATCTCGGACGCTTCTCGTCTCTGTACTTGTGCTGGATCTGATAAAGAGTAACAGGAAGCTGCTTGTAGGATCTGATAGTGTCCCTTACAGCCTCAGTGAAAGGCTCCTCATGCGTAGGGCCAAGGCAGAAAGATCTTCCGCCTCTGTCTGTGAGCCTGAACATCTCGGGACCAAACTTCTCCCATCTTCCAGAACCCTGATAAGCTTCAGCTGGCAGAAGCGCCGGCATTATGAGCTCCTGTGCGCCCGCCCTGTCCATCTCTTCGCGGATAACAGCCTCAACCTTTCTGTAGGCACGGTATCCGAGAGGCATGAAAGAATAGATTCCCGAAGCTGCCTTACGGATAAGGCCGGCTCTGAGCATCAGCTGATGCGAAGGTATCTCGGCATCTGCCGGGATCTCACGCTGGGTTGCCATGAACATTTCTGAAACTTTCATCGAATTACTCCCTAAATAATAAATTATGGGAGTAAGTATATACGAGCATGGCTGTTTTTGCAATTTGAAAAGGGCCCGGAAAATAAAAACGGACGCCTTTTTCAGCGCCCGCGACTGTTCTTATGTCAGAGGCCGAGGATCCCCACGATGAAAAGAACGTCGAGAACTCCGCAAACCAGCAGTATCAGCGCACAAATGATGTAGATCTTAGCTCTGCGCTTTTCCACATCCTGCTCTGTCGTGCCGTATTCGGCTCTGCGAATAGGTTGTCTTACCCTGCCAAGCGACATGTTCCCGAACAGCTCCTCCTCCCTGCCTGATGTGATTAGATTATAGCGAGTGGAAATGTGTCATACCTTGCATCGATGTGACAATCAATTGACAAATATCGGCAAACGCTTTACTAAAAATCGATTTTGAGTTAGGGCGCGCAGGCCGGTTCTCCTCTCAACACCTTGTAAATCAATAAATCCGCACCATTGTCTATAATCTTGATGCCCCACCCGCTCCACTTGCCAGTTATAAAAAACTGCCTGTTTTTTCGGCGAAAATTATAACAATCGCCCGTTTTTTATAATTTTCCCGCATTTTTCGAGCAGTTTTTTATAACACAGTCCGAAGGCAAACCCCTTCACGGTCAGCTGAGGCCAAAAGTCTCTGTTTTTGACACATTGGACCGATTTCATTTCCTTACTTCAAGTATGCCCATATAATCAAGAAAAGTCAGGAGGCAAATCATGGGCAAATGTGTAAGAGAAACGTTGAAAGAACGGTATAAACTGATCCTGCAAACTGTCCAAAACACCGAAAACAGACTTTCGCAAATGCCTGAAGGCAGGATCATTATCAGAAAGATCCGAGGTAAAACATATTACTATCACGGAAACGATGCGAGCAAGGACATTTACCTCACCTCAAAAGACACTGCCCTAATCAAAGCCCTGATTCAGAAAAGCTATCTTAAAGAAGTTCTTAGATCTGCCAGACGCGAGCTTAAAGCGCTCGAAAAGATGATGAAGCAATATCCTGATGAGCTTCCGGAAGAAATCTTCGACCGGCTCCCGGAGGAACGCAGAAATCACGCGGTTCCGATAATCCCCGGCAATGAAAAGAATGCCCGCATGTGGATGGATGAGCCTTATACCAAGAAACCGTTTAAAAGAGGCGCACCAGTCTTTATGACCATGCGCGGAGAGCGAGTCAGATCCAAATCCGAAATGATCATAGCAGACAGGCTTTATGCCAATGGAATCCCTTACAGGTATGAGTGTCCTCTGAAAGTCGGAAATATGGTGATACATCCTGATTTTTCAATGCTCAGGGTAAGCGACGGGAAGGTTATATACCACGAGCATTGCGGAATGATGGACGATCCGGAATATGCTGATGAAATGGTTAACCGCGTCAACACTTACAATCAGGCAGGTATCATTCAGGGCGACAGACTGACGTTTTCATTTGAATCAGCTTCAGCTCCGCTTGATGTCAGACTGATCGATAAGCTGATAAACGGATATTTCAAGTAAGCCCGGGAAGCCTTGAAAACAGGCGTTTATGCAATGCGAAATGCCCCAAAAATGCAACATTTTTCGATTGTGTTATAATAATGTTGGTTTTATGCTTTTTTAAAGCAATCCGCAGATACCTGCGGATCATGGAGGAATATATTGAAAATACTGGGGATCAAGACGGCTTACCGTCTGACAAAACAGAAGATCGCAAACACTTGCTGCGTCATCGTAGTCAGTGCATTATGTGCTGCTTCTGCCATCGCAGTCAATACCGTCCTTAACTTTTCCGATGTTCAGGCACTCAGGGTCGATTCCGCCGACATGGCTGACGTTTATGACGTCATCCCTGCCGAGCTCGCACCGGACAGAGATACATACAACATCAAGAATCCTGTTGCTTCCACCGGCAATTCCGCAGAGAAGCTCGGGCAGACAGATCCTACCATGTCTGAACCGGAAGAAACGACAACAGCCTCCGAGGAAACTGAAGAAACATCCTCAGAGACAGAAGAGACAACAACAGAGACCGAAACAGAAACCGAAGAAACCACTACGGAATCTGCGGAGCCTGTCACATCTACAACTGCGGCTCGGCAGCCTGCAAAGAACGCCATAACCCAGTCTGCATATAAAAAGACAGTCTATGCCAGAACGACAGTCAATATCAGAACAGGCCCCGGCACAGGTTACAAGGTTGTCAGAAAAGTTAGAGTAAATCAGGCTATCACTGTCATCGCCAAGACATCCAACGGCTGGTACAAGACATCAGACGGCAACTATGTAAAGCAGTCTCTTACCACACTGTCCCTGCCCAGGCCCACGGCAACCAAGGCGCCGACAAAGAAACCTTCAGTAAAAGCCACAACAAAGAAACCTACACCCAAGATAGCTACAAAGACCACGGTCAAGAAGGTTAACGGCGTTAAGTGCAAGATCACCTTCTACGGTCCGGTCCTGTACAAGAGGAAAGACGGAAGCACATTCTACAGCACTACTACCGCAACAGGCACCAAGTGCAAACAGGGCCGCACATGCGCTGCTGACTGGAAGGTCTTCCCCAAGAACTCCTGGATCTATATCGAGAAAGATCCGCTTGGTGGTGACGGACTCTACAAAGTTGAAGACAGAGGAAATTTCAAAGGTAACTGGATAGATATATATGTTGACTCGGCTAAGGGTCACAGCACATGCTATCGAAATGTCTACCAGCAATAAGAGGGGAATATGCAATCCGAAAACAAAGGAAACGGCAAGTCAAAACAAACAGTAAGCAAAGCACGCAGATTTAAGACAGAACCAAAGAAAACACAAAAGCTCCAGAAGAGCAGGGATAACGAGAAAAAACCTGAAAAAGCCAAAAAGGCTCAAAGAGTCAGGCGTCAGGACTATGTTCCCGGCAAAGATCTGAAGATAATACCTCTTGGCGGTCTCGGCGAGATCGGCATGAACATGACTGCTTTCGAATACGGGAACGACATCGTTATCGTCGACGTGGGAATGAGCTTCCCGGACGAGAACATGCCTGGCGTTGACTGCGTCATTCCTGATTTCACATACATCAGGCGCAACCAGACCAAGCTCAGGGGTATCGTGCTCACTCACGGACACGAGGACCACATCGGCTCCCTTCCCTATTTCCTGCGCGAATTCAAGTGCCCGATCTACGGCGGCACAATGACCATTGAACTTGTAAGGCTAAAGCTCCAGGATAAGAACGTTCCGCTGGACGGCATCAAGCTCACGACTTGCAGGAACGGCGACCATATCAGGCTGGGCAACAATTTCGACATTGAATTCATAAGGGTCAACCACAGCATCGCTGACTCGTATGCCCTGGCCCTCAGGACTCCCGTCGGTGTTGTCGTACATTCCGGTGACTTCAAGATCGATTTTACGCCCATCAACGGCAAGACAATAGATCTGCAGAGATTCGGAGAACTCGGCAAGGAAGGCGTTCTGCTCTTCATGTGCGAGTCCACTAACGTTGAGATAGAAGGCTTCTCCTCTTCCGAAAAGCACGTCGGCGAGGCATTTTCACACTACTTCAGGAAGGCGGAAGGCAGGATAATCGTCGCCACCTTCTCGTCACACGTCCACAGGATGCAGCAGATCATCTCCGCAGCCGAAAAGTACGGCAGACACGTATGCCTCTCCGGACGCAGCATGGTCCAGGTCTTCGGCATAGCAAACTCTCTGGGCTACATCGATATCAAGCCCGACACGCTCATCAACATCGAATCGATAGACAACTATCCCGATGACCAGATCGTCATCCTCACCACAGGAAGCCAGGCTGAGCCCATGAGCGCCCTGACAAGAATGGCGTTCGACTCTCACCGTTCCGTAGACATCCAGAAGGGCGACACGATAATCATCTCTGCCGACCCGATCCCCGGCAACGAGAAGCCGATCTACCGCGTCATCAACGAGCTCTACAAGAAGGGCGCTCACGTCATCTACCAGTCGCTCGCCGACGTTCATGTATCAGGCCACGCTTACAGGGATGAGCTCATGATGCTCCACACCCTGATCAAGCCTAAGTTCTTTATCCCGATCCACGGCGAATACAGAATGCTCTGCCTGCATAAGGAAATGGCCATGAACCTCGGAACGGATGAAGAGAATATCTTTATCCTCGCTAACGGAGACATACTTTCGCTCAATCCCAACGAGGCAAAGATCTGCGATCACGTGACGGCATCACCTGTCCTTATCGACGGTTCTTACACTATGGACTGCAACGACAAGGTCCTCAACGACAGGATCCATCTGAGTGAGGACGGTGTTGTCAGCATCGCACTGACCGTCGATTCTGCCAGCGGAGACCTCATCTGCCCTCCTTCCGTAAATTCCATCGGTCTTTTGGACAGCGCAGACAATAAAGATGTGATCCACAGCCAGATAGCGGAAAAGTGCGAAGCACTCCTTTCCCAGGCCGGCCGCCGCGAAGGCAGCATTGAAGCATTCACCGAAAAGCGTGCTTTCAGAGAGCACCTTAAGAACTTCATAAGCTCAAAGATCGGAAGAAAGCCGATGATCCTCTGCAATATAAGCAGGATCGACACCAATTACTACGATCGCTACTACGGGGATACCTGAAAAAAATCCGGATGATCAGTTCCTTATGACGCCTGTGACGTCCTTGACCGTCTCGATCCTGGAGATTGTACGGTCGAGTTGTTCCTTGCCTGAAATATTGACTGTAACGTAGATCTTAGCGTTGTTTCCGTCGACAACCGTATTGAGTTTAACAATGTTAATCTTCTCTTCATTGATCTTATCGAGCACGTCGAGAAGCAGTCTTGCGCGGTCTGTGGCCTCTACTATCAGCTGGACGTCGTAGCTTGAGAACTTCGCCTTGGAAAGCCAGTGAACCGAAACGAGACGCTGGTAGCGCTCTTCGTCCTTTATGGATTCAGACTTCCTCGAAATGATGTTCTGAATGTTCTTGCAGCTCGTCTTATGGATCCCGACGCCTTTTTCGCGCGTGATGAAGCCGATGATATCGTCTCCGAATACTGGGTGGCAGCATTTTGAAATATGCGTCGCTATCGCCTCGATGCCGTCAACGATGACCTCGTCACTGCTGTGTATGCGTCTGGCCGCATTTCCCGTACCGGTCTTGGCAGTCTTGGTCTGTTCGGCAATATCCTCAGGCTTGACGCCCGCCCTGATGGCAGCGGCAGATGCCGTCTGATGAGGGTCTGTGTTGATCACGCCGAGCTTGGTGACATCATAGGATGCAACCTGCTTTGTTGTTTCAGGTGTTGCCGTCTTTCCCTTGCCTTTTCCTGTCCTGGACTGGTCGAACTTACCGAGTTCAAGCGGCAGATCCATAGGGCTGTAGACAACGTTTCCGTCAGCGGTGATACGGTAACCGAGTTCACTTCTCTCCTCTTCCGAGCAGTTCCTGATATAGTCGTCACGGAGACGCGAAAAGACCTTGTTTACACTGATGCTGCCGTAACCTATGGCGGCATACATATCGTCAAGGCTGGAGAAATTATTGCGCTTTAGGATAGCCTCGATCGCCTTGTGCATGAGGAGCTTTTCAGGGGTAAATCCGTTCCTGGAGATCTCATTGCCGAGAAGCTCCTTACCGGTGGTGATGTTCTCGCTCCTTGCTTCCTTTTTGAACCAGGCGTTGATCTTTGATTTGGCGGTCGCGGTTCTGACGATCTTGACCCAGTCACGTGACGGGCCCTTTACGAGCTTTGCGGAACTTTGGATCTCAACGATGTCGCCGTTCTTGAGAATGTATGACAAAGGAACGATCCTGCCGTTGACCTTTGCGCCGTGCATGTGGTTTCCGATGCCGCTGTGGATCGAATAAGCGAAATCTATCGGGCACGAGCCTTGAGGAAGCTTGATTACCTCGTGCTTAGGCGTATAAACGAAAATCTCGTCAGGCGCGATGTTCATCTTGAGCGACTCGAGGAACTCGCCTGAATCGGCAAGCTCGCTCTGCGAGTCGATGATCTGTCTCATCTCGTCGATCTTGCGGTCATATCTGTCAGCCTTGAACTCCTTGGAGTCTCCGGCTTCCTTGTAGTGCCAGTGGGCAGCGATGCCGTACTCAGCGATCTGATGCATCGCAAAAGTCCTTATCTGCACTTCAAACGGCGTGCTGTTGTGACTTACGACCGTCGTGTGTATCGACTGGTACTTGTTCTCCTTCGGCATCGCTATGTAGTCCTTGAAGCGTCCGGGAACATGCTGGTACATCTCGTGAATGATACCCAGTACCTGATAGCATTCGATGACCTCGTCAACGATTATCCTGCACGCGAAAAGATCGTAGATCTCGTCGATCGTCTTTCCCTTCTCATGCATCTTCTTGTAAATGCTGTAAAAGTGCTTGGGGCGCCCTTCAATGTCGTAATGTGTGATTCCGTTCTCCTCGAGCTTCGCCCTGATCTCGGAAACGACCTGCTCCATGAAATCCTCACGCTGCGCACGGTTGCCTCTGACGAGCTTTACGAGCTCGTTGAACTCCTCGGGATGCAGATACTTAAGACAAAGGTCCTCGAGTTCCCACTTGATCCTGTAGATACCGAATCTACCCGCAAAAGGAACGTAGATGTCCAGAGTCTCCTGGGCCTTCTCTATCTGCTTTGCAGGTGTCTGGAACTTCAATGTCCTCATGTTATGAAGACGGTCTGCGAGCTTGATGAAAATGACTCTGATGTCGTCAGTCATGGCAAGGAGCATCTTGCGGACGTTCTCCGCCTGGATGTCTGCCTTTGAGTTGTAAATTACGTTATCGAGCTTCAGGTTGAGTTTCGTAACACCGTCAACGAGGTTTGCGACCGACTCGCCAAACTTTCCTGAAACCATCTCGAAATCAGCCGCAGTATCCTCGATGGTGTCATGCAGAAGTGCCGCAGCAAGGGTATTTGCGTCGACCTTAAGATCGACAAGTATGCCTGCGACCGCGAGCGGATGTATGATGTACAGAACGCCGTTCTTGCGTCTCTGGTTCCTGTGAGCCTTGAACGCAAAGATAAATGCCTTCCTGAGCATGACGTTGTCCTTCTCAATGATCTCATCATCAAGATTGGCCGCATGCGCATAAGCATCATAAGAATTCAGGATGTCAACGAAACTGTCCTCGTAATCATCAGGGATCTCGGGAATAAGCTCATCGTTTTGGAGGAACTCGCGTTCCTTTGCTTCTTCCTCGGCAGCTGCCCTGTCCAAGGCACTCAGTTCGTCTTTGTTATTTTTGGCCGACATTGGTCACCTTCCTGTACACCTCTGAATCACTCAATTTTACTCTTTTTCCGCCGGAAGTGATATTAAAACACAATCTGGTTGGAGTGATCTCACGAAGCCTGATAAGTCCGCAGTCAGCGAAAACCTCAAGGCATCTCTTAGTCTGGAACGGTGTAATGAAAGTATCCGAGTTGTTGTTGATGAGCTTTGCAAGAAGCACGCAGTCAACAGTCGAAAGCGAATTTCCGGCAAACTTGTCTATGATCCTGTAGCACTCTGCAAAATGCCCGGCAGACGGGACCATCTGAGGTATGATGTCCTCGCCGTGAGCCATCTTCGAGATCTGCGAAGGCTCAAGTCCGCTTGAATAAAGCTTCTCGGCAATATCCGCCTTCTGCCACATGAATCCTTTGCCGGCATCGGTCATTATGTCGCAAAGGTGCAGCGAAAGTGTCGTCTCACCCCTGTATGTATATTCGTTCATCGTGTAGCAGATATCGACAATGTCCCCCGATCTCAGGAGATTAAAGTAACTGCCCATGCCGAAGCCAACGGCGGAGAGCGTGTTCTTTCCGGCATTGTCGGTAAGTTCG